>JAWXBB010000717.1:0-4021 GCA_034439795.1 Planctomycetaceae bacterium | reverse complement strand
GGCACGGCCGTTGGCCGAACATCGCGGAGAACGAACGGAGTTCTCTGACCCGTCAAGGCCTCACCGGCCGCCGGATCGGAGACCTCGAGACCCTGCGCAGCGAAACGACCGCCTGGCACGTCGCCAGCAACGCGGCGTCGACTGGCAATTCCGAATCGACGAAGCCCGCATGAAGTGGAAATCCCTCTCCCCCAAATCCTTAGCCTGACGAAGCACTAGTGGATGGCGAAGTCAGACGGAGCCGGAACTGCAACTACGACGGCTTCGTCACTCGCAGAGGCAGACGCGTCAATTGCGATTGCGGGACCATGTAGCATCCCGGCCGAGCGTTCGGAGTCCGCCAGAACTCCTGTCGCATCGCGTTTCGTCCCGTAATCGTGCCGATGACGCGCCACCGCACACCTTCACCGATCAACAGCACGTAACAATTGTCTTTCGCTTCACCCGGTCGAACGATGAGATGTCCATCTGGGCGCCAAGTGGCCCTGACGTGGAACTCCGCAACATCCGGTCCCGGATCCGGCGTGACGGACAGCGATGGTGGAACACCGATAGCCCGAGCGAATGCCAATTCGGCTGCAGCCGCATCGACGTCTTGCCGGGGATTGTTCGGCGGACAGTCAGCCCGTCCGGGCCGATTCATTCGCAGGGCCTCGTCGGTGCGCTGCAGACCAATCCGCCGGGCAAACGCTAAATCATCGGCGCAAAGGGTGACGCGAATTTCCCCGGAGAGTTCGACGACGACCCGCGTGCTTTCTATTGCGTCGTTCTCTGCCATCGAATGATCCCGCTGCCTGGTTGGGAAACACTCGTATTATGAGCCTTCAAAACATCGAACCGTCTGTTCCCATCCTGTGCGGCTGGATGTCCAGCCGCCAAATCCCGTTCTGTGAACCGTACGCACGGCTGACACAGCCGTGGCACACGAAGATAGAGTCCGATCATGGGCGCTGGTGTGCCACGGCCGTGTCGGCCGTGTCTTCGGAGGCGCGAGCGAATCCGACCGCCGCCGGTGATGTCTGACGCCGCGGACAGTAGACCGGGCACTCCGTGACCGGAAGATTTCGCGTCACGGAGTGCCGCGGCTACTTGGCTTCGCCGCTCGGCTATTTCTTCTCGGTCTTCTCGCGTTTGGCTTCCCACTCGGTCTTGCGGACCTCGCCGCCGCGCTCGCGTTCGGTTTCGCCCTTGATGGTGTCGCCGTCCAGTTTGCCCTTGTACTTGGTCGTGGACTTCTGGCCGTTGCGCTCCTGAGTGACGGCGAACGCGACGGCGCCGTCCTTGAACGTGGCTTCTTCGATCTTGGTTTCCTGATCGTTGCGGCCGAGCATGCTGCCAGTGAGCTTGTCCCCTTCGAGTTTGAGCTTGAGCGTCATATCGCGCGACTGGTCGTTGAACATGACCTTCCACTTCCAGGTGCCGGTGGGGTCGGACTTGGCCTTGTCCTGGGCTTGAACCAGTCCGGAGAGCGCGGTGACGACCAGACCGGCCGCCAGCAGGAGATGTTTCATCGGGGTTGCTCCACAAGAGGGGCGGCCGACGAGATCGTCCAGCTCGTCACAGCGACGAGTCAGGTCCCGCCGGTCTCGGCCCGGGGACGCCTTCGATGGTACGACGCGCGCGAGAGAAAACCAACAGCGATTCAGATAAGATGCTGCCCCACATCCGCGGCCGTCGTCGACGGTCGTCGAAACTCATTCGGGAGAAGGTGCGCCATGTTTCGGCTCCGCTGGCTGTCGGTTTGCTGCTTGGGTGTCCTCGCGTGGAGCTCCGGAGGAGCCGATTCGTGTCGCGCGGCGGACGCCCGGCCGAATGTCATTGCGATCATCATCGACGATTTCGGCTACGGCGACCTCGGCGTGCACGGATGCACCGACATCCCCACGCCGTACATGGATTCGATCGCCAACAACGGCGTGCGCTGCACCAACGGCTACGTGAGCGCTCCGCAGTGCAGTCCGACGCGGGCGGGGTTCATGACCGGGCGATATCAGCAGCGGTTCGGACACGAGCACAACTCGGCGATCGCGGACAGCGCCCTGTCGCTGAAGGAGACCACGCTGTCCGCCCGGCTCAAGGCCGTGGGGTACGCCACCGGCATGGTCGGCAAGTGGCACCTCGGGTCCGACGACGAGCACCGCCCCGAAGCCCGCGGGTTCGACGAGTTCTTCGGCTTTCTCGGCGGAGCCAACCCGTACCTGCCCCGCAGCCCCATGGGAACCGTTCCCCGAATTCTGCGCGGCCGGACGGATGCGAAGGAAAAGGAACTGTTGACCGAAGCGTTCGGTCGCGAGGCCGTGGCCTACATCGACCGGCATCAGAAGGAGCCGTTCTTCCTGTACCTCACGTTCAACGCGCCGCACGGGCCGATGGAGGCCGGCCCCAGGTATCTGGAGCGGTTCGCGGGCATTCAAGACGAGCAGCGCCGGACCTATGCGGCGATGGTGTCGGCCCTCGACGACGCCATCGGCACAGTCCTCGACAAACTCCGCTCGGCCGGCCTCGAGGACAACACTTTCATCAGCCTCTTCAGCGACAATGGCGGCCCGACGGAGGTCAACGCCTCGCGCAACACGCCGTTCCGCGGCGTCAAGGGGGAGACTCGCGAGGGAGGCATTCGCACGCCGTTCTTCGTGCAGTGGAAGCGGCGATTGCCCGTCGGCACGACGTACGATCAACCGGTGATCCAGTTGGACCTGCATCCGACAATCCTGGCCGCCGCGGGAGTCAGCGTGCCGGCCAACGCGAAGCTGGACGGCGTGAACCTGTTGCCGTACCTCACGGGTCAGAAAGCCGAGCCGCCCCACGAGACGCTGTATTGGCGATTCAGTTTCCCGCCGGGCCGACCGGAGTCGTACAAGTGGGCCATTCGGCAGGGAGACTGGAAACTGTTCTCCGACATCGGCAAGGGGGACCGGCTCGATGCGGACGCCGCCGTGAAGCTCGTCAATCTGGCGGACGACATCGCGGAGAGCCGCGACCTTTCGCAGCAGCATCCGGACAAGGTGCGGACTTTGGTAGCCGCGTGGAAAAAATGGAACGCGGAGTTGGCGCCGCCACCGGCGAAGCGCGCGGAGTAAGCCCCTGGGATGAGTCAGCCGGCCTCATCTTTCGGCAGACCAAGTTCTTCCAACAGTCGTGCCACTGCTTCGGAGTCTTCGGAGAAGCAGTGCCGAGCGGTCGTCCACCACTCGAAGCACACTGCTTCTCCGAAGACTGCGAAGCAGTGGCACGTCATTGCGATGTCGATGACAGTTGCCGCAACAGCGCGTCGTCCAGCATCACGCCCTTCGGCAGTTGCTTGATGCGGTCGAGCATGGCGATCACCGCGGCGTCATCGCTGGGCAGGCCGAGTTCGTCCAACCGATGCGCGACCGCCCGGCGACCGCTGTGGCGGCCGAGGACGAGGTTGATGCCCGCCGCTCCCACGCGCTCCGGCCGGAACGGCAGGTAGGTGTCCGGGTTCTTGAGCAGGCCGTCCTGGTGGATGCCGGCTTCCGTCGCGAAGATCGTCTGGCCGCAGACCGGTTTGTTGGGGGCCGGTTTGATGCCGGTCAGCCGCTGCACGAGATCGCAGATCGGGACGAGTTGTTTCGTGTCGATCTTCGCCCGGCGGCGGTACTGGTCGAAGTGCAGATCGAGGGCCATCGCGACTTCTTCGAGCGAGGCGTTGCCCGCCCGCTCGCCGATGCCGTTGATCGTGCATTGCACGACCTGCACCCCCTCGGCGATGCAGGCCAGCGTGTTCGCGACGGCCAATCCCAGGTCGTTGTGGAAATGGACGGCGACCAGCACGCGGTCGATGTTGGGGACGCCGTCCTGGATGCCGCGAATATAGTCGCGGGCCTTTTCCGGCGTGAGCAGGCCGACGGTGTCGGGGAAGCCGATGGTGGTCGCCCCGGCGGCGATCGCCGTGCGGTAGCATTCGCAGAGGTACGCGAGCTCCGTGCGGCTGGCGTCTTCGGGGCTGAAGGCGACGATCTCGAACTTGCTGGCTGCGTAGCCGACGGTGTCTTCGATC
>JAWXBB010000716.1:0-6354 GCA_034439795.1 Planctomycetaceae bacterium | reverse complement strand
CGATGGGGGGCAGCGGCATTGTCTCGGTGGTCGGCAACATCGTCCCGAAGGACATGCTGGCACTGCTTGCCGCGTGGAAAGCGGGGAACATCGCCGAAGCGCAGAAGTGGCATCACAAGTTGTTCACGCTCTGCCGCGACATGCTGGGGCTGTCGACCAATCCGATCCCGCTCAAGGCCGCCATGAAAATGCTCGGCCGCGACACCGGCGAGCTGCGGCTCCCGATGACGCCGCTCGCCCCCGCCGAAGAACAGAAGCTGCGTCAGACGCTGACGGCGTACGGGTTGCTGTAGTCGAGTCTGTGGCCGTTTGGTATGGTTCGCTCATTGGTGGAAGACGTTTGTCGAGAGTGTGTCTTCTCGGCCCCGGCAGGGGCCACGGACTGTAGCCACGGGTGGAGCGCAGCCCGCTTCGGGCGAAGCGCAACCCGTGGGAAGGGGTTGGGATCAGCCCCGTCCCGAAGGGCCGGCGGAAGCTGAAGAGTTGACCCAGGCTTCCGTTGCCCCTGCCGGGGCAAGCTCCGCGCGTTCGATCTGACCACGGGTTCCGCGTCGGGCGGCCAGGCCGCCGCGCCGCTCCACCCGTGGCTACACGCCGGTCGCCCCTTACGGGGCTGCTCAAGCCCCTAACCTTGACATCTGAGGACCACCGATTAGCGACCACACCCCGACGGTCTGGCCCTCCGCCCCCCCCGCTTGCGAGCGCTTGCATCGGGGTCTATACTCATATCGTTAACAGCGCTAACGAATTGGCTCCGCGACATGGCCGACTACGATTTCGAGGAGAGTCTGGGATACTGGCTCACCGTCACGACGCAGGCGTGGCATCGCACGATGATCGATCGCCTGTCGCCGGACGGCATCACTTACCGGCAGATGCACGTCATCGGCTGGTTGAAGTTCGATGGCGAATTGTCGCAGGCCGAACTGGCGCGAAAGATGATGATCGAACCGCCCACTTTGGTGCGGATTCTCGACCGGATGGAAGCGACCGGCCTGCTCAAGCGGATCGACGACCCGCTCGACCGTCGGCGACGGATCCTGCGGCTCACACCACGGTCCGAACCGATTTGGGACCGCATCACCGACTGCGCCCGGGAACTGCGGGCGGCGGCGGCGGCGGGGCTGTCGGCGGCGGAAGTCGCGCAGTTGAAGCGGCTGTTGAGCAAAGTCCATGCGAACCTGGGAGCCGAGGAATCGGTCCCACAGCCTGTGTGATGTTTTCGTGTCATTGTCGAGGAGCGGTCATGCCGCGGCGAGAATGGAGAGTGTTGACGCTGGCGATGGTCTGCCAGTGGCTGCCGACGGCGGTGGTGTTGGCCCAGGCACCGCCGTCATCGCCGGTCGTGGTGGCCCGCGTCGAGCAGCGATCGGTCGCCGACGGGCAGAGCTTCGTCGGCACGGTGATGCCCGCGAAGACCAGTTCGGTCGGCAGCGCGGTCGATGGCCGGGTGGTGCAGTATCCGATCGACGTCGGTCTGCGCGTTGCCAAGGGGCAGACGCTGTGCCAGTTGCTGACCGAGACGATCAACCTGCAGATCTCCGCCGCGGAGGCCGAGCAACGCTTGCGCGCGGAAGAGTTGCGGGAGTTGCAGAATGGTTCGCGGCCCGAGGAAATTGCTCAATCGCAGGCCCGGCTGGATACGGTGACGGCCGCGCACGAGTTCACAGAGGCGCGCTTCAAGCGGGCCGCGCAACTGGCCAGGCAGGGCCAGACGATCACGCAGGAGCAACTGGACGAATACCGTTCGGCGGCTGTGGGGGCCGAACGGGCGGTTCACGCGGCCGAGCAGGAACACAAGCTGCTCGTGAAGGGACCGCGCGAAGAGAAGATCGCCCAGGCGAAGGCCAAGCTCGAAGGTCAGGCCGAAGCGGTGCAGTTGCTGAAGGACCAGCTCAAGAAGCACGCGATGATCGCGCCGTTCGACGGCTATGTCGTCGCCAAACGGACCGAAGTTGGCGAATGGGTCAGCCGCAGCCAGATTGTCGCCGAGGTGGTGTTTCTCGACGACGTCGAAATCGTGGCCCACGTGCTGGATTCTCAGATCGACTACGTCCGGCTCGGCATGGAGGTCCGCGTCGAAATCCCCGCGCTCAATCCGCCGCTGTACCTTGGCAAAGTCGTGAAGATCTCGCCGCAGGCGGACATCAAATCGCGGACGTTTCCCGTCAAGATCGGCGTGCCGAACGTGATCCGCGACGACGGACCGGTGCTGAAGGCCGGCATGTTGGCGCGGGCGACGCTGCCCGTCGGCCGCGTACACGATGCGCTGTTGATTCCGAAAGATGCGATCGTGTTCGGCGGTCCGACGCCGATGGTGTATGCGTTGACGCCGAAGCCGCCGGATACGGCCCCCGCGGCAAAAGGCGCCAAACCGGCCGGGGCGGCCCCGGCCAACGGAGAGGTCGTGCGGCCGGTCCCGGTGCAGCTCGGCGTCGCCGTCGGCAACTGGCTCGAAGTTCAGGCGGACCTCAAGGCCGGCGACCGAGTGGTGGTCCTCGGCAACGAGCGGCTGCGGCCCGGAGCCGCGGTGACGGTGATTCGCGAGCAACCGCCGTCGACGGCGGTTGAACCGCAACCGACGACGACATCGGCCGTGCAACCATAGAGGCGGGCAGCATTCCGGTCCCCTCGCCCCCGAAGCGGGGGCGAGGGGACCGAACCTAAGAGCCGCTACGACGCGCGAGACGCGAAAGTTCGACGATGAATCTGATCGACGCGGTCGTCCGCAATCCGGTGAAGGTCTCCGTCGGCGTGCTGATGGTCGCGCTGTTCGGCGGCATCAGCGCGATGTCGATGCCGATGCAGCTCACGCCGGAAGTCCAAATTCCGACGATCACCATCGAGACGCGGTGGCCCGGCGCGAGCCCGCAGGAAGTCGAACAGGAGATCGTTCAGGAGCAGGAGGAGCAGCTCAAGAGCGTCGAGGGCGTGACCAAGCTGTCGTCCGAGAGCATGGATTCGGTGGGCCGCATCACCCTCGAATTCGCGGTCGGCGCGAACATGGAGGAGACGCTGCTGAAGGTCAACAGCCGGCTGCAGCAGGTGCCGTCGTATCCCGAGAATGCCGATCAGCCGGTGATCAGCACGGCGAACTCGTCGAACACGCCCATCGGCTGGTTCATTCTCAGTCCAAGGTATCCGACGGACGACGAGTTCGCGAAATTCCGCAGCGAGCATCCCGAGCTCGACGAGCCGATGGACCTCGTCCAGAAGTCGCACAACATCGGCCTGGCGATGTTTCGGCTGCGCGAGCTGGCGAAGACGCACCCGGAAGTCGCCGTGCTCCTGCCGCCCGACGTCGACGTCACCAAGCTCCGCAAATTCGCCGAGGACTACATCGAAGCCGCGTTCGAGCGCGTGGACGGCGTGTCGAACTCGAACGTCATCGGCGGCCTCGAAGAGCAGCTGGAGGTCATCGTCGATCCGGAGCAGCTCGCCGCCCGGCAGCTCACCATCGAAGATGTCCGGCTCGTGCTGCGGGGTCAGAATCGCGACACGTCCGGCGGCGACTTCTGGGAGGGCAAACGCCGCTGGGTGGTCCGCACGCTCGGCCAGTTTCGGACGAAGGAGCAGGTCGAGCGGCAACTGCTCGCGATCCGCGAGGGGAAGCCGGTCTACATCGCCGACGTCGCCCAGGTCCGCGACGGGTTCAAGAAGCCCGACGGCCTGGTGCGAAGGTTCGGCGAATCGTGCATCGCCGTCAACTGTCTTCGCGAAACCGGCGCGAACGTGCTGGACGTGATGGCCGGCCTGCGAAAGGCGAACGACACGCTGAACGCCGATATTCTCCGGCCGCGCGGCCTGCAACTCGTCCAGGTCTACGACGAGACGGAATACATCTATTCCGCCGTCGGGCTGGTCAACGAGAACATCTATCTCGGCGGCGCGCTGACGATGGTGGTGCTGATGCTGTTCCTGCACCTCAACCGGCGGACGCTGCTGTTCTCGCCGTTCATTCTGTTCACCGGCTGGGCGGCGGTGTACTGGTCGCCGTGGTGGTTTGCGGTCTGTCTCGGCCTGATCCTGGTCGCCGGGTTGTGGTACGCCCGCGGCGCGCTGATTGTCGCGTTGCCGATTCCGGTGAGCATCGTCGGCACGTTCATGATCCTCGCGCTCCTGGGCCGGTCGCTGAACGTCATCAGTCTCGCCGGCCTCGCATTTGCCGTTGGCATGCTGGTGGACAACGGCGTCGTCGTGCTGGAAAACATCTACACGCGCTATCAGAACGGAGAGCCGCCGTTCGTCGCGGCGGTGAATGGCGCGAAGGAAGTCTGGGGCGCGATCGTCACGTCGTCGCTGACCAACCTGGCGGTGTTTCTGCCGGTGTTGTTCGTGCAGGAAGAGGCCGGCCAGTTGTTCCGCGACATTGCGATCGCGATCAGCGGGGCGGTCGGGCTGTCAATGCTGGTGGCGATTTGCGTCGTGCCTCCCGCGGCGGCCCGGTTGCTGCGCAGTCATCCCGAGCTGGCGACGGAGCCGGTCGCACAAACGGGCCGGTTGTCGTTTCCGCAGCGGTTGATCGGTTTTGTCGATCGGGCTGCGGGGTACTTCGTCGCGTTCGTGGACGGCGTCAACCGGATGATTCTCGGCGGTCCGATGCGGCAGGGATTGCTGACGCTGGCCTTCGTGGTCGGCTCGGTGATTCTGTCCATCATCTTCTGGCCCGCGGTCGAGTATCTGCCCAACGGCAACCGCAACCTGGTGTTGGGCATTCTGCTGCCCCCGCCGGGCTACAACCTCGATGAACTCGCCGACATGGGGCAGTTCGTCGAGGACGAACTGCGGCCGTACTGGGACGTCGATCCCGGCAGCGAAGCGGCGCAGAAGCTCGACGCCCCGATCATCGGCGACTTTTTCTTCGTGGCCCGCGGCCGGCAGGTGTTCCTCGGCGTCAAGGCCCACGATCCGCTCAAGGCCGCCGGACTGGTGAACGTCGTCCGCGGCATTGGCTCGAAGCTGCCCGGCACGTTCGCGGTGGCGTTCCAGACCAGTCTCTTCGGGCAGGGCTTGCAGTCGGGACGGACCATCGACATCGAAATCACCGGCCCGGAACTGGAGAAACTCGTGCAGTTCGGCGGCCGCATTCTGGGGGGCGATCCGCCGACGATGCCGAATCCGCTGCTGAAGCCGATCTCCATGCTCATCCCCGACGCGCAGGCCCGGCCGGTCCCCAGCCTCGACTTGTCCAACCCGGAAGTCCACGTGACGCCGAAGCTGTGGCAATCGTCGGAAATGGACCTCTCGGCGTCGCAGCTGGGCTATGCGGTGGATGCGCTGGTCGACGGCGCCTATGCCAGCGACTATATCGTCGGCGGGAAAAAGATCGACCTGACGATCCGCGGCCGCGACGATTTTGCCCAGCAGACGCAGGACATCGGCGCCCTGCCGGTCGCGATGCCGTCGGGCGAACTGGTGCCGCTCGCCGCGGTCGCCAACGTCACGCTCAGCAGCGGCCCGGAGCAGATCAATCATCGCGAGCGCGAGCGGGCGATCACGATTCAGGTCTCGCCCCCGGTCACGATGCCGCTCGAAGAGGCGATGACGATCATCCGGCGGGACGTGATGCAGCCACTGCTGGATTCGGGGCAGTTGCAGGGGGGCTACCGGCTGACGCTGGCCGGCACCGCCGACAAGCTGCGACAGACGTGGTCGGCGATGTGGTTCAACTTCGCATTGGCGCTCCTCATCACGTATCTGCTGATGGCAGCGCTGTACGAGTCGTGGATTTACCCGTTCGTCATCATCCTCAGCGTGCCGCTCGGCGCGGTCGGCGGCCTCCTGGGCCTCAAGCTGCTGGGCTGGTATCTGATCTACCGCGGCGAAGCCCCGCAAGCGCTGGACGTGCTGACGATGCTGGGCTTCGTGATCCTGATCGGCACGGTGGTCAACAACCCGATTCTGATCATCGACCTGTCGCTGCAGACGATGCGCGAGCAGGGCCTCTCGCCTGCCGTCGCCGTGCGCGAAGCCGTGCAGTCGCGCATCCGGCCGATCTTCATGACGGCCGGAACGACGATGCTGGGCCTCTTGCCGCTGGTGCTGTTCCCCGGCGCGGGCAGCGAGCTGTATCGCGGGCTGGGAGCCGTGCTGCTCGGCGGCCTGACGCTGTCCACGGTGCTGACGCTGTTCCTCGTCCCCGCGTCGTTCACTTTGACCTTAAGCGTGGAACGAGCCGTGAAAGACTTCTTCCGCGGCCAGCCGAATCGGGACAGCACCGCACCGCCATCGCAGCGACTCGACAAAGAAACCGTCGCCGTGGGCTGATCTCCAGGCGAGCGGCGCGGCGTCAGCCCGCCGTGTCTTTCTCCCGTCGATGAAGACACGGCGGGCTGACGCCGCGCCGCTCGCCCT
>JAWXBB010000715.1:0-2925 GCA_034439795.1 Planctomycetaceae bacterium | reverse complement strand
GTCGCCGCCGTCAAGGCCGCGGTCGATGCCGGCGCCGGCGCTGCCGCGAAGATCGGCGAAGTCGTCAGCGTGCAGGTCATTCCGCGGCCGCACGAAGAGCTGGCCGCGATTCTGCCGAAGCTGAAGCCGGCCAAGGGCTGAGAGCTAAGGGCCGGCGAAGAATCGTACGTTCTCATCCCTGATCGATGTCACTGTGGCTCTCAACCATCAACTCTCAACCATCAACCCTGGACCACCATGAACGACGCCATCGGAATGATCGAAACCAAGGGCCTTGTCGCCCAGATTGAAGCGGCTGACGCGATGCTGAAAGCCGCGAACGTGACGCTGGTGAAACAGATTCAGATCGGCGGCGCCTACGTGACGACCGTCATCAAGGGGGACGTCGGCTCGGTGCGGGCCGCCGTCGACGCCGGCTCCGCCGCCGCCTCGCAAGTCGGCGAGCTGGTCTCGGCCCACATCATCGCCCGGCCGGAGAAGTCGTTGATGGAGCACTTCGTGTGAGATTGAGGGCTAAGGGCTGAGAGCTAAGGGCCGGACAAAGGCGTGGGCGATGTTCAAGTTCGAGGAGCTCGACGTGTGGCAGGAAGCCGTCGGCTATTCGGACGAGATCTATCGGACGACTGCGACCTTTCCGGCCGATGAACGGTTCGGCTTGACGCAGCAACTGCGCCGGTCGGCCGTGTCCATTGCGGCGAACATCGCCGAAGGCTCCAGCCGTTCGTCCTCAACCGACTTCGCACGATTTGTGGAGATCGCCTACGGTTCGTTGATGGAGACGGTGTCGCATCTGGCCATCGCCTCTCGGCAGGGGTTCGTGAGTGATGAGGCCTACAAATCACTTTACGATCATGCCGAACAAATCGGCCGAATGTTAAGCAGTTTTCGTCAAACCCTCCGATCCTGACTCCGGCCCTTAGCCCTCAGCCCTAGACCCTTGGCCCATGAAGATCCTCGTCGCCAATCTCGGCTCGACCAGCTTCAAGTACCGGTTGTTCGACCTCACGGACGAGCGGCAACTGGCGCGCGGAGGGATCGACCGGATCGGGCAGCCGAACAGCCAGTGCTTCGTGGAGATCGGCACGCACCGCGCGGAAGACACGCGCAACGTGCCCGACCACGCGGCGGCGGTGCGGCTGTGCCTCGAACACCTCATGCACCCCGAGTGGGGCTGCCTGAAGTCGGCCGAGGAAGTGCAGGGGATCGGCTTCAAGGCGGTCTTCGCGGGGAAGCTGAGCGGCATCCGGATTGTGGATGAGGAACTGCTGACGGCGATGGAGGCTTTGTCCGACATCGCCCCGGCTCACAATCCGCCGTATGCGAAGGCGATGCGGCAACTCCGGCAGGCGTTCCCGCAGATTCCGCTCGTCGCCGCGTTGGAGACGGCGTTCCACGAAACCATTCCGCCGGAAATCCGCAGCTACGCGATTCCCCACGAATGGCAGGAACAGCACGGCGTCAAGCGGTGGGGTTTTCACGGGGCGAGTCACCGCTACATCGGTCAGCGGATCGGGCAACTGCTCGGCCGCAACGAACTGCGGGTGATCTCGTGTCATCTCGGCGGCAGCAATTCTCTGTGCGCGATGCACGGCGGCGTGTCGCAGGCCAACAGTCTGGGGATGAGTCCGCAGTCCGGCCTGCCGCACAACAACCGCGTGGGGGATTTCGACCCATTCGCGTTGCCCGTGCTGATGCGGGCCACCGGCAAATCGCTCGCCCAGTTGCTGGAAGACCTCGGCAACAAGAGCGGCCTGCTCGGCGTGAGCGGCCTGTCCGGCGACGTGCGCGATCTGGAAGACGCCGCGGCGAAGGGACACGTCCGGGCCGATCTGGCGCTGAAGATGTTCACGCAGTCCATCCGGCAGTATCTCGGCGCCTATCTGACGGTGCTCGGCGGGGCGGACGCGATCGTGTTCACCGGCGGCATTGGTGAGAACAGCAATCGCGTCCGTCGCGATGTCTGCACGAACCTCGAATGGGCCGGCATTCAACTGGATGCCACGAAGAACGAATCGGTGAAACGCAACACGGAAGTCTGCGTGTCGGCCGATTCCAGCAAGACACAAATCTGGATCGTGCCGACCAACGAAGAAATCGTAGTCGCCCGTCAAACGGCCGAGTGCATCGCCAAGCGGTAACGACGAACGAGGAAGTCATCATGTTTCTCGCCAAAGTCACCGGCAGCGTGGTCGCGACCCAAAAGGTCGACGCGATGGTCGGTCAGAAGCTGCTCGTCGTCGAGCCGCTGCGCGTCAATGAGAAGGACCAGAAGGGTCTCGTCGGCACCGGCCGGACGTTCATTGCCGTGGACACCGTTGGCTGCGGCGAAGGCGAGGTCGTAATGATCGTCCAGGGGTCCAGCGCCCGCTTCACTCCGCAGACGAAGCCGCTGCCCATCGACTGCGCGATCATCGGCATCGTCGATTGCGTGCATCTCGGCAGTTCGCAGATCTTCGATGCGAAGTCGAGCAAGTAGGTTCATCGAACGCCGAAGCCCAGGGATTGCTATCCCTGGGCTTCCCAGCACTGACACACATTCCTCCCACTGCGATTACCCACCATGAGCACCGCCTCCGCAGACACAATTCGTCAGGTTGTCGAGGAAGTCCTCGCCCAACTGGGAAAGACCGCGAAACCGCAAGCGAACGGTCGCCATCGCGATGGCGATTGGGGCGTCTTCCAATCGGTTGACCAGGCGATCGCCGCGGCGACGGACGGGTTCGCGGCGCTCAGCGAAGCTCCACTGTCGGCCCGCGTGACGGCGGTGCAACTCGTCAAGGAAATCTGCGAGCGCGACGCCGAGGAACTCGGCCGCCTGGAACTCGAAGAGACGAAAATCGGTCGGCTCGATCACAAGATCGAGAAGCTGAAGATCATCAAGCTGGTTCCCGGCGTCGAGTTCCTCCGGACCGACGCCTTCAGCGG
>JAWXBB010000714.1:0-12727 GCA_034439795.1 Planctomycetaceae bacterium | reverse complement strand
CTGCATCTTTCGCCACGGGGAACAAATCTTCCACTACCGCCGCGGCAAAGCGGGGGGCGAGGGCAGGCTGCACAGCAAGCGGTCGGTCGGCATCGGCGGGCACATTTCCTCGACCGACCGGCTGCACGGCGACCGGCGGTATTTCGAGGCAATGCACCGCGAAATCGACGAGGAAGTCTTTCTGGAGTCGGGCTTTCGGGACGAGTGCGTCGGCCTGATCAACGACGACTCCAGCCCCGTCGGCCAGGTCCATCTGGGGATCGTTCACATTTTTGATCTGGACTCGGCACAAGTTCGCCCACGGGAAGAGTCGATTCTAGAGACAGGGTTTGCCTCACCCGCAGAGTTGGCCGCGGACTTGGACGGATTCGAGACGTGGTCGCAGATCTGTCTGCGGGAGGCGCTGGGAGTAGGGGGCTAGCGGTCAGGCGTCAGGTATCAGGCGTCAGGTAAAGCGAAGAAGCCCTTCTTCTGTCTTACCTGAAGCCTGACACCTGACTCCTGACACCTTCCCCATCCGACAAAGGAGTGTCGAACGATGACCGCGTGCAGTCGACGAACAATGTTGGGAGCCGCGGTGGCAGCGCTGGCGGCTCCGGCGATGGTGTCCGCACAATCGGCCCCGGCGGCGAAAGGTCGACTGACCGACGAGTCGCTGGGGACGCTGCTCAAGGCGATGGGCCTGGAAGCGAAGCTGGCGGAAAAACGCTACGACTTCGCGTTCAAGGCGACCATCGCCGACGCGGACTGGGAACTCTCCATGTCCGCCGTGCTGTCGCAGGACGCGAACAGCGTCTGGATCATGGCGTGGCTCGACGAGCTGCCGAAATCGGCGGCCGACGTTCCCCGGACGGCGCTGTTGCGGCTGCTGTCCGAGAACGACAAGCTCGGCAAAGGGAAGTTCTTCGCGTACATCGCTTCGAACCGCCGGTTCGTGCTGCAGCGCGTGATTCCCAACGAGAACATGACGGCGTCGTCGTTCCGCGGGGCGCTCGACGACCTCGGGGCCAGCGTGGTGCTGACGCATCCGTTCTGGTCGGTCGCCAACTGGAGCGGCTCCGGTCCGGCCGAAGAGCCGGCCAGCAAGACCGCCGCCCCGGTGAAGGGAAGCGCTCCCAAAGCCGCACCGACGGCCCAGCAGGCGAGCGGCGTGAAGACGACGCAGGGGAACGTGATTCGGTAACCTTGCGACTCGACACCAATCCAACAAAAACGGCCCGGAACCAGTGCGGTTCCGGGCCGTTGTCATTTCTGGTGTGTCGCGCGCAGACAGACAGCGTTCGCTCTCGATGGTGGCTCGAAATGCTGCGGACCAGATTACCGCGGCTGGCGCGGCAAGCTCCCCGCCTCCCGGTCTTTGCGGGTCATTTCATCGAGAACAATGGGGTGCCAAGTGCCGTTACGTTCCTCTTGCCGGGTGTAGTGTTTTCGGGCCCACGTCCTCAGCCGCATCTCTTCGATGGGATCGACGTCGAAGGCCGCTTCCGCTTCGACTGCTAACAGCGTCTGCACGATCCGTCCTCCACCGCGGGGTTGGCACCAGACTGCGAAAGAACAGGCGGCGGGATGACGATCCCCTCCGCTGGCTGAAATCGTACGGACGCCCCACCAGAATCGCAACAAAAAAGCGGTCTGGTGGCCGGATTTTCCTTGACCCGTCCCGGAGAGCGGTCGGGCCAGCCTTGCCGGGAGGGCGGGGCTGGAAAACTGTGGCGACGGGGCAGACGCTTCAGGCCGCCTCCGGCTCCGCGACCGGCTCGCTGGATGGTGCCGGCGGAAACTTGCGACGCAGATCCCCGGCGTCGGGCAGGTCGTCGAGATTCCGCAGCCCGAACAGCTCCAGAAATTTGCGCGTCGTCTCGTACAGAAACGGCCGGCCGAGCGTGTCCTCCTCGCCGGCGATTCGCACCAACCCGCGCTCCATCAGCATCTTCAGCAGGTCCGTGCATTGCACGCCGCGAATGGCCTCCAGGTCGGCCCGCGTCATCGGTTGACGGTACGCCAAAATCGTCAGCGTCTCCAACGCGGGGGGCGTCAGCTTCAGTTCGGCCTGACGCTGGTGCAGCTTGCCCAGCCAGAGCGCGTACTCGGGGCGTGTTAACAATTGATAACCGGTGGCGACCCGTTCGATGAAGAACGGGCTGCTCGCGCGCGCGTAGGCCTTGTTGAGCTGCTCGACGAGCCGATGCACCTCGGCGACGTCGGCCAGCGTCGCGACCTGCACCAGCTTGCGGCTCGACAGCGGTCCGTCGGCGACCAGCAACGCGGTCTCGATGCGGGCCATCTTCGGCGAGCGGAGGCACTGCCGGTCGAGGCCGTCGAGCGACAGAATCGTCGCGGTCTCCGTCGCCGCTCGTGAGAAGAAGCTCCACGAGGAAACGGCTTGATGCGGCCAACCAAAGCGATCACGCTTGCGAAACATCGTCTTAGGAGCCCCGACCGTCAGGGAGGGGAATCTGCGACCACCGAGAATCCGCTTCCTGACGGGCGCGGCTCCTCGAAATCGAAGGAAACATCATCGCGACGCCAGCCAGGAGTCGATCTGCGCCAGCACTTTCTCGACGGCCTTCAGCGGCTCGTCGGCCTCTGCCTCGAAGCGATACGAGACCCGCGGATTGTCGCGCGGCGTGTAGGAGCAGATGAACACGAACTGATCCGCGGCTCGGCCCGGTTCCAGTCGGAAGTTGCGGATCTCCATCTGATTCAAGCGCTGCACCGCCGCCCGCCAAGTGAGCGGGGCAATGGCCGCGACGGCCTGTGGCATCGGTGCGGTAAAGCCCGGATGGACAGCCGGCGGCGCGACAGTCTCCGCGGCTGGTTGACGCGGCGGGGCTCCCCGAGCTTTCCGTTGCGGCAGGGTCGATTCCGTCGCCTCGGCCGGGTTGAAGGGACTCGGCGCGGACGGAACGTCGAGCGAGGCGGTCATCATCGCGCGCTCATCGGCGGCACTCGGCTGGAATCCGACGTTGCGCACCGCCTGCAACCGGGCGCGTTGTTCTTGATCGATACGCGACTGCGTCGGTTGCCCCGGCCACGCGGCGACGCCGGGGTTCGCACCCTGCGGCAGCGGCGTGAACTCTTCATCGGGCAGCGTGACGGCCGGTGAGAACGGCGGGGCTTCCCCACCGGCCGGCCGTGCATCCGTAGCGGGGGCACCCAGCGGCGATTCCACCAGCGGTGTGAAGTCGGGCACGCCGAAGATGGCCAGCATCGGGACGGCGAGAATCGGAATCAGCAGCAGTACGGCCGCGAACGATCCCTGTGCAGTCGAACGCATCGACGCCTACCTTCCCTGACAGGCTGCCATCGAGCGACCGTTGTCGCCGGCTCACGCGGGCCTCGGTCGCATCTCGGGGGACGGAATCCATTCCACTTCCGAGAGGTCGCGGAGTCTAGGAGAAGGTTCCCTCGGTGGCAATTCGAGTTTGTAAAGTTTGCCGGTCGCCGCGGTCATTGCCTCGCTTCGGCGCGCGATTTGTCCGCCTTGACGCAATTGGCCGCGGCGAATACAGACCGCGACACGTCCACGTGCGCGAGTTTCGATTAGCCGCCGGGTGCCATGCTTGCAGCTTTGGGCAAGCATGTCTTCTGCCGATCAACGCAAGGAATGATGACTTTGTGAGGTCGCAGGACAAGACGCAAGACATGCTTGCCCAAAGCTGCAAGCATGGCACCCAAACTCTGACATCCACGTCAAGAAACTGGGACACGTTCGTGACCGTTGAACACGCGACATTCAGATTTGGTGACGCATGATTCCTTTCTTCAACTTGCGGACAATGTGCTGCGCGATCCTGACCGCGCTCGTGTGCGCGTCGTTACCCGTTGCGGTCTCCGCCGCCGGTTGGGTGGACGAGCAGCAGCACGGGATTTTCGTGTTTCGCTCTGATTTCCCCCTGCGCGATGCGACGGAAGTCGTCGCCGACTTGGGGGAGTTGCAGAAAGACATCGAGGCGACGCTCGATATCCGGTGCCAGAGCAAGCCGATCGAAATCTATCTGTTCCGCAACCGCTGGGCGTATACGTCCTACGTCCGCAAGCACGTTCCCGACGGCGACGGCCGCCAGGCGCTGTTCGTCGCGGGGAACGACGTGGGCCGGGTCTATGCGTACCGGCGACCGGAACTGGACACCGACCTGCGTCACGAGACGACGCATGCCCTGCTCCACAACGCGTTGCCGTACGTCCCGCTGTGGCTCGATGAGGGCCTGGCCGAATACTTCGAGAACCCCGCCGTGCTGCGGGTCGACGGCAACGCCCATGCCCGCAACCTCGCCCTAGCGTTGCGGCTCGGCGGCAAGATGAATCTGGCGGAGCTCGAAGCGAAGCGCAAGCTCACCGAGATGGGCGGCCCCGAATACCGCGAAGCCTGGGGCTGGGTTCACTTCCTGTTGCACGGCCCCCCTGAAGCGCGGGCCGTGCTGGATGAGTTCTTGACCACCATCCCCACCGGCCGCGAACCCACGCCACTGAGCATCAGCCTGCGCCGCCGCATTCCGGACGTCGATCGCCGGATCGTCGAGCACTTGCGGTGAATGAGTGTCAGGTCCCCGGAAGCCGTGGGGTCCCATCCCCACGGTCGAGTGTCAATAGGCACTCAACCGCGGGGATGGGACCCCGCGGCTTCTGGGGTCATTCCTGCAAACCTGGGGCGATTGGGTGCCATCGGCGCGGTTGTTGCACAATCTGGGTTTGCCAGAAAACGATGGGCGCGATACGGTTGTGGGGTCGTGAACAGGTTGCGGGCTGACATCAGCCTGCTGGTTCCCGGCACCATTCAGGATTCTGCAAGTCACGGACGAGGATACGGTCCATGGTTCGGCGGTCAGATGTCGGTCGGTTGTCGCGTCTAATGGTGTCATCGACGGCCCTGTGGCTCGGGGCCTTCGCACTCGTGGTTCCAACGGCCATCGCTCAAGACGCGGTGCCGGCGAGCAAGTCCGCGATCAAGGTGGACCCTCAGCACCCCTTGGCTCCGGCTTTGGAGCATGCGTACGCCGCGCGGCAGAAACTGGCCGGCGTCACCGATTACGAGGCGCTCTTCTCGAAGCAGGAACTGATCGGACGCCGTTTGCGGGCGACCTCGATGAAGATGAAGGTCCGCGAGCAGCCGTTCAGCGTCTATCTGCACTACGTCACGGCCCATCCGGGCCGCGAGGTGATCTACGTCGCCGGCCGCAATAACGGCCTGTTGCTGGCCCACGAAGCCGGCCTGAAGTCGATTGCCGGCACGGTGCCCCTCGCGCCCGACAGCGAAGACGCGATGGACGGCAACAAGTATCCCGTCACGATGATCGGCATGAAGAACCTGCTCGAACAGATCATCACGCAATGGGAGGCGGAAGCGCAATTCGGCGAGTCCAATGTCCAATATCGTCCCGATTCCAAGCTCGGCGGCATGCCCTGCAAAGTCATCGAGACCAGCCATCCGCAGCCGCGCAAGCAGTTCAAGTTCCAGATGACGCGGCTGTTCATCGACGAGCAGACCGGGTTGCCGATCCGCGTCGAGCAGTACGCCTTCCCGCAAACCGAGGGGGGCAAGCCGCCAATGATCGAAGAGTACACCTACACCAAAATCCGCGTGAACATCGGGCTGACCGACCGGGACTTCGACCCCGCCAACCCGAACTATGCGTTTCCGCCGCAATGACCGCCGGTGTTAGCCGCGACCCGGAGGCTTTGCGCAGGGGAGCGCTGGGTGAAGCGCCTATGACGTATTGCACACTCCACCCCGCGCTCCCCTGCGCAAAGCCTCCGGGTCGCGGCTAACATAAATATCGAGGCCGCATCGCCATGCAAGTCGTCGAGCGGATCGTGCAGGTCCGCCAGGCCACGCGGCCGGCCCGATTGGGCGGGGCGAGTATCGGGTTTGTGCCGACGATGGGCGCGCTGCATGCCGGGCACCGCAGCCTGATCGACGCCGCCCGCGCCGAATGCCGGCTGGTTGTCGTCAGCATCTTCGTCAACCCGACCCAGTTCGCGCCGCAGGAAGACCTGTCGAAATACCCGCGGCCGCGCGAACACGATCTGTCGGTCTGCCGGGCCGCCGGCGCGGATCTCGTCTTCTATCCGGCCGACGAGGAAATGTACCCGCCGGGTGGCGTGACCACGGTCGACGTCGCCGGGCTGACCACGCTGTGGGAGGGCGCCACGCGGCCGACGCATTTCCGCGGCGTCACCACGGTCGTGGCGAAGCTGCTGAACATCGTGGGTGCGGACGTCGCCTACTTCGGTCAGAAGGATTATCAACAACAGGCGATCATCCGCCGGATGGTTCGCGACCTCGACATGCCGACCGAGATCCGCACCTGCCCGACGATCCGCGACGCCGACGGCCTGGCGCTGAGCAGTCGCAATGCGTACCTGTCGGTGGCCCAGCGTCATGCGGGGCTGTGCCTGTCGCGGGCGCTGCAGTTGGGGGAGTCGCTGTTTCAATCGCACAAATCGCCGCTGGGCATCGCCGCGGCGATGCAGACGGAGATCCGTCAGACGCCGGGTGTGGTGCTCGACTATGCGGCGGTCGTCGATCCCGATTCGTTGCAGGAAGTCGACGAATTGCAGCCGCGGCTGGTCGCGCTGGTGGCGGCGAAGGTGGGCACGACGCGGTTGATCGACAACGCGATTTGGATGGAACGGTAAAGTGTCCCGGACGCTCCAAGCGTCCGGGACACTGGCTGCATGATCGGAGAGAGAAAGGAGAAGACCGCGAAACCGCAAGCGTGGGTCCGAACGTCGCTTGCGGTTTCGCGGTCTTCTTAACTCGGCCCCCGGTCGGGAGACCGGGGGCTCAATCAAGTGGGATGAGAGAACCACATGCGACCGATTCTGTTCGAGATCCCCTGGGACGGCATTCCCATCGGCGACGGCAAGCTGCCGATGTTCGGCTTCGGCGTGCTGTTCTGGCTGTGGCTGGCGGCCGGCCTGACGGTGTATGCGATCGTGGCCCGCATTCCGGCGTCGGAGAAAGGCCCGCGCGTCGATCTGATGAGCATCGGCTTCTGGCTCGCCATCGGGATCGCCATCGTTCAGGCGCCGGTGTTTGGTCCGCGGCTGCGACCGGACGGTGCGCCTGTGTTTGGCTATGGCGTGATGATGCTCATCGGCCTGGTCTGCGCGGTCTGGCTGGCGAACAAGCGGGCGGAGCGCGAAGGGTTGCCGCCGGACATCATCTGGGATCTGGCGTTCTGGCTGTTCCTGCCGGGCATCATCGGCGCGCGGCTGTTCTATCTGGTGCAGTATCACCACGAAGTCTTCGGCCGCACTCGCAACTTCGGCGAAGCGTTGTTCGCGGCGATCAACCTCGCCGGCGGCGGGATCGTGCTGTACGGCGGATTGATCGCCGGGGCGGTCAGTTACTTCGTGTTCTGTCATCTGCGCCAACTGCGGCCGCTGCAATTGGGCGACATCATCACGCCATCGGTCTTCGTGGGGATCGGCTTCGGACGGTTGGGGTGCCTGCTCTACGGTTGCTGTTACGGCGACAAATGCGATCTCCCGTGGGCCATCGTGTTCCCCGCCGAGAGCGTGCCCGTGCAGGCGCTGATCTTCCGCGGGTTCCTGCCGCCCGACGCCGTCGCCAGCCCGCCGCTGCACCCCACGCAGATCTACAGTTCGCTCGACGGCTTCTTCATCGCGGCCCTCACGCTGTGGTACCACCGTTACCGCCGCGTGCCGGGCGATGTGTTCGGCCTGGCGCTGCTGATTTCCCCGCTCACACGGTTCCTAATCGAGTTCGTGCGCGGCGACGAATTCGGCCAATGGGGCACGACGCTGACGATCTCGCAGTGGATCAGCCTCGGCCTGTTCGCCACCGGCGTTGCGTTCCAGGTGTATCTGGCCCGTGTGGCAGCGGGGAAGCCGACAACGCTTCCTCTGGCGGCATCGAGAAACAATGCCCCCGCGGTGTGACGTGCTGTTCTTTCCTTGAAGAAGAGCCTCACGCAAAGGCGCAAAGCTCGCAAAGGAAAGGACAGCGAACAGGTCGGGTGCCATGCTTGCAGCTTTGGGCAAGCATGGCTTCTGTCGATCAACGCCTGGAATGAAACACAAGTTCAGAATCATCGCGAAGGCTGGGATTCGGACTCGTTGTCGAGCGACAAGACAAGAACATGCTTGCCCAAAGCTGCAAGCATGGCACCCACAACCTCATCTCAGTTTCCTTTGCGAGCTTTGCGCCTTTGCGTGAGGCACTCTTCGCCTTTAATCCTGATTCCCCATCATGAGTGACTCCCGCATTACCATTCGCCACGAACAACCAGGCGATGAAGCCGGCATCCGCCGCGTGCATCAGGCTGCATTCCCGACGGCGTTGGAAGGCCAGTTGATCGACGACCTGCGTCGCGCGGGACGGCTGACGATTTCCTTGGTCGCCGAGTGCCTTGATCGCATCGTCGGCCACATCGCGTTCAGCCCGGTGACGGCGGGCGACAATCAGCGCGGCCTCGGATTGGCGCCACTGGCCGTCGTACCGGAGCAGCAGCGACAGGGGATCGGCGGGGCTTTGATCCGGGCCGGATTGGCAGCGTGCCGCGGTCGTGACGCCGCCTTCATCGTCGTCCTCGGCGACCCCGGCTATTACGGCCGCTTCGGTTTTCAAGCGGCGTCGCGGTGGCAGCTCTCCGGCGAGTACGGCGGCGGCGATGTCTTCCAGGCGCTGGAACTGATTCTCGGCAGCATCCCCGTCGGCGGCGGTCTCGTGCGCTATGCGCCGGAGTTCGCGATCTTCGCTCCCGATCCCAACGAACCCGCGCACTGAGGCGTAGGGCTGGCGTTTCCGTCCTGCCGAATCGCCGACCCGGCATTGCCAGCCGTGGTCGGTTCCGGCGAGAATCCTTGTCGCGGTTCCCACAGCGGGTCAGACGCCTCGTCTGTTGTCGCCGATCCGTGGGAACTTTCCCCAATCCCTTGGCGTCGAACTGATTAACAACGGTGAACGACGCGTCCGATCAACAACTGATCGACAACTGCCTCGCCGGCCAGGCCGAGGCGTTTGGTCAACTGGTGGAACGCTATCAGCACCGGCTGTACGGCAGCCTGGTGCATGTGACGGGTTCGACGGATCAGGCCCAGGACATCGCGCAAGATGCGTTTGTGCATGCCTTTGAGAAGTTAAGCACGTTCCGGGGTCAGTCGGCGTTTTACTCGTGGCTGTTCCGGATCGCCCTCAACGCCGCGGTCAGTGCCCGGCGGAAAACCCGCCGCGTCACCGGCTCGGTCGATGCCATTCGGGAGGCGACGGGAGATGAGCCGGTTGACGGACGTGCATCATCGGCACCGGACCATGCGGCCGACGTCGATGACCGCCAGCGACTGGTCCGGCGGGCTTTGGCGCAATTGCCGGAGGAATACCGAACGGCGTTGGTCTTGAAGGAAATGGACGATCTGAAGTACGAGGAGATCGCCGAAATCCTGGGGGTGCCCCTGGGAACCGTGCGAAGTCGAATTCACCGGGCGCGGCAGGAGTTGCGGTCCCGGCTACAATGGGCGATGCAAGCGGAAGAGTGACGGCGGAAGTTCCAAGCTCCAAATTTCAAGTTCCAAGGAAATTCCAATCAGCAGAAGTTCCAAACGGTCTCATTCGTGAACTGTTTCTGCTGATTGGAATTTGGAACTTGCTTGTAATTTGGAATTTGTGATTTGGAGCTTCACCTTAGGTTGTGTTGAATCCGTGATGTGTGAGTGAGGCGATGAGTCAGCACGATTGGGAAGAATTGCTCTCGGCTTATGCGGACGGCGAGGTCACACCCGCCGAACGCTCGACGGCGGAGTCGTTATTGGAGACCACGCCCGCCGCCCGTGCGACGTTGAACGAAATCCGTGCGCTCTCGCAGGCGCTGCACGCCTTGCCCCACGAATCGGCCCCGCCGGCTCTTCGGACTGCGGTGCAGAAGGCCACACAGTCACACGTCACGCCGGCTGCCGCGGCGACCACGCGGCGGTTCCGCACCTATCGCCGCGAATGGCTGGCGGGGTTCTCCGCAATCGCGATGACCGTGCTCGCCGCGGGGCTGCTGTCGCTGCAGTTCCGTCCGGAGTCGCAACTCCACACGGCCTCTCCGAACGCGTGGTATGAAGACGGCGTCATACTCGCGCCGTTCACCACGCCCCTCGCCAGCGAGCCGCTCGTTCGGGAGTCGTTGGAAATTCGGATGGCCGAGTTCGGCACGGATGCGGACGGCCTCGCAGCGAGATCATTCGGCGCCCAGCCCCTCACGGAGAATGAAGCCGTCCTCACCCGAGGCATGGTGCGCGCGGCAACCCCGGCTGCGAGCGGACCCGCCCGGTCGTCTGGCAAGGCTTTCAGCTTCTCTGCCCCCGCGCCCGGCGCAGCGGCGGCCGTCCCGCTGCACACGATGGACGCGCCCCAATCGCCACGCCCGGAACTGACGAAGCTGGAATCGCTGGTGGATGGCGTGTCGTCCACCGACGCCTTCGACGATGTCGAACGGCTGCGCGAAGTGCTGCCGTATCTCCGCCTGCAAAGCGAAAACGGCCTGGTGATCGGCAACTACGACCTGGTGGTCGTCGACGCCCAGCGCGTCGCCAATCAGTTCCAGGTGTTGCTCATGCAGAACGGCGTGACGACCGTCGATGCCCGCACGATCGACTTTGACGCCGATGCCGCCCAGGCCGATCGACAAGTGTCCAAGAAGCTCGGCGATTCGGCCGACCTGTTCGCCGTCTACGCCGAAGCGCCGGGCGAACCGTTGTCGAAGACGCTGGAGGAGCTCATCAAGCAGCGCGAAGTGCTGTCGATGAAGTTGCAACCACCGCTTCAGATCGGCCAGGCCACCGAGTTGGACGTCTCCGGTGAGACCAAGCCCTCCGAGCGAAAGCGGAATCTGAAGCAGATCACCGACGCCTACGTCGTTCAACAATGGGACGACGGGCTGACGGATTGGAACTTCGAGGCGGTCAGCGCCGCCGACGCCATCGCCGTCGCCCGTGGCGAAGCGCCCGCGGAATCGCGGCTCTACGCCAACGCCGCGGCGGACAAGGAGCGGCAGAAGCAGTTGTCGACCGTTCGCGAGGACATGAACCGCCGCGCCAGGCTGTCAGTGAACGCCGAGGCCGCGCCGGGCAAAGCGCTTAAAGCTCAATCGGCACAGCGGCCCGCCGAGGACGAGTCGAAACAGAACCTGGCCTCGTTCAACACGCTCGTCCGCTTGCAGGTTCCCGCCCCGACGGACGACGTCAACAACCTGACCAACCGCTACCAGACCGACGTGCAGCAGACCTTCCGCCGCAACGTCGTCGCCGGCAACGCCCCGGCGGCCACTCCGGAAGACTTCGCCCAAATGCGCTCCCGCTTCGGCCGCACCGCCCAGGACACCGTCCGCATTCTCTTCGTCCTGCACCCGGCGCCCAACCAGCCGCCGACGTCCACCCCCGCGAGCGCGCCGGACCGGTAGCCGCGTCTCTTGGTTGGAGTCCAGCCTTTAGGCTGTCTTCGATGAGTGTGCATCAAGCGAAGACAGCCTAAAGGCTGGACTCCAGCAAAGATGCCACACCGACCACCCTACTTGTCGGCCAGCGCCTTTAACAGCGCGGTCGCGTTCTCCAGGCTGCCGGTGGACTTCAGGAGTTGGCGGGCCGTCTTGATGGCGTCGACCCACAGGGCGGCCGTCGTCAGGGGATTGCCCTTGCGGGCCCCCTTCGGAGTGTTGGCGCGACCGTCGGCCGTCATGTTTCCCTTGGTCTTGACCATGTAGACCAGGTTCCGGCCGACCTCGAGTCCATACTCCTGCTTGACCGCCTCCACCACGTCCGAGGCTTTCGCAGCCGGCATCTTTTTCAGCACGGTGCGAATCGCCAGGCTCTTGTTGTTCTTGGGATTGGACCGTTCGGGAGTCGGTTTCTTTTTGGGCATTGAGATCCTCAAGTGGGAAGTGTGTATCGAACGCGCGAGACCGGTGGCGGAGACAGATTGTTTCCGCCGGGCCGGCGCTTACTTGCTGTTTTTCTTTTCCTGCTTGGCCTTGCGTTTTTCCTTGAGCGTCATCGTCGGCTTCTTCTGGGACTCTTTCCGCCCCTTGTCGCTTTCTCCCTTGTTGGCCATTTCAGTTTGCTCCTGTGTGACGGTGACGAATGGGAAATCGCCGAACAGCGACCGATGTCACAATCCTATGACGCCACCGGTCTCAGTGTCAAACACAGGGTGAGACAGGAGCTGTGTCAACATTGTCTACCCGCACCGTGTCTCGACGATCCTCCGCAATAGCAACAGACCGCTGACAGAATCCCTTCTCATCCCCCAAGATGCAGCACGACCAGCTTTTCTTCCGTCATTTCGCGAACGGCGTACTTCGGCCCCTCTTTGCCCAGGCCGCTGTGTTTCAGGCCGCCGTAGGGCATCAGGTCGACGCGCCATTGCGTGGACCAGTTGACGTGCAGGTTGCCGGCGTCCACTTCGCGGACGAAGCGGAAGGCCCGCTCCAGATCGCGCGTGAAGACCGCCGCGGCGAGGCCGTAACTGGTGTCGTTGGCGATGCGGATGGCGTCATCCACGGTCGCACAGCGCGTGATGGCGACCGCGGGGCCGAACAACTCCTCGCGGCTGATCCGCAGATTCGGATCGACGTTGTCGAGAATCGCCGGCGGGCACATCGCACCGTTGGGCTGGCCGCCGGTGATGAGGTCCGCACCCGCACTGACGGCTTCGTCGATCCATTGACCGACGCGAGTGGCGTCGGCAGTGCGGACCATCGGGCCCATTTTCGTCTCGGGG
>JAWXBB010000713.1:0-5069 GCA_034439795.1 Planctomycetaceae bacterium | reverse complement strand
CGGAGACGATCCCTTCAATTTCTTAACCACGCCGCACAGGATCTCACGCTCGTCATCCGTCAGCCGAACCACGGACTTCTTTTCCACGGTCAACCCTCCTGGGTTGATCGCAGTCTCGCTCATTCCGATCCACAGGCAGACCCCTGTTTCATTCGCTGACACAGCACTAGGCTGCTTCTTGGTGTCTTCGTTTTCGTGTGCCACGGCCGTGTCGGCCGTGCGAATTGCAGGTTGGTTCGGAGCGCTCGCACGGCTGACAGAGCCGTGGCACACAAGCGCAGGAGTCCGGTTGCATCACGTTTGTCGATGTTGCCGACCGTGGCGGAAGTCGCAGTCTGCGAATCGTCGCCACGGGTTCCGTCCGTGACGTAGGCTTTCGTCATCAACCCGGGTGGCCCCCGGTGTGCGCACCCCGAGCCGAGATTTCGCCCCGATGGCCTTTGCCCCCGCATCGCTGAAGCGCAACGTGCTCGTCAGTTGGGGGGCTCACGGGCTGGCGATCGTCATCGGCTTCTTCCTGATGCCGTACGTCGTCCGCGTGATGGGCGACCGGACCTATGGCACGTGGGTGTTCATCAACTCCATCGCCAGTTACGGCGGATTGCTGTACTTCGGCTTCGGCGAGACCATCAGCCGGTACGTCGCGAAGTATCAAGCCGAACGGAAGTACGAGCGGATCAGCCAGATCGTCACGCTGATACTGGCCATCTATCTGGTGATGGGGGCCGTCGCCATTGCGATTGCCGGCGGGCTGTGCGCCGCGGCGCCGTACATCAGCTCGTGGCAGGGGGCCGAACTGACCGAAGTCCGCTGGACGATTCTGGTGCTCGGCCTCAACGTCGCCGTCGGGATGTCCGGCAGCGTATTCGGCGGCGTGCTGATGGGGCTGCGGCGGTTCGATCTGGAACGGACGGTCTCGCTCAGCTCCGATCTGATGAAGCTGGCGCTCGTGTTCCTGTTCCTGCGGCAGGAATGGGGCCTGGTGACGATGGCCTGCATCTTTCTCGCGATCACGGTCGTCGAGAACGTCGCGTACCTCGTGCTCGCCTGCCGGCAACTGCCGCAACTGCGCATCCGCTGGTCGCTGCTCTCCCGCGAGGTCTTCCACGAATGCAGTTCGTTCAGCTCGATGGCGTTCCTGAACGCGATCGCCTATCAGATGACCAACGCCACCGACACCGTGGTGATCGGCCTGATGATGGGGACCGACGAAATCGTGCCCTATTACATCGCGCTGCGGCTGTCGCAATTCATCAAGCAACCGATCGACAAGATCGCCCAGATCTGCATGCCGGCGGCCGGGGCGCTGTCCAATCCGTCGGAGCGGCACCGGCTGCACCGGTTCCTCATCAAGGCGTACGGGCTGGTGTTCCTGTTGACGTCGGGGATGTTCCTCGGCGGCTGGTTCTTCGGCGGCGGCGTCATCGCGGCCTGGATGGGGGACGGCTACGCGCTCAGCCATCACATTCTGGCGATTCTGCTGGCCGCCCAGGTGATCGCCTTGCCGTGCAGCGTGATCCGGGCGTTTCTGTTCGGGATGGGGGAGGTCCGCGTCCCCGCGTTCTTGTATCTACTGGAAGCCGTGTGCAACCTGACCGCCAGCATTGTGCTGTGCCACTTCTGGGGCCTGCCGGGCGTCGCGTGGGGGACATTGATTCCCGTCGCGGTGGTCGAACTGGGACTGACGTTGCCGCTGGGCCTGAAGCTCGTCGGACTGCCGGTCCGCCGGTTATGGCGTGAAGCCATCGCCCCGCAGTTGCTGCCGATTGCCGCCTTGGCGGCGTACTCGTGGATCGTTGCCGGGCAGATCGCCCACGTCGACGGCTGGCCGATTCTGATCGCGGTCACGTTCGGCGGCGGCGCGGTGCTCGGTTCGATGTGGTGGCTGGCGGGACGGTTGTTGCGCGCTCCGGCGACGACGTGATCTGCGACGTCGCGAAACCGCAAGCTTCCCTTGAAAGTCGTTCAACAAGCGCTTGCGGTTTCGCGCTTCCTCCCCGTCAAAAACTCCAATTCTCCCAATTCGCCCCGTCGGGTATCATCCCGCGTCACTCCGTCGGGAAAGGACGCCCGTGCTGCCCTGGTTGTTGGATGCGATTTACGCTGCCGTGCTCATCGCGGCGGCGCCGTGGCTGGCGTACCGCCGCTGGGTGCAGCGGAAGCCGATCGCCGGCTTGCGCGAAAAACTGCCCGGCCGTATCGCCCGGCAACATCCCGACCGGCCGTGCGTCTGGTTCCATGCCGTCAGCGTCGGCGAGGTGCTGCAACTGCCGTCGCTCGTCGCCGACTTCCTCGCCCGGCACCCCGGCTGGGAAGTGCTGATCACGACCACTACCGGCACCGGCTTCGACGTCGCCCGGCAGAAATTCCCGCAGCACACCATTGCCTACTGGCCGCTCGATTTCAGCCATGCGGTGACGACGGCCCTCCGCACCGTCCGGCCGGAACTCGTCGTGCTGGTCGAACTGGAACTGTGGCCGAATTTCCTCCTGGCGGCTGACCGGCTCGGCATTCCCGTCGTGCTGGTGAATGCGCGGCTGAGTGCGAAGAGCTATCGCGGCTACCGCTGGCTCAAACCGGTGCTGCGACCGATTCTGCGGACGCTGTCGCAAGTGGCCGCACAAACGGAAGAATACGCCGCGCGGCTGATCGACCTCGGCGTCCCCGCCGATCGCGTGACGGTCACCGGCAACATCAAATACGACCGCGTGCAGTCCGATCGCAAGAATGC
This sequence comes from Planctomycetaceae bacterium, assembly GCA_034439795.1. Taxonomy (GTDB): domain Bacteria; phylum Planctomycetota; class Planctomycetia; order Planctomycetales; family Planctomycetaceae; genus DSVQ01. The sequence continues at coordinate 2,338 of JAWXBB010000713.1, read as the reverse complement.
GAAGACCGCGGAGCTGCGGGCGTCGTTCGGCCTGTCCGACGACGCCGTGGTGCTCATCGCGGGCAGCACGCAAGATCCTGAAGAACGATACGCGATGGAGGCGTACCTCGCGCTGCGCGACGAATTTCCATCGCTGCGGCTGGTGGTGGTCCCGCGGCACAAGGAACGGTTTGAGGAAGTCACGCAGCTGATTTCGTCGCTGAAATTGCCAATCGTGCGCCGCTCGGAGAAGAGCGCGAAACCGCAAGCGATGACCATGCCGGCGGGAAGCGAGCAACCCGTTCTGTTGCTCGATACGCTCGGCGAACTCGCCGCGTGCTGGGGACTTGCCGACATCGCGTTCGTCGGCGGCAGTCTCACGAATCGGGGCGGGCAGAACATGCTCGAACCGGCCGGCTACGGAGCCGCGGTGCTGTTCGGGCCGAACACGTGGAATTTCCGTGACATTGTCGAGCAACTGCTGTCGCGCGACGCCGCCGTCGTGATTCGCGATCGGGACGAGCTTCGCGAGACCGTCCGCCGATTGCTCCGCGATCACACGGAACGGCAGCGCCTGGGTGACGCCGCCCGGGCGTTCGTCCTCACGCAACAGGGGGCGACGCGGTTGACGCTGGATGTGATCGACGCGGCGATCAGCGCCCCGATGTGTCGATCATTCGCCGCATAACCTCGACGTCGTCATCAGTTTCTGGTGACGGACCCAATGGTGGCGATTCCCCGATATCGTCACAAACCAGCCACGCAGTCAGTGCAAACAATAGGGCGATCAATCCTGAGGGGATCCAGCCGATGTAGATCCACATCACCAGAGCCCATCCCTTGCCGCCAATTGACAAAGACCAAGCGGCATGTTCGTGGCTGAGAACAACTCCTACAATCCACACGATTGTGAAGCCAATCGCGAACGCTTTGAACATCTTTTGGTGACGAGTCTGGATCACCATGCGGCCCCAATATCTGAATCGCTAGATTAAGATACCATTGTCCGCGCACGCAAACACCCCGATACGCGCAAGGCGAACCGGGGTGGTTATGGATCGAGCCGAAGAAGTGCGCGAACCGCGACTACTTCTTCTTGACGGCGACCGGCGTCTTGCCCTGGGTGGCCAGTTGGGCCAGCCGGGCGTCGATGTCGTAGAACGGGCTGAGGCGGCGAACCTTGGCGGCGAGCGCCTGCTTGTCCGCGCCGTTCGACGCCAGGGCATACCGCGTAATCAACTTCGCCAACTTCGTCTTCCGTTGGCGACGCTTGGCCAACTCGCGGTCACGTTCAATCCGAGGCATGGCAGGCAGTCTCTCTCAGTCGCGAAATGTCTGTGAGGCGGTTACCGCAGTTTCTTGTGGCAGGTCTTGCACCGGAACCGCATGCCGACCAGCTTGCCGCACTTCGGGCAACGGGCCGCTTTGCGCGCCAGTTTGAGTTTCGTACGCGGACGATAAACCATGATTCCCGACACCTTCTTATTGCCGCAGCATCTCCGCGACAGGAACCGGGGAGTTTAACGCGACTTACGGCGAACTGCAAGTCGCCGCATCCAATTCGAGGGGACCGCGAAACCGCAAGCGGCGATGAGACTTGGGTGTCGTCACGGGGTTTGATCTGGCCCCCTCGCCCCGTCTTCGGGGGAGAGGGCCGGGGTGAGGGGGCGAGCGCTTCGCAGCAGTTATCGATGCAACACGAAAACTGCTGGGAACCGCAACCGGATTCGATGAGCGCCGCAACTCACCAGTACTCGTGACGCCGAGCATCCGCAGAGAATCTAAGGCGGAGTGGCATGCGGTTCGGAGCGCACGCCCCCTCACCCTAACCCTCTCCCCCGAAGACGGGGGCGAGGGGACCAGCGGGAGACAATCCCTTGACCGTAGTTTACCCTTCGCCGCCGATCTCGGGGACGATCCCGTTGTCGGCAACTTTCAACGGCGGCGCTGCGTCCGGGGCGGGCTTCATCGCGGGCATTCCCACCACCGGGTACAACTCGTGCGGACGGTGGTCGTCGGTGTAGCCGGACAGGTGGAACACGGGCACGGCGTCCACCTGTTCGCGGATGAACAGGTAGACGATTGTCGCATGGGTCCAGAACAGGCTGCCGCACAGGCCGCGCTGGACGACGTCGCGCCACCAGCCCAGCACGCCCGCCAGTGACGCCGTCGTGGCCTCCGTCGTCGTCCACGCCGCCGCCCAGACCGCGGCGGCCGCACCCGCATCCAGCAACAATCGAAAGGCGAGCGTCAACACGACCGCGCTCGCGCCGGTCAGTAGCACCAGTCCCAACGTGGACCACAACCGCGACGTCACCAGGCTGAACGACCGGCTGAAAGCGTCGAAGGCGTCGCTATT
>JAWXBB010000712.1:0-2515 GCA_034439795.1 Planctomycetaceae bacterium | reverse complement strand
CGCAAGTTGCTGTACCCCGACCAGCGAACGACGATCTCCACCTCCCGTCCGCCGATAGTCCGTATTACGTGGGTCTTTCCCAGACATAACCGACCTTATCCGACGCTGGGGCAGATCACGTGCATGAACTCCGTCCGATCCTTCCCCAGCGCCTCGGCCGCGCGATCGATCAGCGCGCGACGCGCCTCGTCAGTGCGCAGATTGATGACCCGCGTTCGTGCGGTCGCGGTTGCCATGATGGACTCCTGGTGGTTCGGCGATTCAAGTGCCGGTGACATGACGATAGCGGGGCGTATACACGTTGTCAACACGCCGGACATCCGTGACCCAGCCACACATTGCCACCTGTGTTTTCAATGACTTGCGGCGTCCCTCGAAGCTCGGTGCAACGTAGAGAGAGATGCAGTCCTTCCGGGGTGCCAGGGCGAACCCCACGTTTCAAGCCGTTCGTTGCGCTGAGGCGGCGTGCCAGAGATCCCAGTGCATCTGGAGGTTCATCCAGAGTTCCGGCGTCGTGCCGAGAAGCGCGGACAGACGCCACGCGGTATCAGCGGTCACACCACGTTTGCCCTTGATGATTTCGTTGAGGCGGTTCGCGGTCATCTGCATGCGCGAGGCGGCTTCCGCCTGGCTGAGATCCATAGGCCTGAGGAACTCCTCCAGGAGCATTTCGCCGGGATGCGTCGGCGGCTGGCGCATATGGCGAAGATCCACCGCGCGAGTGGATGTGGAATCACGAGTGGTAGTCTTCACAGCGCACCTCCGAAGCCTGTCCGGCCTCAAATCGAAACGTGATTCGGTACTGATCGTTGACGCGAACACTGAATCGGCCTGCCAAGGCGCCCTTCAAGGCTTCGAGCCGATTGCCTGGCGGAACCCGGAGGTCAGCGACCACAGTCGCCGCGTGCAAGTAGGACAACTTGCGACGCACGACCGGCCAGATTGCCTTCGGAATCGTTCGGGCCTGTCTCGTATCTTCCCCATAGAAGACGTGTTCGGTTGCCGTGTCCCCGAACGATTGAATCACCGACCGATTATACCCGAATACCGGGTAGTCGGTGATCCCGTGCCCTCTGGCACAGGGCTCCGGTCGTGCTTCCTTGTGCGCACTCGCGTGTGGAGCAGTTAATATCTAGTTATTGACAATAACTAGATTGACGCTCACAATTCTTCGATGGCCCTGACCGTCGACTCGATTCAACACCTGACCCGTGCCCACATCGGCGCCCGGGTGTTCCAGGGGCTGCTCTTCTGGTTCGCACTGGTACAGAACATCAAAGCGGCGCTGACACACGTCGGCTACCCCCCCAACCCACGCCTGCAGATGTGGCTCACTCTCAGCGCCATCGTTGCCGCTGCCGCGCTGGGGACGTTCTACCGTTGGCGATTTGGACGCGTCGAACCCGCACGGCCGTCGCGGTCGCGGCGGCCCTTCGAAGATTTCAGGTACGGCGTTGTCGGCGCCACGGCGGTCGCCATGTTCACGATAGCGGTCGTGATGGCGATCTTTGTGACTGGCAGAGAGGCTGGCGTGAGGCCGATGGACCTCGCCTTGCTGCTGCTATCGGCCTACACCGCGACGTCTTTGGCGACCAGCCGCGGCCAGCGCCTGGGCTGGGTCGTTCCTGTGCTGGCGTCTGCCGTGCTGCTGGTCACCTTTTTGGTGCCCGTCCTGCAGCCGTACCGCGCCCTCGGTCATGCAGGCATGGCCGCCGCGCTCGTCGTCACGGCCGTTCAACTGCATCTCTTCCTGGTGCGAGGATTTCGACATGCCCACGTCTAAGGGTGCGCCGTTTGAACGGCTGATCGCCGCCGACAAGCTTGTGCACGAACCCGCCCGGCTTGCCGCACTCACGGCGTTGTCGGCGTGTGAATCGGCTGATTTCGTCTTTCTGCAGCGCCTGACTGGTCTGCAGCCGGGTAACCTTTCGCAGCACTTGGCCAAGCTCGAGGAGGCGGGCCTTGTCACGCTCACAAAGGCCTTTGCTCGGAAGTACCCCCAGACGACTGTCCGGATCACGGACGGGGGACGGAAGGCCGTGACCGAACACTGGAAGCGGCTGGAGGCGCTGAAACAGGAAGTGCAGTCGTGGCCGCGCGCCCGCGGCGTCCACTTGCGTTCCCGCACACTGATTCCCCGAGATTCACAGGGCTAGCAGAATCTCCGCATCACGCGCGATCCGGTCAAGGACATCGCTCGCCGACCAACAACTCAACACAACATAACCCAGAATCGATCGGCGCACCCTGCCACCGATCGATGAGCAGTGGTTCACAGAGTTGTGGATACGCCCAACCGCGCCACCGCCACCTCGGTCATCGGCTACGCCACGTCCTTACGAGCATGATGGGCAAGGATTTCGTTGATGAGGGTCTGGTAGCCCACCTTGCGCTTTCGGGCTTCTCGTCGGAATGAATCGAGCACGTCGGCATCTACCCGGATGGCAATCAATTGACGCGCGCGATCGCCGAGGGGGGGGCGTCCCACGCGTCGCATTGTCCGCAATTGTTCAGG
>JAWXBB010000711.1:0-17532 GCA_034439795.1 Planctomycetaceae bacterium | reverse complement strand
TGGGCGGGAGAGGGTTAGGGTGAGGGTGTATTTTTCTTCTGGGCGGGGAGAAGAGAAAGGCCAAAGGCACCCTCACCCTTGCCCTCTCCCACCGAAGCGGTGGGCGAGGGGAGAACACCGTCGTCACGCGATCAAATCTCGCACCACGCGGCCGTGGACGTCCGTCAGACGGAAGTCGCGGCCCTGCAGGCGGAACGTCAGGCGTTCGTGGTCGATACCCAACAGATGCAGGATTGTCGCGTTCAGGTCGTGGACGTGGACCGGGTTCTCGGTGACGTTGTAGCTGAAGTCGTCGGTCTGGCCGTAGACGAGGCCCGGCTTCACGCCGCCGCCGGCGAGCCACATCGTGAAGTTCCGCGGGTGATGGTCGCGGCCGTAGTCGGTCTTGGACAGCGTCCCCTGGCTGTAGACCGTGCGGCCGAACTCGCCGCCCCAGACGACCAGCGTGTCGTCCAGCAGGCCGCGCTGCTTGAGGTCTTTGATGAGGCCCGCGCACGGCTGGTCGCACGCCTTCACCAGGTTCCTGATGTTCCCCGGCAGGCCGCCGTGGTGGTCCCAGCCGCGGAGGAAGACCTGCGTGAACCGCACGCCCCGTTCGGCGAGCCGGCGGGCCAGCAGGCAGTTGTACGCGAACGAGCCGGGTTGCGTGACCTCCGGGCCGTACAGGTCGAGCACGTGCTGCGGCTCGTCCTTGACGTCGGCCAGCTCCGGCACCGACGTCTGCATGCGGAACGCCATCTCGTACTGCGCGATGCGGGCCGCGATCTCCGGATCGTTCACGTCGGCGAGCTTCTGCTGATTGAGCGCGGCGAGGCCGTCGAGCATCGTCCGCCGCGACTCGGCATCGACCCCCGGCGGATTCGACAGATACAGCACGGGATCGCCCGACGACCGCAGCGACACCCCCTGATGCTTCGTCGGCAGGAAGCCCGAACCCCACAGTCGCGAGAACAGCGCCTGCGTCGACGAGCCGTTGGCGATCCGCGAAATGAGCACCACGTATGCGGGCAGATCCTGATTCGGGCTGCCGACGCCGTACGACAGCCACGACCCCAGACTGGGCCGGCCGGGGATTTCGCTGCCGGTCTGAATGAACGTGATCGCCGGGTCGTGGTTGATGGCGTCGGTCTGCATCGACTTGACGATGGCGATGTCGTCGACCACCTGCCCCATGTGCGGCAGCAGTTCGCTGACCCACGTGCCGTTCTGCCCGTGCTGCTGGAAGTCGAACAGCGACGGCGCGATCGGGAACCGGGTCTGGCCCGACGTCATCGTGGTGATCCGCTGTCCGTTGCGGACGGACTCGGGCAGGTCCTTGTCGAACCAGTCCTTGAGGCCCGGCTTGTAATCCCACAAGTCGAGCTGCGACGGCCCGTCGGCCATAAACATCCAGATCACCCGCTTGGCCTTCGGCGCATGATGCAACACGGGCATCGCCCCGACGGCCTCGGGCGGAATCGACGGGCCGCCCGCGAACAGTTTCGGATTGATGCACGACACCAGGGCCGCAGCCCCGAGGGCATTGGCGGACTGCCCGAAGAAATGCCGGCGGGACATCGCGGTGCGGAGGCGGTGGAAGTCGAGGGGGTTCATGGAATCAATCCGGTTTGCGTGCAGGTCGGATGTCTTTGGACTCATCATCTCGGATACGTGATTCAGTGGATGTGATCGCCATCCCAAATGGGATGTCCGTGCATCATGCCATTAGGGCCAGGGTGCCGATGCCAAATGGGCAGCCAACAAACTGCTCCAATCGCCAATGAAATCATCAACAGCACAATGAAAATCGCGTGCCGCCTGTTGTTGCGAAGCTCAGCTTCCGAAGGGTGGTCTTCTAGCGACTGACGCTCAACCATGAGGATCTTCCAGAATGGCCTTCAATCGCTTGGCCATTGTTGGGTCGATCCGATCGAGCCAATCCGCATTCACAAGGTCGTTTTCGGCCAAGCTGCGCACATGGGCCTTGTCAATGATGCGAAACTGTGCAAGCAGCATCTCGACCAGTGTCGGCAGCTCCAGACAACGGTAGCCCTCCACCAGACAGGATTGTTCGGGAGTCGGAAGCGGTCGGAGGTCCTCGGGCCTGACTTGCGCTCCCGCGTATGCCAGTCGAATTGCGCCTCGATCCCAACTCTTGTCCGAGTTCCGAAGCAGGATTTGGGTCCGATATTTTCGATGGGCATACCCAAAGATATCCAGCGCAGCGAGGGCGCGATCGGCATCTCGTTCATGAATCAGCAGATCGATGGGTCGGAGACCCAAGTCGTTGACTCCGTCCGCTGAAATGATCCACGCCGCGACCGCCTTGCCGCCAATCAGCGCGAACGGCACATCGGCCGCCGTCATTGATTCCACGGCCTGATCCAACTGTTTACGGCCATCCCGCATCACCGCGTTCAATTGCTCAATGCTGCAAGGCAGCAGCGGCGGTTCGGTCGGCCGCACTGGGAGCACGCCCACTGTTTCCGCGGTGTCCCACACTTGCTCACTCCTTCGTAATCGCCTCATCCAGATTCAGCAGCAGATTCGCCGTCATCGTATACGCCGCGTGTTCGGCGGCGGGGAGCGACGTGTGATCAATCACCGTCATTCTCCCCCGTCGTTTTCATCATCGAAGAATTCCACGTCAGGATGCTGGACCAACGATCGCAACCGCTCGCCCAGTTCCGGCTGGTAACGCGAACACCACGACTCATCAATCATCCGCAAGCCGATCAGATCGACGAGATGCGTCTGGTCCTTCAAGCGAAACGACGTCAATTTCATGCGGACAAGGGCTTCGAGGGTCAGCACGCGATAATGATCTCCGCGCACCGATTCTTCCACATCCGGAGCAGGCGCGACATAGTCTTCGCGGACTTTCTCGCCGGCTCGGACAATGTGGACGGCATCGCGGAATTTGCCCTTGCGGCCGTCGAGGAAGCAATCAATGCCACTCACGTGACGGCGAACGAATCCTTCCTTGGACAAAGCCTGCTCGGCGGCATCGAGGTCTGCGGGCCGCAACAGCAAATCCACGTCCAGGGTGGCCCGAACAGCGCCTTCATCTTGCTTGGCGACCCAGGCGCCCACGGCGTTCCCCCCAATGACCGCATACGGAACTCCGGCGGCCTCCAAGGCGGTCGTGGCCCGTAACAGTCGTGCTTTGATCTTGTCCCTGGCGTCGTCCATTCGGTCGAGCACCTCCAAGGTAAATGATGGCAGTGGAGTCGCCAAGTTGTCACTCCTTCGTAATCGCCTCATCCAGATTCAGCAGCAGATTCGCCGTCATCGTGTACGCCGCGTGTTCGGCCACGGGCAGCGACGTGTTCCGCGGGGTTTCGCCGACGGCGAGGAGTTTTTCGGCGGAGGCCGTGTCCTGCGTGAAGCGGGCCAATTGCTTCTCGAAGACGGTGCGCAGAATCTCGGCTTCGACGGTCGTCGGTTTGCGGGCGGTGGTCAGACGGAAACCGTATTCCAACCGGTCCACCGGCTGGCTGCCGCCGTCGAGCAGCATCCGCTCGGCGAGCCTCCGGGCGGCCTCGACGTATTGCGTGTCGTTCATCAACGCCAGCGATTGCAGCGGCGTGTTGGTCCGCGGGCGGCGGACGGTGCAGTTCTCGCGCGACGGGGCGTCGAACGTCAGCATCGACGGCGGCGGGCTGGTCCGCTTCCAGAACGTATAGAGGCTGCGGCGATACAGCCCGGTCGGGTCGTCGCGCGTGAACTTGCTGGTGTTGCTGCCGACGAACGCCACCGCCTCCCAGACTCCCTCCGGTTGATACGGTTTGACGCTCTTGCCGCCGGCCCGTTCGGTGAGCAGGCCGCTGATGGCGAGCGTGGCGTCGCGGATGACTTCCGCATCGAGCCGGAACCGTGGCCCGCGGGCCAGCAGGCGGTTGTCGGGGTCGCGCTGCAACTGGTCCGGGCGGACTTTCGACGACCGCCGGTATGCCGCGGACATCGCGATCAGCTTCTGCATCTGCTTCACGTCCCAGCCGGTGCGGACGAACTCCGTCGCCAGCCAGTCCAGCAGTTCGGGATGCGTCGGCCATTCGCCCTGAGCGCCGAAGTCCTCCGCAGTTTTGACAAGTCCCGTGCCGAAGTAATGCTGCCAGTAGCGGTTCGCGATCACGCGGGCGGTGAGCGGATGCTCCGGCGACACGAGCCACTGTGCGAGGCCGAGGCGATTGGACGGTGCTCCCTCCGGCAGCTTCGGAAAGACGGCGGGGACGTTGCGGTCCACCTTCTCGCCCGGCTTGTCGTACGCCCCGCGGGTCAGGATGAAAGCGTCGCGCGGCTGCGGCAGGTCGGCCGAGACCATCGTCGCCGGCACCTGCCCGTCGAGTTCCGTCTTCTGCTTGTTGAGGCTGTCGACTTTTTGGTTGAGCGGATCGAACACCGGCCGGTAATCGGCGTGTGCGAATTGCAGGAAGTGGTCGCGGAGCTGCTTCTGCTGGTCCGGCGTCCGCTTCGCCTCGTCGATTTTGACGAGATTCTGGATATGCACCGGCAGCGTCGGCGGCGTGCGCCCGCGCTCGGTTTCTTCCCAGGCCAGCAGCGACCGCACCGGCGGCGTACCGCCCTCGCGCGTGACGATCCCCGCGTGATCCCAATGCACGGTCCCGCCGAACTGCGTGAACGCCCAGCCGTTGAGCATCGCCCCCGGCTTCAGTCCCACTTTCGCGGCTTCGACTTCCAGCCGCACCCAATGTCCCGTCGGCGGCAACGGCCCGCCCGGCAACTTGGCGGGCGTGTTGACCGCACCGAAGGGAATTTTGTCTTCGCCCCAGAACATGCGGTGTTCCCACGCGCCGTCGTTGAATTGCAGCATGATCGACTGCGGCGGGTTCTGCGGATCGAGATAGACGTAAGCGAACAGCACGTCGCCGTCGCCGATCTTCAGGCCGTCCTTCACGCCGGTGAAGAAGTGCTGCGATAAGCCGGGCGCCGTGCGGGTGGAGGACCGTTCGCCGCGGTAGACGGGGCCTTGCTCCTTCGTCACGAACTGCCACGGCGTGTCCCCCTGGGCGTTCGCGCCGGACGGCAGATCGTCCTCGATCCACCCCACTTCGCGACGCAGCGCGCTCAGCGCATCGACCGGTTCGCCGGCGATTACGGGGTCGACATACGCAATGCCGTCGAGTTGCTGACGGATCTCCTGCTGCGCCTGCGCGATTTGCTGGTCGAAGTCGGCGAACTTCGCTTTGTGCTCGTCCGTCGGCAACTTCAGAATCGGCGGCGGCAACAGCGCATTGCCGTCCATCGCGGCGTCAGCGAGCGAATTGAAGAAGGCATACAGCGAATAGAATTCGCGCTGCGAGATCGGATCGAACTTGTGATCGTGGCAAACCGAGCAGCCGACCGTCAGCCCCATCCACACGGTCGACATCGTTTCGGTCCGGTCGACCGCGTACCGCACCAGCACCTCTTCGTTGATCGAGCCCCCTTCGCTGGTCGTCACGTTGCAGCGGTTGAACCCCGACGCCACCTGCTGATCGATGTTCGCGTTCGGCAACAGATCGCCCGCCAGTTGCTCGACGGTGAACCGGTCGAACGGCACGTTCTGGTTGAACGCCGCGATCACCCATTCGCGGTACGGCCACATGCTGCGTTCGTTGTCGAGATGCAAACCGTGCGTGTCGCCATACCGCGCGGCGTCCAGCCAGATGCGGCCGAAGTGCTCGCCGTACCGCGGCGAATCGAGCAGCCGGTCCACCAGCCGTTCGTACGCTTCCGGCGAATTGTCGGCTAGGAACGCATCGACCTCGGCAATGCTCGGCGGCAACCCGGTCAGGTCGAACGTCAACCGGCGGATCAACGTGATCTGGTCCGCCTCGCCGTTGGGCGCAAGGCCGTCCCGTTCCAGCCGCGTCAGGATGAACCGGTCGATCTCGTTCCGCACCGACGCCGCATCAGTCACCGTCGGCGGTTCGAGTCGCTGCGGAGCGATGAACGACCAGTGCCCCTGATACTCGGCCCCCTGCGCGATCCATTTCGTCAGCGTCGCGATCTGCTCGGCGGTGAGCACCTTCCCCGACTTCGCCGGCGGCATCTTCGCATCGGCGTCGTGCGCGGTGATCCGCTTCAGCAGTTCGCTCGCCTCGGGTTGACCGGGCACGATCGCCGTCGCGTCGGATTCCATCTTCGCCAGCGCGACGGTGCGGTCATCGAGCCGCAGGCCCCCTTCGCGATGCTTGGCGTCGGGGCCGTGACAGAGAAAGCAGTTGTTGGACAGAATCGGCCGGACGTCGCGGTTGAAGACCACGCGCTCGTCCGCCGCCGCAACCATCGTCGCCGCCGCCCACACTGTCGCCGCAAACATCATCGCACGCATGGCTGCCACATCTCGCAAGGAACCGGCCGCACCGTCAGACCCATCAGTTTACGCCGATCGGTGACGGTTGCCAACGGGGATTGGCAACGCGGCGCAATGCGTCGGTCTGCCTGGTATGAGGTGGACCAAAGATTTGGTCTCTTTGTCTGTCCCGGAGGGACTACAGCCATTAGCCGGGGGTTGAGCGTAGCGACACCCCCGGAAGCGATGCCCAACATCGACCCCGGAGGGGTCGCAGCGCGGGGGAAGTGCTGCGACCCCTCCGGGGTCGGCGTCATCGCTCGTCGTCCACCGGGGGTGTCGCTGCGCTCAACCCCCGGCTAATGGCTGTGAACCCTCCGGGTTCGCAGAGACCACCAACGGCGCGGAAAAGGGCAAAGACGAGTTCGGTGAAAGATCCGTCGATCCGGATCAATCAACCTCGTTCATTTCACGGACGATGCGGAATCCCAGCCCGCTTTGCACCTGATCCGCCGGGCCTTGATCGCGGTAGGCGGATCGCCCGATGCCGCCGTAGTGAAAAAAGCATCCGCCGCGCTGGGCATAGTTTGCTCCGGCGGTCGCGCCGGGCGGATCATCGACGGGACTCTTGGAGTAATAGGTCGGGTCGTAATGGTCGGAGCACCACTCAAAGGCATTGCCGTACAGGTCGTATAGTCCGAAGGCATTCGGAACAAAACTCCGGACGGGCGCCGTGTAGGCCCAACCGTCATTCATTCCTCGGGTGGTCTTGGAACCGGGATCGCCATAGGCCGCCGTCAGCGATTGATCCATGAGGTTGCCGCAGCGGTGCAGGTGGTTTGCGCCGTCGCCGCAATACCAGCGGGTGGTCGTGCCGGCCCGGCAGGCGTATTCCCATTCCGCTTCCGTGGGCAGGCGGCATTTCGCGTTCTCCTTCTTCGACAACCAATTGCAAAAGGCCTTGGCGTCGTGCTGGCTGACCTGCACCACGGGGTGGTCGTCGCCTTGCGGAAAGCCGGGGTTGCGCCAATTCAGTGGGGGGTCATGCGTGAAGTTCTGATTCAGTTTCCGGACGTGCGAACCCCCTTTCCCGGAGGTTTCCGCGGTGGTGCGGTATCCGGTGGCGTCGACGAAGGCGCGAAACTGGGCCACTGTGACTTCGGTTTCTCCCATGTGGAAGGGGCGCGTGATCCGGACGCGGTGGGCCGGGTATTCGTTCTCCGGGCGGGATTGTCCCTGAGCGACCGCCACAGCCGACCCGGGGCCCACTTCGCGCGTCCCCATCAGGAACTCTCCGGCGGGGATCGGCATCAGACGTTGTCCGAGGGAGTCCGTCAGCACCTTCCCGGCGAAGGTCCGGTCGACCTGGGGATCGTCGGCGTCCAAAGGGACGAAGCGCACCAGGCGGTCCACTCCGCCCAGCACCAGCAATAGACCGTTGGGCGACAACGTCACGGCGGTGACCTTCGGTTCGTCCATCGAAGTCCGATACAGAGCACGGGCACGATCGACCTCCCAGACCGTCACATGCTGGGCGCTCAGCGTCGCCAGTCGTCGCCCGTCCGCGGACAGAGACAGATGCAGTCCGGTCTCCTGCGTGAGTGACGCCATCGGCTTCCGCGTGGCCAGATCGACGATGGTGATGAACCCCATCCGGGAGGCGGCGGCGAGACGTTCGCCATTGCCGGAGACAGCCAGCGCTGTCCATTCGGAATAGCCGTCTTCCGTGAGTCGATCCATGACTTCCAGCGAGTTCGCGTTCCGGAAGCAAATCTCGCCCGTCGCGGGAATGCTGTTTGCGAGCTGTTTGGCCGTCGCCGTCGTGAGGGAGAGCGGTTCGCGCTGATTGCCCACGGTGACCAGCGTTTGGCCGTCGGGCAGCCACTGCGCGGCTCGGACGACCGTGCCTTTGGGGAAGTCCCGAATCGTCGGGGGACCGCCGGCCGCCAGATCCCACACGCACACGGCGCTGTTGCGGCTGTGCGATTCGCCGGGATCGCAGACCAGCAGTCGGCGGCTGTCCGGCGAAAAGGCGAGCGGTCCGATCGAGCGCTGTTCGGGGAGCTCGAGATATTTTTGCGGCGCTACCGATTCGGGGTCGCAGAGGACGATCCGCGTGACGCCGAACTTCCAGTGGGGGTCACCGGCCGCGATCACCGTCCGATCGGGCGCCACCGCCAGTTCGTTGATCACGGCTCCGCCGACCTGCTCGCTTTGGGACTCGACGACCGCATCGCGCTGCCAGCGATTCAACGTGCCATCCGATGCGCCGGCGATCACCGTGTCGGCATCCAGAAACTGAAGTCGGAAGACGTAAGGCAACTTGCTGGCAACCGCGGTCGCCAGTTGATCGGGTCGCGCTCCGCCGAGTCCCATCACCTCCAGGCTGTCCGCGACGCCGCGGAAGTTTTCGCTGATCGTCGACGGGGTGACGTCGAGCGCGGCTTGCACCGTCACGGGCTTGTCGCCGATCGGAGCAATGGCCAGCACCAGCGATGAATCCTCGGTCGCCTTCCATTGATCGTAGTGGTTCACCTCGACGACGTTCTCATTGGGCAGCCCGGCGGAAACGACATTGGGCTGCGTGCGCCGCTGCGCCGCTCGAATGCCGTTCCATTCCTTGTCCGGGTAGAAATAGACGAAGCCGGCCTGCACGGGCTGGGTGACTGGTCGCGCGATCGCCGCCAGGATGCGGTAGTTGGTGCCGGCTTCCACCGGAATGCGGAAGGCCGCGAAGTCCCGGCCGTTCTGATTGAGTTCCAGCGTGTGCCAACGGGCCACCGCCCCGGAATCGAGGGTCGGCAATCCGGGCTGTGCAAACTGGATCAGGCGTTGAAACGCGTGCGAGTCCATCCGGCCTTGATCGACCAGAACTCGACACCGACGCAATGCGGACGCGACGCGCTCAGCGGACGGCGTTGGGGGAATCTCCAATCCCAGCGCCTTCCCGATCGATTGAGACTTTGGAGTTGCCGAGAAACTGTTGGCGGGAGACAGCCGCACGGTGAGATCCACATCCGGCACGTCCGTCTCGGATGCCGCGAACCAGACGACGTATTCCCGACCGGGTTGGAACTGTCCGTCGGGAATCGCCTGGAGGGTCGCGAGATTCTGTTGCGGATGGGGAATCTCCGCGATGGGGCAATCCACCTCCAGGCAGAACTCGCCCGAATTCCGCAAGCCTCCGTCGAGCGCCGCGACGCCAAACGACAGCGGCTCGCCGGCCACCACGTGGCACCAGTGCAGGTCTGCCGGCTGTTGCAGCGGACACCGAAAGCGGACCGCCTGAAACTTCCGCGTCGGGACTGCTGCGACGTGATTCCAAACCGGGGGACCGTCCTGTGTGGCGACCTGGATCTCGGGAATGAGCGGCGCGACCGATCGCAGAACACTGCTCACCGCGATCGATTGGGAACCCCCCTGCTCGACGAGGCGGGCGGCCACGGCATAAGCCGACTCCAGGCCCTCTGTGGTCTTCGGGAACTCATGGTGTTCGACAGAGAGACCAATTGATTTCGCCAGTTCCTGGGCCGACATCGCCGCGCCGAATGTGCCGACCGGAGTGAGTCGCAGCGCGGCGTGGAAGTCCGGGGCCGCGCCCGGATGGGGGTGATACCAGATCACATACTCTTCACCCGGCAGAATCTTGCCGCCGATCAGCTCCTGCAGAACGACCGTATTTCCCGGCGGCAGCGCGAGCGCGGGGATCTTCAGATTCCAGAGTCGCTCGAAGAATTCGAAGCCGGACATTTCACCGTTGATCCGCAGGATGGACCAGCGGCCGGTGGCCTGCGGAACGGCATAGGACCAGTGCAAATCCGCCGGCTGATCGAGCGGCGAGCGAAAGCGGAAGGCCTGGAAGCAGGTCGCCTCCGTCTGCCCCCGCGGAACAAACAAGGGCAACTTCAGCGAGTTCCATTTCAGCGGCTGATCGCCGACGGTGACGTTCAACTCCGGCAGCTTCTCCCGCAATTCGCGCAGGCCGCGCTGGAGAATCGGCCTTGGGTCGTATGGGTGCGTGGCAGCGACGTGGAGATCCCACAACTCACGGGTTAACGGGTCCAACGGCCGCTCGGCGTCGGCCGCCGGCGCCGGTGAGACGGGACCTTGTGGACGCGGAGCGGCCTGGGTTGGCACAGGCTGCGGCACAGACGTCTCGGAGACACTCGGCCGATCCGGTTTCGCAGGCTGAGCGCCACACCCGATCCCCGCCACGACGAGCGTCGCCAGCATCCCCCTTCGCAACCGCCGACAACGGGTGAGTGGCATGGTTCGCCCCTTGGGAGAATCGGCCGTCTGACTTCAACTGGTCATTATCATGCGAGTGCGTCCAATTTCCCACAAGGACGCGCCCAGTGATGCATGTCGGGTGGCTCAGACGTTGACCGTGTGTCCCGGCCGTATTGGAAGTGCCTTCGGGTGCCTCTCTCTAAATGGGACGATCAACGGCCACTCGACGAAGACAGCCTAAAGGCTGGACTCCAACGGCGACCCGCCGCTGGTTAGAATCGGTGCCGCCATTCCTCTCGCGTCTACCTGCATCGGGAGACATCCCTTGCGCAACCGCCGGATTCTTTCGCCGTTGATCCGTGCAACGACCACGTTCGCGGTGCTGTTCGTCTTCATCGCCAATGCGTCCGCACAACCGCCCGCTGAATTGCGGCCGTGGCTCGGCCAGCAGGAATGGCAGCGCGATGTCGAGGGGCCGATTCTCTCGCTGGGGACCGCGGGCGAGTTCGACGACGCGCACATCTTCGCTCCCACGGTGGCCCGCGAGAACGGGCGGTATCTGTTGTGGTATTGCGGGTCGCAGGGGTTCGCGCACGATCTGGCGCCGATGCGGACGCGCGATGAGCGGGTCTTCCGCGTGGGGCTGGCGACGAGCGACGACGGCCGGCAGTTCCGCCGGCATCCGGGGGCGGTGCTGGAGTTGCCCACGCCGCGGTTGTCGATTGTGACGCCGTGCGTGCTGCGCGATTCGCACGGGAACGTGCTGCGCGAGGACGGGGCGCTGCGGATGTGGTTCACGTCGTACACGTTTGGAGGGGGCGGGCAGCCGCATGCCATTCAGCAGGCCCGCAGCGTGGACGGGCTGACGTGGACGGACATTTCGCCCATTCAGATTCCGAAAGCGTATGCCCCGGCGGTGGTGAAGACGGACCGCGGTTACGAGATGTGGTACACCGAACCGGGCCGCTATCCGTGGCAGATTCGCCATGCCAAAAGCGCCGACGGCCATGCGTGGACCTTGACCGAGGAACCCGTCCTCAAAATCTCGCAGCCGTGGGAGCACGATCTGCAAATCTATCCCTCGGTGCTGCACGTGAACGGCGTGTATCTGATGTGGTACTCCAGCTATCTCGCGAAGAATCACGAGACGACGGCCATCGGGTTCGCCGCCAGCACCGACGGCGTCGCGTGGCACAAGCACGAGCAGAACCCGGTGCTGCGCCCGGACCCGTCGCGGCCGTGGGAATCGCACTACGTCTCCAGCCACTCGGTCATGCAACTGGACGACGGCCGCTTCCGCATCTGGTACGCCAGCCGCAAAGCGCCGCCGTTTCAGAATCTGTACTTCGCGCTGAACACGGCCGTGTGGAGCGGGCCGGAGAAGTGATCGGCGGCCGAAACGAGTTCTTCGTGTCCGGCCCCTCTCCCCCGTCTTCGGGGGAGAGGGGCCGGGTGAGGGGGCGAGCGCTCGCCATCGCCTGCGATGGCACCAGCCATTGCTGAATGGGCTGACGCAGAGAGCGAGCGACTTCGTGCAGTCGAGTCTTCGAGGCTCACCTCGTTGGAGTCCAGCCTTTAGGCTGCTCTTCGGATGTCGCGCGACCATTGAAGACAGCCTAAAGGCTGGACTCCAACGAAGAGGGTGAGCCTCGCAAAGCCTCGACTGCACCCTACAAAACCCGAGCGCATCATCGGGAACTCACGGCGTCGTCAACCCCGCGGGGTGGATCTTCCAGAACAGGAAGTACGGGTTGTGGCCGACGTAGGGTTCGGCCTTGGCGCACTCCCAGACGGTGCGGCCGTCGCGCTGCACGACAGCCGTGGTGTGCGTGAAGCGGGCGAACGCATATCGCCAGCGGGACTGCTCGCCGCGGCCGGTCGCTTCGAGCAGCAGCAAGACCTCGGGATCGGTCCCCTGCACGAACGCGAACAGCCCGCCGTCGACGACGTCCGCGGCGTCGGCCGGATAGCGGTACAACGGCCGGGTCAACAGCCGCAACTCCCCCTCCTTCTCGTTCGCCACGTTGGAAATGCGGGCGGTGAACTGCTCGGCGAGACGCCGCATCTGCACGAGCCGCAACGCCGCCGTCGCCGCCGGCACGGGCGACTCCGGAAAGTCCGTCCACACCACGCCCGGCCGCTCCGTCACCCATTCGGGCACCGGCCCGCGCTTCCCCGTTCGCGGCTCGTGCCGGGATCGCAACGGCCCCGCGGCCAGCGAATGCAACTCGTTCGCGACCCAGCGGTGCTGCGGATCGTCGGCGGGGATGTTCGACCAGATCGACCCGATGCACATCGGCCGGCCGTTCAGCGTCCAGACGTAGAACGCCCCGTGCTGCTGGAAGCCCCGTTCGGGATTCGTGTACTGCAGGATGGGCGCAGGCTGCAGCGTCAGCGGTTGATACGCGCCGGTTCCGTCTTTCACGTCGATCTCGTACTCCGCCGCGGCCGCCGCGTAGAATTTCAACCACGTCTGAAACCCCGCCGCATCATCGGCCGGCTCGGCGGCAAGCAGCAATGACAACAGTCCCAGGACGAACATGGCGCAGCGCTCCGAATGACATCGCATGTGACGACGCTGCCACGGTACAAGACGCTATGTCTGTCTGCAAGATGACAGCTCGAATCGCGTCGTGCGACCTAGAAGCGGCTTCAATACCCAATTGTGGTTATTGCCGTTGGTGGCGAACCATTGACTCGGAGGTCAAGTACGCCGCAGGCGTTCGATCACACAGCCCAGGGTGCGCTCGCAGACTCGCGACCCTGGGCTGTGAGGGACAACGCCTTCGGCGTAAAGACCATGTCGTTTTGAAACAGCTTCTAAGCAGTTGACGAGACAGACAGAATGTCTTATTCTGTCTGGCAGAGCCGGTTGATCACGTCGCGCACCAGTTCCCTTCACTCTCACTCGGGAGGACTCCGCTCATGCCGCCGACCGTGTGGATGAGGTGTCCCTCTCGATTTGACATCGCGTTCGCCATCGGACTCCTGGCGTGCGTCGCGGGCAGTCGTGCCCAGGAGGCTGAGTCCGATGAAGCCGCGGCGAAGCACTGGCGCAACCTGCGTCAGGCGGAGTTTCAGGAGTTCAGCCTCCAGCGCGAGACCGACCAGCCGACAATGCTGGCGCTGGAATCCCGGCCCGTTCTGAACTGGTCGAATCCGGAACGGGGAACCCGGGACGGTGCGCTCTTTCTCTGGACCGACGAGGGCCGACCCCAGATGGTGGCCTGCGCGTACGAGTTCGGGGGCAGCCTCAAACAGGAGTTTCACTCGCTGAGCGCCGATCCCATTCTGGCGGAGCGCGACGGCAACGCCGTGCATCGGTTCGGACCGGGCGTGGAGTGGAAGGACTTGCCGGACGCGCCGAAGGCGGTCGCGCAGCGCGGCCTGCGGCTGACGCAGATGCGGCGGATTGCGGAACGGTTTCGCGTGTCCATCGTCAAGTCGGAGACGCGCCTCCTGCCGCAGCCGGTCTTCCGTTCGCCGATGACGGCCGCGGCGGACGTCGCGGTGTTCGTGTTCGTGCAGGGGACCGACCCGGAATGCACGCTGCTGGTCGAAGCCACCGCCGACAAGGAGTGGCGCTACGCGCTGGCCCGGCAGACCCGGTGGGGGATCAGCGTGCATCTCGATGACCAACTGGTGTGGGACGAGTCGGTCTTTGCGAAGACCGATTCGCCGTTCCTCGTGCTGTCGAAAAAGCCATCGCCATCCGGCACGCCCTGACGATGCCTTTCGAGACGCACTTCGGATAAGAAGCGGCTTCACGACCCAATTGAGGTTATTGCCGTTGGTGACGGGACATTGATCGGTGGGGCAAGTACGCCGTAGGCGTTCGATCACACAGCCCAGGGTCGCGAGTCCGCGAGCGCACCCTGGGGTAATGGCGTCGGAGGCGAATCGACCCTGAAGGGGTCGCATCAACGGCGGCTTCCAACCCCGATGAAACCCTTTCAGGGTATGGGCTTCGTCATCGATCGCAGACCCAGGGTGCGCTCGCAGACTCGCGACCCTGGGCTTTGCGATGCTACGCCTTCGGCGTAAAGACCATGCGATTTTCAACCAACTGCTAAGCGATGCACGCCCGGTTCCAACAGATCTCGTGTCGTTGCCTGTGCCCCGACGCCTACTCCAGCTCGTGCAGCTTCCCGGCTTCGACCTCGAAGTCTTCTTCGATGTTGTCGCCATCCACGCGGATGTTGTACTTGCCCGCGGGAACGACCATCAGCTCGCCGTACTTCTTGCATTCCTGGAAGACGATCGTCGAACCCAGGCCGGGCCGGTAAACGCTGATCCGACCGACTTTCCCCGTGCCGTTCACGCGCACCAGTCCCAGATAATCTTCGGGCTTGATGACGACGAGCTTCCGCTCCTCGAAGACGCGGCCCTTGAGCATGGCGACCGCGAGCTGACCGCCGCTGCCGCCGCTCTTCGGCGACCACTTCACGTCGTAGGCCGTCTTCGGCGAGGGGATGCGGACCTCTTCGCCATAGTTCCCCTTGCTGTCCACCGAGACCGAGCCGAGTCCGTAACTGACCAACTGAATCTCGCCCACCGGCGGGAAGCCCTCGACCTCCGGTTTGAGCACTTTCACCGCCCGGCGATCGACGGTCTTCACCTCCAGCTTGCGCGCCTTCTTGTCGAGGTCGTCGATGACGGTGCCGATGGCTTTGGACAACTCCGCGGCGGAGTCGGCATCGAAGTATTTCCCCTCGCCCGCTTCGGCGATCTTCGCCAGGATCTTGTCTTCCTCCGGCTTGGCTCCGAAACCCACGACGTGGACTCCAAAGCTCAGCTTGGGATTGGCCGCCAGGGCCGCGGCTTCCGCCACGGGGTCGCCGTTGCAGGTTTCCAATCCGTCGGTGATCAGCACCACCCCGCAGTACGCGTCGTTCTTCTTCAGTTCCTCGCCCGCGGTCTTCAGCGACAACGCGATGGGCGTCGTGCCCGTCGGCTTCAGCCCCGCGATCAACTGCGCCAGCGCCCCTTTGCCCGATGCGTCCAGCGCGCTCAGCGGGCGGGCGACTTTCACGGCCTGACAGTTTCGCGGATCGTTCGCCGCGCCGAAGGCTTCGTGACCGTAAATCACGAACGTGACGTTCAGTCCCTCCGGCATTTTCTCGACGAGATCGGTCACCACGCGCTTGGCGGCCGTCATCTTCGACTCCCCTTCCGGAGTCGCTTCCTTCATGCTGCCGGAGCAATCGAGGACGATCGCGAAATCGGTGATCAACTCCGCCACCTGCGGGGCCGCCGGACGCACGCCCCTAAGCGCCGCGATCAGCTTATCCGAGGCGCCGGCCTGCTTGAGTTCGGCGAGCTGCTCGGCGCTCGGCGTCAGCACCGTCGGCGATTTTTCGAGCCGCTTCAGAATCGTGTCGTCGTCGATGTTCAGCGACACCAGCTTCACGATGTCGGGAAAGGTGATCGCCGCCCCCGTCGCCGCGGGCTTCCTGGTTTTGGCCGCGTCCTGCACGGCCTTCAGCAGGGCCTCCGACGCGCCGGCCGCCTTCAGCTTCGCCAGCGCGGCGTCATCGAGGGCCGCGGCGAGTCCGCCCTTCTTCAGCTTGGCGACGATCGCGTCGTCATCGATCTGCAGCTCAATGAGCGAGATGAGATCCGCCAGGCCGAGGGACTTCTCCTGAGCGCTGACCGTCGCCAGCGCGAGCGTCCCCAACAACACCACCGAGACCACGACGAGATGGCTGCGCAGAAACATCGCCCACTCCCTCTGCATCGGCGCGGGAAGCGAACTGGCTTCGCCCCCCAGAACCTGGACGAAGAACACCACCGCTGACCGTCGGGGAGCGTACCGCGCGGAGGGGCCGAACTCAAACCGATGGCGGGCCACCAGGCGTCTCCGGTGGACGAACACACCATTGATCGGCGCGGCCAAGGCGGTCCACAATGACCGTCGGAACAGACCGACCGGGTCGTCAGGATTCGGCGAGAACGGCGAAATCGTGAGCGTTGGAAGGGACTCCGTCGCGGAGAATGGACGGCATGCGGACCCGAGCGTGGATGGCGATGGCGTGGGCCCTGCTCGCGTGGGGCCTGCTGATCTCGGGGCTGCTCTTGTCGCGCACGTTCGCGCTGGTGGCGGAGCGCGGACCGGAAAGCTGGAACGTCTGTTCGTCGCTGTTGCACGCGAATTGCGACGCGACGTTGCAGTCCGCCAGTTCCTTCCGACTCGGGCTCCCGTTGGCGGGGTGGGGCGTGGTGTTCTATGCCACCCTGACGTGTCTGCTGGTGCTGGGTCTCGTGCTGAGTGAGAGCTTCGAGAACGAAGCGCACGTCGCCGCGCTCCTGCTCGCCCTGTCGGGGGGCGCGATTAGCGTCTGGCTGCTGTCCGAACTGCTGTCCGGACGAGCGCCGTGGTGCCCGCTGTGTGTGGTCGTTCACGGCATCAACCTCACACTGGTCGTGGCGATTCAACGGCACCGCGCCTGGACGTGGGCCCGCTTCCGGGAGCAATGCCGGGCCGGAATTCATTACCTGTTCGGAGGCGCCACCGCCGCGCCGCGACAGATGGCGTGGAAGTCGGTCACGTTTCTCGTCCCAGCGCTGCTGGCGGTCGTCCTCTATCAATGGGTGATGCTCGAAGTCTCGCTGCGGACGATGGCGGCCCGCGCCGCCGGGAGTCCGGCGGTCGTCATTCGCGATTACCAGTCGCAGCCCGAGCGCGAGATCCCCGTGCCGGAGACCGACCCGCGCTGGGGCGACGACGATGCGCCGATCAAACTGGTGGTCTTCAGCGGTTTCACCTGCGCCGGCTGCCGACAACTGGCGCACGAATTGACGTTCCTGCAGGAGCACTTTCGCGGGAAGGTGCTGGTGGTGTTCAAGCACTTCCCGCTGTCGTCCGACTGCAACCCGCAGGTCGCGGCGAACCAGCACCCCAGGGCGTGTGCCGCGGCGGTGCTGGCCGAAACCGCCCACCGGCAGGGGCAGTTCTGGCCCGTTCACAACGCCCTGTTCGCGCTGCCGAGCTTCGAGGAGCCGCGGCTGCAGCAGTTGGTCCGCGA
>JAWXBB010000710.1:0-9550 GCA_034439795.1 Planctomycetaceae bacterium | reverse complement strand
CGGTGGACCGGTCGCGATCAGGCTGAGGAAAAGCTGGCCGATGTCGATGTGAAAGCCGAGAAGGCTTCCAAGTCGAAATCGACCGACGCCCGCGTGCCGGAGACCGCCGGCAAATCCAAGAGGCCGACCGACAAGTCCGCCAGCGATGCGAAGGGCGAAACCCAGATCGCCGACGCGGGCGGCAGCGCGAGCAAGTCGAAAGTTCCCGCGACTGACAAGAAGGGAACGGTCACGAAGCCGACGGCCAAGCCGGGTACGGAACTCGCCGCGAGCGATGTGCCCAAGGCGCGCATCAATTCTCAGGACGAATCGAAATCCGAACCGTCGTCAACGCGCCGCGCCTTGCCGCGCGATCCGTTCCTCGACGAAGCCATCGCCGCCGCGGAAGCGACCCAGTCGCCCGCGCGGGAAGAAGCCAATATCGCGGCGCCGTTCCCGGACACAACGCCGGGGGTGGCGAAGACGGCTCGTCCTGGAATGGAATCTCACTTCGCATTACCGGCTGCGACACAAAATCCGTTCGAGGACATCAAGCAGGTCGGCGCGGTCGCAGGCCTGCCGGAATGGGCGCTCGACGACGCGCCGAAATCCGAACCGCAGCCGCCGACGATCAGCCAAATCGCAGCGAGTCAACTTCAACCCGGCCAGCTCAAGCCAGGGCTGCCCGCCAAGGCGCCGCGCGCCTCGGGACCGATCACGCCGCCGTCGAAGAGGCTTGCCAGTCTGTGTCCGAACGCGCAAGGGGAAGTTCGCGAACTCGTCAACGATCTGGACTCGTCCGATCCGGAGACGATCAAGCGGACAATTCATCGGCTGGGCCGGATGCAGTTGCACGCCGTCGCCGCCGTCCCGGCCCTCCAGGCGTTGACGCATCACAACGACAGCTTCGTCCGCGTTCACGCGGCGCTGGCCCTCGTGCGGATGCAGCAGATTTCGCCGGCAGTCACGGACTCGCTGATCGCGGGGCTGCGTTCGCCGGACCCCGCTGTGCGCTCCTTCGCCGCCGCGGTGCTCGCCGAGATGGGACCGCAATCGGCCGACGCCGTGCCCGCCTTGAGCGCGGCCCTGCACGATGCGGACGGTTACGTCCGGCTGCACGTGGCCGAAGTGCTGATCCGTCACGCCAATTGGTCGTACCCGGCGTTGCAGACGCTGCTGGAGTGCCTGAAGCACAAAGACGAGAACATTCGCTGGCTGGCCACGTATTCGCTGGCCGAACTGGCCCCGCAATCGCCCGATGCGGTCCGTGCGCTGTCGGCCGCCCTCCGCGATCCCACGTCGAAGGTGCAAATCGGCGCCGCGTACGCCCTGGGTGAAATCGGGACGATCGCCAGTTCGGCCACGTCCGATCTGCAGCGCTGCAAACTGTCGGACAATGCGGACCTGCGCTCGGCCGCCGATTACGCGCTGCAACAGATTCAGTTCTAATTGCCGCCTGCGACCGGCAATAGCCCGAGAGACCCCGCGCTCACCCCGCGGGGTTTTTCGTTGGAGGGCTGAGGGTCGAGAGCTAAGAAAGCGGTTTCAAAACCACAGGCCTTTTTACGCCGAAGGCGTTGTACCTCACAGCCCAGGGTCGCGAGTCTGCGAGCGCACCCTGGGGAAATGGCGTCCGTGGTGAAGCGACCCTGAAAGGGTCGCTTCACCGGCGGCCTCAAACCGTGATGAAACCCTTTCAGGGTATGGGGATCATCATCGATCGCCACCCAGGGTGCGCTCGCAGACTCGCGACCCTGGGCTGTGCGATCGAACGCCTTCGGCGTACTTGACCTCCGTATAATGGATAATGGTCTGCCACCAATGGCGGCAACTAGAATCGGGCTTTGAAACCGCGTCTTAGCCCTTCTCCACCATTCCCAGCAGCGGCTCGACGATCTCCGCCGGCGACTCGTACAGCGTCCAGCGGTCGGACGGGCAGTTTGCGAAGGCGGCTAACACGCGGGGGTGGTCCACAGTCAAGCTGCGTACGGCGCGGATGAACACATGCCGAATCTGCTCCGGGCGTTCGGTGAGAATCCGCGCGTAAATCTCGGGGTCTTGTTCGCCGGAGTCGCCGACCAGCACGAACGACCGTTGTGGAAACGCCTTCAGAATCGGTTCGATCGCCGCCAGCTTGTGCGCCTTCTGCGGCGACATCGAGCGCAGTTTGCGTGCGCTTTCGCGCAGCCGGAACCGCTTCAGATGAAACGATCCCAGCGGATAGCCCTGGCTGTTCCAGAACTCGGCGAGCGGCTCGTACAACTGCCACGGGCTGCCGGAAACGTAGTGGAACGCCGCTCCGCGCGCGGCACATTCGCGGTACAGTTCGGGCATGCCGGGGATCGGGGTGAACGCGCGCGAGAACGTGTTCTGAAAGAGGTCGCGACGGTTCGGCACGTTGCTGTGCTTCAGCGTGTCGTCCACATCCGAGATGATCGACACGCCCGTCTCGGCCAGCAATTGCACGCGGCCGACGAACTGTCGGTCGTCGTCCCCGCCCAGCATTGCCCGGTAAGTCGCCCACGCCGTGCCGGGAGTGGTCGGCTCGGGATCGTATTCCAGTTCCGTTTCGGGGACGGTCATCTGGCCGCGAAAGAGCCCGACGGCTTCCGACGGGCCGAGCAGCGCTTCCTGCCCGCCCGCCTGAACGGCGATCAACCGACCGGGCGCGAAATGGACCAGGAACTGCCGCATCCGCTGCTGGAAGTGCGGAATGCCCACGAGGTCCACGCGCATCGCCCGACGGATCACCGCCAGCACCGGCTTGCGGCGCAGCCACGTGATCCGCGGATGGTACACGCACCCCTGGACCACCAGCGTCCACGCGGCGTCACCGTTCCGATAGCCGAACGACGGATAGAACACCACCGCCTCGTCGCGCGAGACCGTCGTCCGGCGGCGGCGAAACGGCAAGAAAGCGGGCACGGGCCAATCCTGGTGAGCTGGCGAAACGACCGACACAATCCCGATGGATCAACATCAATGAGTTGACCAGTGTAATCAATCCCTCACGACGACTGAATCGTCCGTGCCACCTCGCGGCGACGTTGGCGATGAAATCTCAGATTCGTCAGTTCTTCAGCCAGGCGGGATCGGCGAACAGTTCGCCGACCAGCATGCCGAATCCGAGGACGACCGTGCCGCCGGACAGATACTCGTTCGGCTTCAGCATCCGCGGACGCTGCCCCTGCTCGAACACGTGGACGTGCTCCGAGGCCGGATCGCAAATCCACAAATGCGGCACGCCCCAGTCGAGATAGCCTTCGACGCGATCCGACATCGCTTCGCGCCGGTCGTTGGACGACGCGACCTCGACGATCAATTCCGGCCGCGTGTCGGTCAAAAGTTTGTCGAGTTCTCCCAACCCGCCGCTCAGAGGGAAGCAGGAGATCGCCGGACACCGCACGGTGTCCGGATCGCGCTCGACGAGCAACGCCAGCTCGAAGCAGGGATACAGCCGCGACTCTTTCCGCAACGCCGCACTCAGCGCCTTGGACAGATTCCGCACGACGTTGCCGTGCCGCTCGTCCGGCGGCGAGAGCCGCACGATCCGTCCGCCGACGAGTTCCAGCCAGCGGTCGCCGTCTTCCAGATGGCGAAGGTAATCCTGCGACGATTCGGGCATGCCAGTGGTCTCCTGCAATCACGCGTGCGGAGATACTGTATCATTCCCGACCATTGAGCCGCGACCCGTTCATTCCCCCTTCGACGCGCCGAGGAACCGTGCCCAGCGGCGGTCGGGGTTGGATGCGGCGGACACCCGGCCGGGTTCGGCGTCGTCGGCCGATTGCAGGCCCAGCTTTTTGAGCTGCTTCTGGACCAGTTCCTGCTGTTGATGCAGTTGCGACAGGTCGCGGGCCATCTTCGCCCGCTCCAGGGACAGCTCCACCTCGGCGAGCCGCAGATGTTCCTGCAACTGCCGTTCGAGTTCGGTCACGCGCTGCACGAACGCCGGGGCGTCCGGACCGAGTTGCACCAGTTCCGACACGGGTTGTGTGACCTCGGTGGCGCGCAGACGCCGCACGACGACCGCGATGAATTCGTCGCGGGCCCGGACTGCGGCCTGCAACTCCTCGCGGCTGGCCTGCTCGACGTCCACCGGCGATGGCGACTCGGGCATTTCCTCGGGCGCGCAGTGCCGCAGCTCGCACGCCATCACGGCATCACTGTCGCCGTTCAGCAATTGCGACTTCAGCCGATCCCATTCGGTGTCGTGCGCATTCCCGGAGGAAATCTGATCGTGCTGCGACGACGACGAACCCGAAAACACCGCGGACTCTTCGTGAACCGTCAACCCGGCATGGCGTTCGATCGGCGCGGCGATGGCCGAACCGTCGAGCCGCTGGGCGACGAAGTCCCGAAGCTCGGTCAGTTGAATCTCAATGCGGCCGAGCGTGAACCCGGCCTGCATGTCCTCCCACTGCTGAACGACGCGCTGCAGATCGCCGACGGCCTGCCGCTGCTCTTCGACCAGCTCCGCCGGCATCCCGCCGCCGGTCGGTCCCCGTTTGCGGTCAGCCCCGCTGCGTTGGAAGCGGTCGAGTTGTTCGGCGGCTTGTTCCAGTTGCTCGGTCAGCGCCCGGATCAACGAATCTTTCTGCGCCAGTTCCGCCGCAGAAACTCCGGCGCGCGGCGCGACCGTCCCGTGCGCCGCGGCCGTGGGCCGTTTGGCGGGGGGTTCGGTCATCGTCGGCGAATCAGCCGGTCGAAGGCTCACCAGGGCGAATTCCGGTCCGAACAACATCGGCGCAACCCCGCAAGATGCGGGGGCAGTCCCCGGAAGATTAGCTTGCGATGCCGCGCGTTGCGGAATGCAAACGCCCGCAGGCCCCCCTTCGCACGCCCGTTTATTCCGCCGCGGTGTAGATTTGCGGATTGAGCACGTTCTGCGGGCGACGACCGGAAAGGACTGCGGCAATGCCCTCCAGCGCCTGCGTCCGCATTTGGGCCAGCGATTCCTCGGAGACGAACGCGGCGTGCGGCGTGACGATCACTCGTTCGTCCTGAAATAACGGTTGTGCCAGATCCGGCGGCTCGGGATCGAAGACGTCCAACGCGGCCCCGGCGAGCCGGCCCTGTTGCAGTGCCGTCCACAACGCGGCTTCGTCAACGAGGCCGCCGCGAGACGTGTTGATGAGGTGCGCCGTTCGCTTCATCCGTCCCAGCGACTCAGCGTTGAATCGCTGCCGTGTGGCGTCAGTCAGCGGGGCGTGTAGGGAGACGAAATCGCTGTTCGCCAGCAGTTCCTCGAACGACACCATCCGACAACCGGTGCCGTGGTCGCTTCCCGACGCCGTGTGCGCGATGACATTGAGTTCCAGCGACTTGGCCCGGGCCGCGACCGCGCTGCCGATATGACCCAGGCCGAACAGCCCCAGCGTCTGCGTGGACAATCGGCGCATCGGTCCCGCCGC
Organism: Planctomycetaceae bacterium; assembly: GCA_034439795.1. Classification (GTDB taxonomy): domain Bacteria; phylum Planctomycetota; class Planctomycetia; order Planctomycetales; family Planctomycetaceae; genus DSVQ01. Next base: position 4,157 of record JAWXBB010000710.1, on the reverse strand, counting down.
CTGCAACTGGTACTCACCGCGCTTGGTGCGGTGGTGAAAGAACGCGATCTTGCGGGCGCACGCCATCAACAATCCGATCGTGTGATCGGCAACTTCGCTGACGCAATAATCCGGGACGTTGGTCACCGGGATGCGCAACTCGGTCGCGGTCGGAATCGCGATGTTGTCGACGCCGATCCCCAAGCGGGCGACAATGCGGCACCTGGTCGCGGCTCGAAGCACGGCCTCGGTGATGTTAGCCCAGTTCGTGGCGATGGCGTCGACGTCGGCCACCGCCGCGATGAGCGTGGCTTCATCAGTCGCACTCGGTTCGACGATCTCCGCCCCGGCGGCCTCGAGCACTTTTTGCTCGAGGGACGTGTCCGGCCAGGCGCGGTCGGTGAGCAGCACACGAAAACGCGGCGACATAAGGGCCACCCGACAAAACCGGTTGCGGTCACCGAAACGGGCTGAAGTTGCAGGAGGAAGGTTGATCCCGCAGTGGTTTTGTCGGAATGCTCTCAGCGACCACCGGAGCCGGAACGTCGAGCAACTATCCCGCGGCCAGTTCCGCCATCCGTTGGGCGGGAACGACCAGCCGGTCCCAGTTCTGCAACATGTAGTCCGGCAGGCCACCCTTGTTCGCGACCGCCTGGGCGGCATTGACGGTCGGAACCAGCTCGATGGCGTCCCACGGGCAGACCGTCAACTCGTACGGGTCGCTCTTCTTGGTCGGGATGTGGATGCAGACTTCGCAGCCGACGCAGCGCTCGGTGTCGATCTCGCAGAACGACTGCAACACTGAGATCGTCTCGCCCGGCACCTTATAGATGCAGTCGACGGGACAGACCTCCAGGCACGCTTCGCAGCCGGTGCAATTGTCGGCGTTGATCACCGCAATGAACTTGGGCACCTTCTTGCGACTACCCGCTTTCGCCATGTTCCGCTCTCCGCCCCGTCCTGAAGTGCAAGACTGCTCACAACTTGGAATCGGCAGTTTAACCGAGACCCCCGAAGTCTTTCCATCCCGCCGCCGCGTTCCCAATTCTAGTCGCCCCGGACTGGGAGAAAACCGCGGACATCGCAGAATTGCGGGAACGGGGAGAAGAGAGCCTCACGCAAAGGCGCAAAGCTCGCAAAGGTGAAGAGTTGGGGTGGGGGGGATTCAGATTTCTCGAGTTAGCAGTCACTTCATTGCCTTCAGTCTTCCTTTGCGAGCTTTGCGCCTTTGCGTGAGACACTTGCTTTAGTCTTCTTCGATCGCCGAATCCCGTCTTTACGCTCCGGCAGGCATTTGAGACACTGCCCGGCGATTGCCGCCCGGCGAGGGATTTGTCGGGTTGGGGTTCGTCTCCGCGCAGGGAAGCCGCGATGAGCGTGTCCGTGGTCGTGCCGATTTACAATGAGGTCGAAAATATCCCGCTGCTGCACGAGGCCATCCGGTCCGTGATGCAGCAGCTCGACCGGCCGTGGGAGTTGATTCTCGTCAACGACGGCTCCAAGGACGGCTCCAGTGCGGCCTTGGCGAAGCTCGCCGCGGAGGACGCGCACGTCAAGGTCATCGAGTTCCGCCGCAACTACGGGCAGACCGCGGCGATGCAGGCCGGCATCCAGGCGGCGTCGTTTGACGTGACCGTGATGCTCGACGGCGACCTGCAGAACGACCCGACCGACATTCCGATGATGCTCGACAAGCTGGACGAAGGGTACGATCTCGTCCACGGCTGGCGCAAGAACCGGCAGGACACGTTCATCAACCGCAAGCTGCCGTCGAAGATCGCCAACTGGATCATCTCCAAAGTGACGGGCTTCCCGGTCCACGACCTCGGTTGCAGCCTGAAGGCGATCCGCACCGAGATCGCTCAGGAACTGCAGCTCTACGGCGAGATGCACCGGTTCATTCCGATCCTCGCCCATTGGCGCGGCGCCCGCTGCGTTGAAGTGGTGACCAACCACCACGCCCGCCGGTTCGGCCAGTCCAAGTACGGCATCTCCCGGACGACGCGGGTGATTCTGGACCTGCTGACGGTCAAGTATTTCATCCACTACGTCCAAAGCCCGATGAAGCTGTTCGGCATGATCGGCCTCCTGTGCGGGGCGGTCAGCGCCCTCGCGTGCGCGACGACCGTCGGCATGAAGATCACAAGCGGCGTCGACATGACCGGCAACCCGTTGCTCCTCCTGACCGCACTGTCGGCGATGCTCGGCGCTCAGTTCCTGTTCATGGGCATGCTCGGCGAACTCTGCTCGCGGATCTTCTTCGAGGTCCGCGGCATGCCCAACTACGCCATCCGCAAGACGCTGAACTTCGAGGAACCGAGCGTCCCCGCGTTCACGTCACAACGCCGCGCCGCGTGATCATCCCGGCATTTCGACACTGGTCGCTCCCCAGAAATCGCCAACGTCGCTTGCGGTTTCGCGCTTCCTCCCTCGTGGACAACCCTCCCGCCGCGCGGCACGATGGTCGCGGCATGACCACGCACTACTACAAACGCTTCCGCATGGAGTGCGACCTCACCGCGGGGACGATCGCGGTTCCGGCATTGCCCGGCGGCTACCGGTTCGTGCCGTGGCAGGTCGGGCAGGAGGACCGCCATGCCTGGGTGAAGTTTCAGAGCTTCCGCGACGAGGTCGATTCGTCGGTCTTCGAGTGTCTCGGCGACTACCAGGGTTGTCTGCGGCTGATGCGCGAGATTGCCCGGCAGGACGGCTTCATCCCGGAAGCGACGTGGTTGGTCGCACACGCCGAACCGGGATCGAAACAGGCCGAAGAATGCGGCACCATCCAAGGGGTGGCATTGACCGAGCATCTCGGCTCGATTCAGAACCTCGGCATCACGCCGGCTCACCGCGGGCTGGGCGTCGGTCGCATTCTGGTGCTGCAGGCGCTCGTCGGCTTCCAGCAGGCGGGCCTGCACCGCGTGTGTCTGGAGGTGACGGCCAACAACGCCGCCGCGGTGGAACTCTATCGCAGCGTGGGGTTCCGCGCGACGCGCACGATGTACCGGTCGGTAGAGTACGACGCGATTGGCGTGTAGCGACGCACGTGGTTCCAAGACGCCCAGGGACAGCTGTCCCTGGGCTTCCTCACTTCATCGTTTCGCGCCAGTACCAGCGGAAGAGGTTGCGGGTGTCGACGTAGCGGGCGTCGGACGACGTCGAACCCAGCACCACGCACACCGCTTCCTTTCCGTCGCGCGAACCGAGCGAGACCAGGCACGCCCCCGCGGCGCTCGTGGTGCCGGTTTTCACGCCGGCGAAGCCGTCCATTTGCAGCAGCTTGTTGGTGTTGGTCCAGACGATTGTCCGCTGATAGCCCCCTGGTCCGGTGACGACGCCGTCCTTCCGGGCCGTCTGGATCAAGTCGCGGAACAGCGGCAGCTTCAGCGCGGCACAGGCCAGCTTGAACTGGTCGTTGACGGTCGACTTGTGCTCGCTGTGCGTCAGCCCGTGCGGGTTGACGTACTTCGTCTGGCTCATCCCCAACGCTTGAGCCGTGCGGTTCATCTCGGCGACGAAGCGTTCCAGCGGCGGCGCTTCGTTCTTCCCATCCGGCGGGGCGAACCGGCTGCCGAGCAACTCGGCGATGGCGACCGACGCATCGTTCCCCGACGGCAGCATCAAACCGTACATCAACTCTTTCAGCGGCAACTTTTCTCCGGCGCGAATCTCCGACGTGCTGCCCGGGGTGAGGTCGGCGGCGACTGAGAATGTGACGACCTCGTCCGCCAAAGTGGGCGTGGCCTGCATCGCGTTGAGGGCGAGGTACGCCGTCATGATCTTCGTCGTACTGGCAAAGTCGCGGGACGTGTCGGCCTGATCGCCGCCGCACAGCTTGCCGGTGGCGACGTCGCCGATCGTCCACGATTTGCAACGGACAATCGGCGGCCCGTCCAGCGAATCCGCCGGCCGTTTGGAGGCGACGGGTTCCGGCCCGCCATTCCCCGCTGGCACAAACGGCCCCAGCGCGGCGAACGTGGCGGCATCGGTGACGCCAGTCTCAGCGAGGCCTGCCTGCTTCTGAAACAGTTTCAACACGCGCTCGGTGCCCGGACCCAATTCGCCATCGACGGTCAACTCCGGCGGCGGCGTCACCTTGGCGTTGAGCGTCCGCTGCAAATCTTCGACCAGCACGCCGTGCATCCCGCTCGCTAGCCGGCCGTCGGTGAGCGTAGTCG
>JAWXBB010000709.1:0-20672 GCA_034439795.1 Planctomycetaceae bacterium | reverse complement strand
TCGTCGTCGAAGTCGCCGGGCTGCACGTCGGCGACGCGCCGCACGTCCGTCAGCAACACTCGGGATTCAAACCCGGCGTCGGTCTTCTCCAGCCAGACGACGCGACCGATGACGTCATCGCTGGGCCAGATGCTGCCGAGCACCGAGACCAGCACGTCGCGATCGCCGTCCCCATCCAGATCGACCACGGTGGCGTGCGCAGGCGCAATGAGATTGGTCCCCAGCACCTCGGTCCGCCAGTTTTCCGGGCTTTCCTGATAATGACAGACCACCCGGTTCCAGCGCGCGTCGCACGCCAGAACATCCTGCAACCCGTCTCCATCCAGGTCGATGATCTGGCAGTTCGTGATCCACGGCGGCGGGTTCGCGGCCTCATCCAATGGTCGTTTGTCAAACGACAAGGGCGTGGACGGAAACGTGCTCCCATTCGACGGAGTCGGCAGCCTTGGTCCCCAGGCGGGAACACGCGGGAGCATCCACCAGGACCCGGCCGGAATCAACACCACCGCGACGCAGAGGGCCGCGGTGACGAGACGCCGCTCGGAATGGTTCGTTGCGTCGGGCACGGCGTCCCAGCAGGCAGGAGGTGACAGCAAAAGCTGGATGGGACAATAAGGCGCGAGTCGTTCGCCGGGCAAGCGTACTGGCAGGCGGGTTTCTTCTGATGCCGGAGGCATCCCAGCCATTAGCCGGGGGTCGCGTCTTCGCGCACCCCCGGTCAACGGCGTTGCTTCGTGCCACGACCCCGGCGGGGTCGCAGCCGAGCCGCTACGACCCCGCTGGGGTCGGCCAGAGTGCGCGTTCGGGCCTGTGTCCGGGGGTGCGCGAAGACGCGACCCCCGGCTAATGGCTGACATCCCTGCCGGGATGACGACCGCTGCTTGGCCCAGCGTTTGCACATTGCAGACACGCCAATTTGCGGTTCCAGACAAATCGGGGAAAAATACGGCCCGCGCTTGATCGGCGCGGGTTAAATCGGTATGAATTGATGTTGATGTGCCCTCGCTGGGTTCTCCAGCGCGTCTTCTTTCCGGCTCATTCCTCATTGGAAAGGGATCTCATGTCCCGCAGGTCGCCGAAGTCTCCGAAGGCCTTTACGCTGATCGAGTTGCTGGTGGTGATCGCCATCATCGCGATCCTCATCGCCTTGCTGCTCCCTGCGGTGCAGCAGGCCCGCGAGGCCGCCCGCCGCACGCAGTGCCGGAACAATCTCAAGCAGATCGGCCTGGCGCTCCACAACTACCACGACTCGTTCAGCATCTTTCCGTACTCGACGATGAACGACGGCTCCATGACGGCTGCGTCCGCCGGGATCATGACGGCTACCGGGGGACGGGCCAAGAACCATCGTGGTTGGTCGCTGTTGCTCCCGTACATCGATCAGTCGCCGCTGTATAACACAATCAATTTCAGTGAGCCGGCCGGGTCGTTCAATGCTCCCTGGACGTTTTCCAGCGATCCGAACAACAATGGCAACGCGGTGGCTGTGTCCAGGTCGCTGACCGCGCTCCTTTGCCCGAGCGACAACGGTGACAAGTTTTATCGCCAGACATCTGCGGCAGGACACTACCACATTTCGGCCGCGGCCTTCACGGCGGGTCGGTTCGGGGCCAAGACGTCGTACGATTTCAACGTGTGGCGCTACAGCGGTAACGCGCCGGGGAGCACCTTCTGGGATGGCATCAGCGGAACCACCCGGATGGCGCGTCGGATGTTTGGCGTGAACACCTCGGCCAGCATCCGAGACATTACCGACGGCACGAGCAATTCCGTCGCCGTCGCGGAAACGACGCTGGACATTCGGGACGGCATCACCTCCACTTGGGGTTATTCCAAGTGGGTCGGCGGCGGCGTCGACTTCTGCGTGGGCTGCAACCCGTTTGCCGCCACCCCCGTCCCCCCCCAACGAGGCATTAACGACTGGCCGTGCTGTGCGTGGGCTCTGCCACTCACCTCGGTTCCCGGTCGGCTCGGTACATGGGGTGCGCCCGGGAGCACCCACACCGGAGGCATGCACGCCCTCATGGGTGACGGGTCTGTGAGGTTCATCAGCGAAAACCTTGACAAGGCCGTTCAGGAAAGTCTGGCGATGATCGCCGACGGGCGCGTGTTGGGCGAATTCTAGCGTCGGCAATCCGGTGCGCCTCAGTATGCGGCGCAGTGACTACCTCTCACTGTCAATCCGAGACACCGGGTGCATCCACAGGTCGCGGATGCACCCGGTACTTTTTCGTGGAGATTGTTGGATGTTCGTGCGATGCTTCTGCGGATTCAGCCTGCTGACAGTCGGCATGATAGGTTTCCTCGCCGGCTGTGGCGGCGGTGGCGCCCCCGTCCCCAAGCTCGCGCCGGTGAGCGGCACGGTTCAAATCGACGGTGCGCCGGCCGCCAGCGTGACTGTCAATTTCAGTCCGTCGGGGCAGACCAAGTCGACCGGAGCGTCGGGCGTGACCGGTTCCGATGGGAAATATCAATTGACGCACCGCAGCGGCGAGCTGGGCATCGAGCCGGGAGCGTATACGGTGACGTTCTCCCGGCTGATGGCGGATGGCAAGCCGGTCCCCGCCGGCATCAGTCCGACCGATGTCGGTGCGGAAGAATCGATCCCCGAACGGCAGCGGGCGCACCAGCAGGTGATTGATGTTCCCGCCACCGGCGGCACGTTCGACTTCACAGTCGGCGCCGCCAAGAAGTAATCTCCCAAGACCGGACACTCTTGTCTGTCGATGGTTGCCCACTCGGGTAGGTAGCGGCTGTGGGCGGAATGTCCAAACGCGGACCAGAGTCGCGGCGACCAGGAACGGTCCCGCCGCGGCTCTACGGACTGGCGCTCGTTCTGCTGGTCCTGCTGGTTTACGGCCAGACGTTGAGCTTCGACTTCGTCAAGCTGGACGATCAGCAATACGTCACCGAGAACGAACACGTTCTGCAGGGGTTGTCGCCCGCGTCGATCCGATGGGCTTTTGATCCCAGCGGATACGCAGCGAACTGGCATCCGCTCGTGTGGCTGTCGCTGATGCTCGATGTCGAGCTGTACGGGACCTGGCCCGGCGGATTCCATCTGACGGCCGTTCTGCTGCATGCCGCCAACACGCTTCTGCTCGTTGCGCTGCTGGGCCGACTGACCGGTGAAACCGGCAAGAGCTTCGTCGTGGCCGGACTGTTCGCCGTGCATCCCCTGCATGTCGAATCGGTCGCGTGGGTCACCGAGCGCAAGGACATGCTCAGCACGTTCTTCGGGCTGCTTTCCCTGACGAGCTACGCCCACTTTCTGAATGGGCATCGGCCGGCCTGGTACCTGGCCGCCTGGTTCTGCCTGCTGTTCAGCCTGATGAGCAAGCAGATGTTCGTGACGCTTCCCTGCCTTTTGCTGCTGCTTGATTTCTGGCCGCTGCAGCGGATGACATCGACCGTCACGACACGATCGCTGCTGCGATTGATCGGCGAAAAGGCACCGTTTGCCGCGCTGAGTGCGGTCTTTTGCTTCGTCGCCCTCTGGACTCAAACGGTGGGCGAGGCGGTGCAGTCCTGGGAACGGATTCCGCTGGACCGCCGGCTTTCGAATGCCGTCGTCAGTTATGTGATGTATCTCAGTCAGACGTTCTGGCCGGTGAACCTTGCGGTGTTCTATCCTTACTCGCCAACTGCGAGAAGCTGGTGGGAAGTCGCGGCGTGCCTCGTCCTGCTGGCGGGGATCACGGCGGGGGCATGGCTGCAGCGGCAGCGGCGTCCCTATCTGCTGACGGGCTGGTTGTGGTATCTGGGGACATTATTGCCCGTCATCGGAATCATTCAGGTGGGAGACCAGGCGCGGGCCGACCGGTACATGTATTTTCCACTGGTTGGGGTTTTGATCGCCGCGACGTGGTTGACGGCTGATGTGATTCGATGGTGCTTCCAGAGTCCGCGCGTCGCACCGGTGTTCGCGGCGGTGGTCCTGATGGTTTCAAGTGCTCTGGCCTGGAACCAGACCCGCTACTGGCGGAATTCTATTTCCCTGTTCACCCACACGCTGCAGGTGACCGACGACAACTGGCTGGCCCACGCGACGCTGGCCGCCGCACTGATGGACGCTCCCGAGCAGTCCCGCGAGGCGGAACGGCATCTGCGCGAGTCCCTGCGGATCAGGCCGAACAATCCCATCGCCCATTACAATCTGGCGCTCGTGTTGAGCGACCAGGGGGATCTCGCGCAGGCCAATTCGCACTTCCGTCAGGCCCTGGTACTGAAGCCGGACCATTTCCGGGCGCGGCTCCTGCTCTGCCTGAACCTGAAGCGGCTCGGTCAACGGGAAGAACTCGCTGACGAACTGGCCCGGTTCGACGCTCTGCCAATGTCCCTGCCGGCGGAAGTGCGGTCCGCCTTGGACACTCTGCGTTCGCCGTGACGACTCCCTATCGCCGACGCCGCAGGAGTTTGACGGCGACGGGGGCATGCGGGGCGAATGCCGCGGCCTCTGCTCCCCAGAGAAACCGCGTCGCCCCGTCCTCTCCGATGGGCACGAGTCCCTCCAGGGCATATCGTCGCGGCACATCGTCGTTCATCCAATCGAAAACCAGCCTCGGCGAACTCGAACGATACAACCAGGAGGTCGGCACGGTCACGACCACCAGCAGTTCCGGGTCGACGGCCTCGATCTCGGCAATCATCTGCCGCTGCATCGGCTCCGCATCGGGGTGTCGCTCCGTCAGCGGATACATGTAGAGAAAGCCCGTCGCCGAGCGGCGGCGGGCGTAAAACAGGATTTGCGGCTCCGATCCCAGGATCGCCACTCGAGCCGAAGGGGGCGTGGTCCGCTGAATGTATTCGGCGATGGCCGGTGACTCGGGAAAGGGATTCACGCCGTACATGAGGCGTGAAATTTCCACCGGCGGCAGCCGGAACAAGATGTCGCGTTCCGAGTAAATACTCCACGCGAGGCCTGCCGACGCCAAAGCCAGGGGAGCGACGAGCCGCCCCCGATTCTGAATGTTGCGAGCTGTGTCATCGATCGCGGAGCCAGCCGCGAGAGCCACACTCGGAAGCACGAACAGGAAGTAGTGCTCCCGAAAATACAAGCCGGGGCACACTGCCAGAAAACTAAACAGTCCGAACGCGACGAGGAAAGCGCCCCGAGTCGATCGACCCGACCGGCGGAGCGAAGCACACATTCCCAGGAGTGCGAGCAGCAGCGCGGGCCAGGCGAAGATCACGATCGGAATCGCGGTCAGCAGGAAGAGATCAGCGCCCTCGGACCACGAGACTTGAGACACATAGCCCCGAGGGTACTCCACCGTCCATCGCCAGAAGTTCGCGAAAGTCCCGCACACTGCCATCCACAGACACGTGGCTCCGTAGAGCAGCAGTGGGCCGGAAAGATAGACAGCGACTCTCGCGACGAACTGCCGGGGCGCCGGGAATCCCTGGCACAGCCACGACCAGCTCATCCACACCAGCCCGAACGCGACGAAGACGATCGCCGGCTGTTTGACGAGAACCGCGAACCCCAGGCAGAGTCCCTCTCCAAAGATTGTTGTTCGTCGAGAACCATCGTTATCTCGGACTAGCAGCCAGACGCCCGCCAGCGCGGGAACAAGCACGAAATGCTCGGCGTTGGCGATGAAGCCGTGAACGGCATGCCCCAGGGAAAGAACCGCGTAGGTCGCCGCCGCGGTCACGCCCCCCAGTCGGCTGAACAACTCCCGCCCCAACAGGTAGATCAGGCTGATGGCCGCGAGGTTCACCGCGACCAGTCCCGCGCGAATCCCTTCGGGAGAATGGCCAAACAGCGCCAGAACGACAGCGTAGGCCGCATGAATCCCAGGCAGTTTCATGGTGTACGCTTCCGCGTAGGGCGGCACCCCCTGAAGCATCAACCAGCCGGCATAGGCATACTCCCCCTCGTCCCGCTCCAGGGGAAGCGAGAGCAATCGAATCCGCAGGAACACCGATCCCAACAGGATGATCGGCATCAGGTACAGCGCAACCCGATGCGATAAATCGGTCGGAAGATCGGCCGAGTCTCGGCGCATAACTCTTGGAGCCGGTTCAAAGCGGTTTGAGAAGGAGTTGGTCAACTCCTTCAGTGTGAGGAAGAAAGCGTATCGAATATGTTTGATGAACGGCCAGTTCACAACCCCAGTTTGCTGCGACATCACAACAAGCACAATTGAACGCCGCGCGGTATCCAGTCGCATATGACCACGCAGGAGGGGCTCCACCCACCTCTACACTGTCAGGACTGTACCCACGGCTATCGCATCTTCTGACCGCGGCGTAAGTGTTGCAGGGGGAGTTCACAAGTCAAGCGGGCCGCGTGGGCGGCTCGCGGAGCGTGTTCCCGCACGGAGGACGACTTGTGATTTCTACAACCGCGCCGGTCATTCTGGCACACTTCGACGAACTCACCGATCCGCGCATCGAGCGGACGAAACTTCACTCTTTGACCGACATGGTGGCCATCGCGCTGTGCGCAGCGATCTGCGGGGCCGAGGGCTGGGCCGACGTGGAATGCTTCGGCCGGAGGAAGCACGACTGGTTCGCCCGGTTCCTGGAACTGCCCCACGGCAGCCCCTCGCACGACACCGCCGCGTGTTCGCCCGGCTGGACACCGACGAGTTCCTGGCCTGTCTCGAGCGCTGGGTGCGGCACCTGAACCGGTCGCTGAAGGATCAGGGGATTGCCCTGGACGGCAAGACGCTGCGGCACTCGTTCGACACGGCGTCCGGGCAGGCGGCCCTGCACGTGGTCAGCGCCTGGGCCGGCGACCTGCGGCTGTGTCTGGGTCAGGTCGCCGTGGACGACCAATCGAACGAAATCACCGCCGTGCCGAAGCTCCTGGAACTGCTGGAACTGACCGGGGCCGTCGTCACGCTGGACGCCATGCACTGTCAGACCCAGACCGCCCGCGCGATCCGCGCCCGCGGTGCCGACGACGTGCTGACGGTCAAAGGCCACCAGCGGACGCTGCGCGACACGATCCAGAACCTGTTCGTGGGGTCCGGCGAGCGGGACGACCGCGTGCCGGGCCTGCGGCGGCTCGTCACCACCGAGCAGGGACACGGCCGGTTCGAACGCCGGGAAGACTACGTCGCTCCCGCGCCGTCCGAACTCCGTGAAACGGGCGCGTGGGCCGACCTGGCCACCATCGGCATGGTCGACCGTCATCGCCAACTCCGGACCAAGGAGACGGACGAGGTCGTGTTCTTCATCAGCAGCCTGCCGCCGGCGGTGAGGAAGCTGGCGAAGCCTCGGCGGGGTCACTGGGGGATCGAAAATTCGCTGCCCTGGGTGCTGGATGTCACTTTGACCGAAGATGCGAGCCGGATTCGCCAGGGGAACGCGCCGGAAATCGCATCCATTTTCCGCCGGCTGGCACTGTCGATTCTGCAGCAGGACACGTCGCTAAAAAGCAGCCTCCGCGGCAAACGACTCCAGGCCGGCTGAAACAACGACGTCCTCGAAGCCATCCTCACGGGAAATGCTGGGGATTAAGATGCGTTTGCCCTGGGACTGTACCCAGTTTCACATGACTGGACCTCGCGAACTCACACCAAAAACCCAGTCTCCAGTCCAAGCAGGCTCGCAAGGTGTTGCCAGAACTCAACACCGAGAGTCAACCAAAGTCGGATCGAGGGAATTCGGCCTTCCCGCTTGTGCGCGTCGGCAGGATCGGCCGAAGCATTGACATCGCCGTCTGACGGAAGTTCCGGTCGACTCAATGTTGACGGTCCCCATCAGTTGCATCAGTCCAAGCAGCGACGCACGTCGCCATCCCAACGAGACACGCCCTGTAGAAAAAGTTCAATTCGCGTCCTTGCGCCTCCACTGTCCCGAACGAGAAGCCCTTCGGCGAGCACGCCGAAGGGCTTTCTCATTGTGGGGACGAGAGTTGTGTCATCGAGCCGGCAGTTCAAAATCACGATTTTGTGGATTCGCCGCTGGGCTGCGTGCTCAACGATTAGCCACTGCTGCCGGAGAGTTTGCGAAAACCGTGGGCTTGGGAATCTTGCTGCTGGTCGTGGGTCTGTGAGCTCAAGTACGGCCCGGGGAACAACCTTGGACACCATCGTCCTCGATCCGCATCCGATCGCAATGCGAGGTGGGCACCTGCTCGCGATGGCGTTTCAGGCGACCATCAAGCGGACAAGCCGGAAACCGCACGTGGTTCCTCGAACGCGGCTGTCACGGCATCGGTGATGGTGCGGATGAGCTCGTCTGGGGCGACGTCAGCAGCCAGCCGGAAGCGCGGGACGAGCGGCGTGACGACCGGGCCGAGTTGAACCACCACTCCGCCGCGCAATGCCGCTGTCACGTCATTGTCGCGCAATTCCACCGGAAGAGCGCACTCTGAAAGGGCGGTCTGGAGTTGTCCCAGGAGGTGATCGGTCGCGCCAAAGACCGTGACGCAATGGGGACGCTGAACCAGCCGACTCTGCAGCGCCGTGACGGTCAAATCCCATGCCGGATCGACCCACGTCGGCGCGACGAAAACCAGCGGGTCGAGCACGAAGCGGCGGTGCCACACGCCGGGGTGCGGCAGCGTCAGGCGGGAGAGTTGCAGCAGTTCGTCGCCGTAGTACAGCAGGTCGAGATCGAGTGTCCGCGGCCCCCAATGAACGGTCCGCAATCGGCCCAAGTTCTGTTCAACAGCTTGCAGCAGATCGAGCAGCTCCAGCGGCGGCCGCACGACATCGAAGCCGGCGACCGCGTTCAGGAATGCGCTTCCCGCCGCGACGCCCATGGGAGCGGTGCGATAGTTGCGGCTGGTGACGACGTGCGTCAGGCCCGGCGCGTGTGACAACGCCTCGACGGCCCGCTCAAACGTGGCGGGCACGTCCCCCAGATTGCCGCCCAGGCCGATCCAGCAGCGGTGCATCAGCGAGCCTCCGTGCGATGCCGATGCCACGGCCTCAAGGACCGAAGCCGTGGCCGGTGAGTTCGCTGTCGATCCTCCCCCACGAGCCGTTCTGAGCGTTGCCGAAAAACATCACGCTGCCGATCAGCACCATCAGAATCATGGCGAGCATGACGGCGTATTCGACGGCCGTGGTCGCGGAGTCGTCGACCAGCAGATTTCGCAAGAACGGCAGCATCGACATTCCCCCCACAAATCCCTGGATCTCGCGCCCGGCAATGGAGACGATCGGCCCTGTCGGAAACCGTACGCCACGATTCCGGGCCTGTCAAATCCTGCGATTGCCGGATGGAAAGATTTCGCAATGCCGAACCCCATGCGCCGCGACGCCGACTGCACTGGCAAGCCTCGCGGAAAGTCCCTACTGTCTGCGTGACCCGGGATGATGCCCAAACGCATCGCGTCCTCGTCACCATTTCGACTCGATCGGTTGCCATGTCCGCCGCGTTGCCGCCTTCCGACCGCCGCAGCTTCTGGGCTCTCAACATCACCCAGTTTCTGGGGGCGTTCAACGATAATCTGTTCAAGCAACTGGTGCTGCTGTTGTGCGTCGAACGGGTTCGCAAAGCGGGCGGAGCCGATTTGCAATCGACGGCTTCGATTCTTTTCGCAATTCCGTTTGTCCTGCTGTCGGGGCTCGCCGGCGTCTTTTCCGACCGGTATTCCAAACGGACGGTCATTCTCGCCTGCAAATCGGCCGAAGTAGTCATTGTCCTGTTGGGAGCGGCCGCCCTGGCTACGGGGCAGATTTGGGCTCCGCTGGGCGTGCTGTCCTTGTTCGGCATTCACAGCGCGTTTTTTGGTCCCGCCAAGTATGGCATCTTGCCGGAACTGATGCGACCGGCCGATCTCCCCCGCGCCAACGGCTCGGTGTTGATGCTGACGTTCCTCGCGATCATCTTCGGCCTGGCGACGGCGGGAGTTGTCGTCCAATACGGACCGAGTCTGTGGGGCGACCGATTGTGGCCGGTCTGCCTTCCGTGCCTCATCATCTCATTGGGCGGACTGGCGACGGCGTCGGCGATCCGGCCGCTGCCCGCCGCGGCACCGCAGTTGCCGCTCAGGCTGACGGGCCTGTTCATGACGCGCGAAACGGCGCTGTTGCTGTGGACGCGGCGCGATCTGGCGGGCTGCATCGCGGCTTCGTCCCTGTTCTGGTTCGCCGCCGGGGTGGTGTACCCGCCCGCGATTAACTCGACGGCGAAACTGCAGTTGGGCTTGAATGACGTGCAAACCGGGCTGATGGCCGCGTCCACGGGGTGCGGCATCGCTCTCGGCTGCGTGCTGGCCGGCCGGCTGTGTCGCGACTGCGTGCGGGGCTGGCTGGTCACCGCAGGCGGTTGGGGACTGGTCTTTTGTCTGGGCCTGCTGGCCATGCCGGGGCCGATGACCGGCAAGACGCTGCTGGGTTCAATGGGGTCCACGGCGGCGCTCATCGGCGTGGGCTTGTCCGCGGGTCTGTTCAGCGTTCCGTTGCAGGTGTATTTGCAAACCGAAGCGCCGGCGAATCAGAAGGGCCGCATCGTCGCCGCGCTCAATCTGTTGAACTGGATCGGCATTGCGTTGTCCGGCGTCTTCTACGCCGTGTGCCATGCGATCATTCAAGCCCGGAAGCTTCCCCCCGCGACCACTTTCGGATTCGCGGCCGTGGCATTCCTGGTTTTGGTTGTGATCTACCGCCCGCCAAACACCCAACCGGCCGTTATCGAGCCGCCGCAGTGAACAGCATGTGGACGCGATAGTGAGAGAGATCACAGCCCGGAGCGCAAGCGACGGCGAGCTTTTCTCATATTAACCCGAAGCGTCAGCGAGGACGGGGCGTTAGCCGTGTCCGTAGTCCGTAGCGACAGGCAGACGTCGTCGCTGGCGCTCCGGGCTGGGTGATGGCACCCGGTCTCACCCCGTCGCACCTTCTTTCGTCACGCACAACTGACCACGAACACCTCTAACGCCCCGTCCTCGCTTACGCTTCGGGTTAGTATTAGACCGCCGCGCGAAACCGCGCCGTCGCGGCTTCCAAGATCGCCGCTTCGGTGAATTCGCCGCGGACGAATTCGCCGGTCTTCACCCCCTCGCACAACACGGCGATGCGGTCGCACACCGTCAGCAGTTCCGGCAGTTCGCTGGACGTGATGATGATCGCCAGCCCCTGCCGGCAGAGCTCGTCGATCAGGCGGTAGATTTCCGCCTTCGCACCGACGTCGATGCCGCGCGTGGGGTCGTCCAGCAGCAGCAGCGACGGCTTCGTCCGCAGCGCCCTTGCGATCAAACACTTCTGCTGGTTGCCCCCGCTAAGGCTCGAAATTGCGGCTTCCGATCCTGCGGTCTTGATCCGCAGTTGTGTGATGGACTCCGTCGCGCACGTTCGCTCGGCCGAGGCGCTCACCAGTCCCCCGGTGACGGCTTCGTCGAGATTCGACAGCGTGATGTGCTGGCGGACGTTCATCGGCGCGACCAGGCCGTAGCGTTTGCGGTCTTCGGTGACCATCGCAATGCCGGCCTCGAGCGCGGCGGCGGGATGCTCGAACGCGACCTCCCGGCCATTGAGCAGCATCCGCCCCTGCGGCTTTTGCGGGCTGCTGCCGTAGAGACATTCGAGCAGTTCCGTCCGACCGGCCCCCATCAGGCCCGCGATGCCGAGGACTTCGCCGCGATGCACGGCGAGGTCGATGTTCTCCAGCCGCCACCGCCGGGCATGACCGGGCCACGGCAGCGACAGTTGCTCGACCCGCACGACTTCGTCCCCCTGGGATCGCTCGGAGTGAAACCGGTGCGTTTCGATGTCGCGGCCGACCATCAGCCGCGTGATCTCCGCCGGCGTGGTCGCCGTGCGGTCCAGCGTCTGCACCACGCGGCCGTCGCGCAGCACGGTGATGCGGTCGGCGTAACGGAACACCTCGTTCATTTTGTGCGAGATGTAGATCAGCGTCACCCCCTGCTCGCGCAGCCGGGCGATGACGCGAAACAGCCGCTCGACCTCGGGTTCCGTCAGCGCGCTGGTCGGCTCGTCCATGATGACGATCCGGGCCTTCAGCGACAGGGCCTTGGCGATCTCGACCAGTTGCTGATCGCCGATCCGCAAGCCGCGGACGTGATCGGTCGGCCGGACCTGGCACTCGAGCGACTCGAACAGCGTCCGGGCCTCGTCCTGCATGCGGGCTTCATCGAGCCAGCACCAGCCGATCCGTTTCTCGCGACCGAGAAAGATGTTCGCCGCCGCCGTGAGGTCGCCAACGAGGTTCAATTCCTGATGGATGATCGCGATCCCGGCCGTCTCGGCGTCGCGCGGGCCGGTCAGCGTCAATGGTTCTCCGTCGAGTTCGATCCGCCCCTCGTAATCGGTGATGACGCCGGACAGAATTTTCATCAACGTGCTTTTGCCAGCGCCGTTCTCGCCGCAAAGAGCGTGGAACTCGCCTTGTCGGACATCGAAGGAAACATTCTCGAGCGCAGTCACTGCCTGGAAGCGTTTGGTGACGTCGACGAACCGGATGAGGGGATTCTTGCCCCCCTCGCCCGGCGCTTCGTCGGGAGAGGGGTTGGGGGTGAGGGTGTCTTTATCTTTCATCGCGATGCCAGAAGAAAAGGCCGAAGCACCCTCACCCTAACCCTCTCCCACCGAAGCGGCGGGCGAGGGGACAAAGCCACTGACTACGGTTCCGTGACAACCAATGCATCCGGTGCTGCACGGCGCAAGCGCATCGCCCCACCGGGCGTGAACCCCGATCCGCGGATGTCGATCGTCTTCAGCGACTTCTTCAGCTTGCCGATGCCGTCCACGCTCTTGTCAGTGAGTTTCGTCGCCCGCAGTCGCAGTTCCACCAGCGGATGGAGTGCCGCCAGCCGCGGCTCCAATCGTCGGAACGCGGCGTCATCGACCGCAGTGTCGTTGAGATCGACGACGATGCCCGCGTCGTTGCTGACCACCTTGCCGCCGAGTTGCTTCACCGCCGACACCGCGGCATTGGTCTGCGCGATCGGATAGTACCGATCGACGCCGATGCCGGTGGCGATGGTCAACGCGGCCCACACAAGGCCGAGCCGCTTCTGCGTGGCGGGCGACCACGGCTGCCGCAGCAGGCAGAGCAAGGCGAACACCGCGACCATGCTGAACCCGGCGAGCCACAGCGCGTTCATCTGTACCAGGCTGCCCAGCAAGCGCGAGCCGATGAGCGCCATCAGCACGCCGGCGAGCAGCGTCAGGTTGACCACCGTCACCAGTCCCAGCGCCCCGGCGAACAGCGACCGCTGCCGTTGCGTGGCTTCCGGTCCGCGCGTGAAGACCACCGCGAAGACCACGACCACGCCGACGATCAACCCCTCGTACACGTCGGCCCCGGTTTTGATGATCTTGGAGACGCCGTCGATCACCGTTCGCAGAAACAACGCGCCGAGCAGCGTGCCGGGGACCGTGCCCACGCCCCCCTGCAAACTGCATCCCCCCACCACTGCGGCGGCGATCGCGTTCAGTTCGTAGCCGCGGCCGAGCGTCTGCGGGTCGGCGACGCTTTGCTCGCAGATGTACAGAATCCCCGCGAGCGACGACAGCATCGCGCTGACGCAGTACGCCACCCATTTCAAGCGGTCGGTCTGAATGCCGCTCAGCCGCGCGGCCTGTTCGTTGCCGCCGAGCGCGTAGAGATGCCGGCCCAGCACCGTGCGGCTGAGGACCAGCCACATCGCGAGGCTGAGGACGATCAGCACGACGGCGGGAATCCACACCGATGTGGCGAGATACCGGAAGTTGCGGTCGAACAGGCCGATCTGCGTGCTCGAACCGCCGATGACCGCGAGCGTTGCCGATTCGCAGATTGCGCGGGCCAGGCTGCGGAGTCCGACCAGCGTCGCCAGCGTCGCCACGAACGGCGGCAACCCGACGACGGTGATCAGCCACGCATGCAGGCTGCCGATCAGAAACCCGGACAGCATCGTGCCGGCGATCGCCGTGGCAATCACCCACTGCGGCAATGGTTCCGACCGCGTCATGGCTTCCGGGGCGAGGACCAGCAGCAAGGTCGCGCAGATGGTGCCGCTGAACGCGATCACCGAACCGGCCGACAGATCAATCCCGCCGGCGATGATGACCACAGCGGCGCCGAGCGAATACAGCCCCAGCATCGACCACTGCCGCGTGAGGTCGATGGCGGTGTCGCGCGGATTGTGCCAGTAGTTGTGCTGGACGTCGAGCACTGCCGTGATGACGGCGACCGCCATCACCGACAGCAGCAGGCTGAATTCGTGCCGGCGCCAGAACGGTGGGGAATTCACGCGGAGGACGTTTCCACTATGGGAGCGGCAGGGAAGCAGGCCCAGGGGGTGCGACCCCTGGGCTTCTGGGGCGATCACATCTCAAGATTCACGAACCCGACAGGCCGTACTTGTCCAGCCACGCCTGGAACGTGGACAGCGTCATGTGGGTGATCTTGCCCGTGAACAGGTCGGCTTTGATGGGGGACTGGTCACCGGGCACGACGACCTTCAGGCCGGTGTCGAACAGGTCGCCGTCCGGCTGGCCGAAGTTGGGCAGCATCTCGGACAGCACCGCTTCGTCCTTCTTGACCAGCGCGGCGAGCATCCGCACTCCTTGATATCCCATCGCGTAGGGGTCCTGCACGATCAGCACATCGACGTCGCCGTCCTTCATCGCCTGGATCGTGAGCGGCTCGGCGTCGAACACCACGACCTTGAACTTCTCGCGGACGTTCAATTCGCGGACAACGTCCACAATCGCCGGGGCGTTGTACGACCAGATGCCCGCCAGCGTGTTGAGATCGGGATGATTGCGGATCGCGTTGCGGACGTTTTCGCGGGCGCGCGACCGGTCGGTGGCGTCCGCCATCGTATCTTTCGACGTGAATTTTTCACCGGCACCTTCGACAAGGCCGGCGATCCGATCAATCGCGTTCTGGGCGCCAGTCTCACCCACGAACGCGACGTAACTCCCACCTTCCGGCCTCAGCGCCAAGGCGCATTGACCAAGCGCCCGGCCCCCTGCCGCATTGTCGGTGCCCAGAAAGGCATGGCGTGTGTCGCGGAACAGCGAGCGATCGAAGTCGGAATCGATGGTGATGACCTGAATGCCACGGTCGCGGAATTTCTTGAGTTCGTCGACAAGCGCCGAATTGGTGGCGTTGATCGGGCAAATGCCAATCGCCGCCACGTCGGTCTGGCTGCCGTATTGCCGCAGCTTGTCGAGTTGCCCCTGGAGTGTGCCGTCGTTGACTTCCATCACCGCGGTCAGGCCGGCGTCGTTGAGCTTGAGCTGCGAGACGGAATCGAGCACGCCCGCGCGGCACGGATCCCAATACGACGACGCGCTGTTCGTCAGGATGATGATCCGTTTCAGCCCGGCTGTCGGGACGGCAGGGCTGGCGTCTGTTGATGAGGACGAACCGAGTTCGACGGACGGGGTTGCCGACGAGGTCGTCTCCTTGGGGATGTTGGTCCCGCAGCCGGCGAGGCTGGCCACCGCCGTTAATCCCAGACTCCAGATGAGACCCGAGCACAACGAGCGTGACATCGCAGTGGCTTTCGTCAGCGGCGGCAAAAGCGCCTGATTGCAGAGCAAGGAAGTTCGCGTCACGATAGCGACGGCGTTCGGCAAGGGTCAAGCGGCCGGGCCGGCAAAGGAACTCAATTGAACTTAGAACTGAACGGCCGCGTCGCCGTCGTCACCGGCGGCGCGAGCGGCATCGGACGGGCCACCGCGGCGGCATTCCTCGCCGAAGGGGCCCGCGTTGCCGTGTGGGATTTGCCGAATCGGTTGGAACAGACAGTCGCCGAATTGCGGCAGGAAACGGGCGGCGAAGTCGTTGGCATCCCGTGCGATGTTTCTCAAGAAGACGCAGTTCGGCAAGCCGTCGAACAGACGTTATCGGCTCTCGGCAGCATCGACCATCTAGCGCATGCGGCGGCGATCGGCTCGGGCAAGTTCGGCTTTCCGTTCACGAATCTCGCCCCAACCGATTGGAAGCGGGTGCTGGATGTGAACGTGATGGGGATGGTCCACGTCGCGCACGCCGTCGCTCCGGTGATGCAATCGCGGCGGTCGGGAACGATGGTGTTCGTCGCGTCGGTGGCCGGGCAGGTCGGCTCGCAGACCGATCCGCCGTACAGCGCGTCGAAGGCGGCGAACATCAACTTCGCGCAGTGTCTGGCGAAGGACCTCGCGCCGCACGGCGTCAGAGTCAATACGGTCTGCCCCGGCATGGTGCAGACGCCGCTCAACCGCGCCGTCTGGCAGGCCTGGCACGACCAGCAGCCGCCCGACCGCCGTCGCAGCTACGAAGAATGGGCCGACGAAAAAGTCCGCACGGTGGTCCCCCTCGGCCGCTGGCAACAACCGGCGGACATCGCGGCGATGATCGTGTTTCTGTCATCGTCCCGCGCGGGGGAAGTGACGGGTCAGGCGATCAACGTCGACGGCGGGTATGTGATGCACTGGTGACTCTTTCCCCCCTCGCCCACGCTTCGTGGGAGAGGGGCCGGGGGTGAGGGTGTATTTCTCTTCGCTTTCGCAGCCCGGAGCGCAAGCGACGGCGCAGCCGGGCAGCAAAAGAAATCTTCGGACGCCGTCGCTGGCGCTCCGGGTTGTGAGAAAAGCGGAAAAGCACCCTCACCCCAACCCTCTCCCACCGAAGCGGCGGGAGAGGGAGCAAGAGTTGCTACCAGTCACCCAACTCCACCGTCACCTTGACCGTCACCCGTTCTCCCTTCTGTTCGCGGAGGACGGTGAACTCCACCTTGTCGCCCGGTTTGGTGGCGAGCAGGTAGGTGACGAGGTCGTTGAAGTCGGTCACTGGCTTGTCGCCGAACTGGGTGATGATGTCGTCCAGCAACAGGCCGTGCTTCTCGGCCGCCGAATCGCGTTTCATGCTCTCGACGCGGAAGCCGGGAACATTGACCGGCGCCGGATTGAATCCGAAACCGTTGCCGTTGCCGACGCCGAGCTTGGCACCCCGCTTTTCCACGCGGTGCCCGGCGTCTTCCAGCGATTGGAACGCGGCTGCCGAAACCGTGTTGCCGTTGACTCGATACACGATGAAGCCCGGCGACAGGGGCGTCTGCCTCATGCGGCGGATGTACTTGAGTCCGTCGTCGCCCCCCTTCCATCGCGGCGTGATGGCGATGTGCGAAATCGGCCGATTCCGGACGCCGGGTTCTTCGCGATCGACGGTATAAGCGTCTTCGCGGTATTCGATCCCTGCGCCGAGTTCTTCGAGGCGCGCCAAACACCGCTGTTCGCGGGCGCGGCGCTGGCTGTCCCACGTCACGTCCGCCTGATCGCCGACCGTCCCTGCGGCGTCGCGGAGTTGCTCGAGGGCGTCCTCGACGGCGTCGACCGCGTCCTTGTCGGGCCGAGCGTACCACGCGGCCAGCACCTGCGTGGCACGGATGCGGACTTCGGGCGACGCCTCGCGAGCGGCTGTCATCAATGCGGGGAGTCCGGCGACGCCCGATTTCGCCAGCGACAACGTCGCAGATTCGCGAACGGCGAAGTCGTCATGATCGAGTTCCGCGATCCAGCGGTCGATCTGAGCGGCGTCAGCTTTTGGCTTGATGGGTGGATCAGCCGCACCGGCGACCATTACACAGCACGACATCATCGTCAGTGCCATGCTCATTCGGCACCATTCGGTCACAACCATCGCCAGCTCCTTCGGGTTGCGATTCCCACAAGGCGATTCCGTTCTTGCCGCTCGCTGATTTGTAGGGTGCAGTCGAGGCTTTGCGAGGCTCACCCCGTCGTGCCACATCGGGGTGAGCCTCGCAAAGCCTCGACTGCACCCTACTGAAACTCAGCGTTCGTCGCGTGGACTCCATTGTGTCAGGATCGGACGGCGTCGCGAAGAGAGAACGGTGGGGAGCTGGCTAAAAAACAGAAGTCCCCGGCCGGGGAGTGGGCCGGGGACTTCCATCGAACGTTCGAGAGGGTGGAATCCGCCGCCGCCGGATGCGCGGTCCGGGGGGCGGGTCCGTACGTCGTCCGCGGGCACACTTCCATTGGGAACCCGCGGACGAAAGGCCATTGCTGCGGCTGACCGGCGCGAGGAATCATCCTGCGACACACCGGCAGCCCACGCCCCGCTGTCACAAGGCAGGCAGCTACGACGGGTGACTCGCCCAGATGAACTCCGGCGCGGCCTGGGGCTCCGGGGCAGAGCACCAGGCCGTCGCAGGAGCCGACTGGTCGCTGTCGCCAGTCGACACCGCCCGGCACAGCCAGCCATCGTACAGGGCGGAGAGATCCACGTGTGTGGGTCGACCGAGCACCAGCCAGTCAGAAAGGCTACCGCGTGACATGTGCGGGTCTCCGAGGGGAAGGGAACCAATCGCAAGCGGGCCGCACGTAATTGTGCGCCGTGCCGTTCGCGGTGCGGGCGAAAGCCGTCGTCACGAAGACGTTTTTTGATGAACGGCAAGGCTCGACAGCGCAGAAGCCGCGAGTCCGCGAACCGCAACGCATCAGTCCGAGTTGACCGGAAGCGCACCCGCGCTGAATGCGGTCCACTTTGCCCAATCCGGATGCGCGGAGGATTGGTTAGCCGCGACCCGGAGGCTCTGCGCAGGGGAGCGCTCCCGCCGCACGCTTGACGGGCTTCCACCGGCATGGGAACTTTGACGCGGCACCGCGACTCCTCACCTCGACCTTTCAGGGACATCCCATGCGCTGCACGCTGCTGCTCTGCTGTCTGCTGTTGGCTCCGACCCTCTCGCGCGGGGCTGACCCGGCCGTCGAGATCGCGCCGGACGTGGTCTACGGGCACAAAGACGGCCTCGCGATGACGTTCGACGTCTTCACTCCCAAGCACGCCAACGGGGCCGGGGTGTTGTTCATGGTCAGCGGCGGCTGGTATTCCTCGTGGGCGCCTCCGGAACAGATGCAAGCCGCGTTCGTCCCGCTGACGAGCAAGGGGTTCACCGTGTTTGCAGTGCGGCACGGCAGCAGCCCGCGGTATGGCATCCCCGAAGCCGTCGCCGACGTCCGTCGCAGCGTGCGGTACATTCGCATGAACTCGAAAAAGTTCGGCGTCGATCCGAATCGTCTCGGCGTGTACGGCATGAGCGCCGGCGGCCATCTCTCGTTGATGCTCGGCACCGCGTCGGATGAGGGAAAAGCCGACGACAAAGACGCCGTCCTCCGGGTGAGCGATCGCGTGCAGGCGGTGGTGGCGTTCGTCGCGCCGACCGACCTGACGATCATGGTGAAGGACGCCCCCGATCGGTTGCCGGCGTACAGCCGCTTCCCGGCGCTGGACCTCGACATGCCGAATGCGAAGGTCCATTCCCCTTTGATGATGGTGACGACGGACGACGCGCCCACACTGCTGCTCGCCGGGGCGAAGGACGATCTGGTGCCGATCGACCACAGCCGCAAGATTCGGACGGCGTTCGACAAAGAAAAGGTTGCGAACAAGCTGGTCGAATACGAAAACGCCGGCCACGGCTTCGGCCCGGACGACTTGAAGCTCGCCGTCACCGAAATGGTCGCGTGGTTCGAGACCCACCTGGCGGCGAAGTGAAGTCTTGGGTCCCGTGTGCCACGGCCGTGTCGGCCGTGCGGACGCTTCGCAAGACGAGCATTCGCGTAACTTTGGCGCCAGGCCCATAAACCTCGCGATGGAGATCGTCTCAAGCCGGCCGTGGCGGCCCCTCGATACTGTCGAAATGCGGCACGGAGGCCGCCGGGCGAGGGGACCGCATCGGGCGGCAGGGAGGCGAACATGGCAGGACGCTTCGTGCGGGTGGCGTTGACTGTGGCGGCAGTTGCGCTGATTTCCGAAGCCCCGTCGTTCGCCTGTCCCAATTGCCGGGCCGATGCGACCGGATTGACGCCGGCCGCCCCCGCATCGGCAGAGGATGCCGATCCGTTCCCCATCCGCCTGTCCGGGGGCGCGGATTTCACGTCCGCGTTTTACTTCCGGGGCTACGAGCAGGCGGACCAGGGGCCCATTCTGCAGCCGTATCTCAACGTGTTCACGGTCCACACGTTCGACGAGGACGTCGTCGTGAAGCCCTACGTCTCCCTGTTTCACAGCGCGAATTGGGATTCCGGCAACCGCATGGCCGACATGTCGGACGTGATGCTGGGGGCGGTGACCACCGCCAACGGCTTCGCGCTGGACGCGCGCTACGCCTACTACACGATGAACCCGCTGATGCGGTCGCCGGTCCACGAGCTCGGCGCCAAGGCGAGCTTCGACGTCCTGTCGCTCAACGACGAGTTCGACTGGCTTCAGTCGTGCAGCCTGCGGCCGTTCGTGGGCCTGTACGGCGAACTCAACGACGGGGAGGGGACCGAGGACGCATTTCTCAACGTCGGCCTCGAACCGTCGTGGCGGTTCGAAGTGCGCGGCCGCAAGGTGGGCATGAGCCTGCCGATCGACTGGGGCCTGAGCGCCGATCACTATTACTTCAACAACGACGGCAGCGACGCTCGGTTACTTCT
Organism: Planctomycetaceae bacterium; assembly: GCA_034439795.1. GTDB lineage: Bacteria > Planctomycetota > Planctomycetia > Planctomycetales > Planctomycetaceae > DSVQ01. The sequence goes on along the minus strand of JAWXBB010000709.1, from coordinate 327 downwards.
CGACCGCGATGACGACCAGCGTGGCCCTGCCGCTCCCCGCGCGGCACGGCCAGTGGTTCCTGAACACGTCGGTGCAATACCTGCACCTCGCGGCGGACAGCGCCCGCGCCGTCAGCGGCCGGGACGACGTCTGCATCGGCAAGATCGGCGTCTCGTTCGTGTATTGAGGCCGCGTCCGCAGGGAACAGCCGGCCCCGGGCGGGTGCGCTGCAATTCCAGACGACCAGCCCGGCTTTGCCCACAGATTGCGGCTAAGCGGTGATTTCGTGGGCAGGTGCGGATTCTGCCCAGAAATTCGGTTCGATTCCGAGTTCGTACATCGCGTGA
>JAWXBB010000708.1:0-23196 GCA_034439795.1 Planctomycetaceae bacterium | reverse complement strand
AATCTGGGGGCACGAACGCATCGTCGCGCGGTTCGAGCGTTACGAACGGATGCCGGGCTGGATTGCCGAGATCAACCGCCGCCAGTTCGGTTTTCGGGCGAAGCCGCAGTCGATTCCGCCGCGGCTTGTCCGCCCCGATCGGTTGTATGCGGACACGGCCACGCTGGACCTCGACGGCGAACCGGTGGAACTGCATCATGCCGACGCGGAGACCGACGACGCGACCTGGGTCTGGCTGCCGGATCGCCGCGTCGCGCTCGTCGGCGATCTGCTGCTGAGTTCGCTGCCGAACACCGGCAATCCCAACAAGGTCCAGCGGTCCACCCTGGGCTGGGCGACGGCGCTGGAGGCGATCGCGGCGCGGCAGCCGCGACACCTGATTCCCGGGCATCTGCAATCGTTCTCCGGCGACGTGTGCGGCGAGGTGCTGACGGAGACCGCACGGGCGTTGCGGTATCTGCACGACGCGGTGGTCGAGCGGTTGGATGCCGGCCGCTGGCCCGACGACATCGTGGCCGAGCGGATTCCACTGCCACCCGATCTGCAGTCGCGACCGTACCTCCGTGAGACGTACGGGTGTTGCGAATTCGTGGTCCGGGACGTGCTGCGGCAATACGCCGGCTGGTGGGGCGGCAATCCGGCCCAGTTGTTCCCCGTCACCCGCGAAGAAGCCGGGGCCGAGCTGACCGGGCTGATCGGTGCCGATCGGCTGCGGGCGCGCGTGCAGGAGCTGCTCGCCCAGGACCAACCGCAACTCGCGCTGCATCTCGCCGTGACGCTGACCGACAGCGCCGGGGCGACCGACGCGGATCGCAAATTGCTGGCGGAGGTGCTGGACCGCATGGCGAAGGACGCCGGCTCGTTCATCGCCCGCAATCTGTACGCCCAGGAAGCGAACGCAGCCCGCGCGGGCGATTCTGCGCGGGCGACGAAACCATTGCCGATCACATCAGCCGCGCCGAACACCGTCACCGAGCCTTCCAGGAGCCCGAAACCCGTGTCCTCGTCGCCGGTGAATCCCGCTCAGCGGCCGTACCGCAATCTAGCCATGCGGCTCGTGAACGGCTGCGGACGAATGTTGTGGGCCTGCGGGTTGAAGCGCCGGCTCGATCCCGATGCGATCCTGAGCGCCGCCAAACGCCGCACGGGGTTCGCCAAGTTCGGTGACGAGCGCTTCCTGGAGGGCCTGCGACGGTTGTGCGACTCGTTCGAGCGGACGGCCGACCTCAACCCGCTCGGCATGATTCTCGTTCGCGAACGGCTGGTGCAGTACTCGATCAACCGGTTGAAGCTCGAAGATCATTTCCTCAAGCATCCCGAAACCGCCGACGCTCCGATGCGTAAGCCGTTGTTCGTCATCGGCCTCCCCCGGACCGGGACGACGCTGCTGTACAACCTGCTCAGCCAGGACCCGCATTGCCGGCCGCTGATGACCTGGGAAACGCTGTACCCCGGACCCGACCCGTTATTGCACGGGGAGACCGTCGATCCGCGTCGCCGGCTGACACGGCGCAGCCTGCGGTTCATCAGGGGCATCATGCCGCAGATGAAGCACATCCATCCCGTGGACCCGGACGGCCGGGAGGAATGCACGTGGCTGCTCAACAACACGTTCATGACGCCCGGCTTCGTGATGGACGGCCAGGTCGACGATTACCTCGACTGGATTCTCGCAAAGACTCCGGCCGAACTGCTCCCCGTCTATCGCGATTATCGTCGGCAGTTTCAGATGATCGGCTGGGGCGACACGACGGACCGGCACTGGATCACCAAGTCGCCGCTGCATCTGTCGGGCATCGGGGCCATGCTGGAGGTCTTTCCGGACGGCTGCTTCGTGCAGACGCACCGCGAGCCGGCGAACGTGATCCCGTCGGCGTGCAGTCTGGTGGCCGTCATGTGGGGCAAGAACAGCGACGCCGTCGATCCCCACACCCTGGGTCCGAAGGTCGCCGGACTGATGTCGCAGATGCTCGATCACGCCCTCGCCGCCCGCCAGCAGTCCCCCGAACGGATCTGCGACATCCGCTTTGGCGACCTGGTCAAAGATCCGTTGGGGACCGTGCGGCTCATCTACGAGCGCTTCGGTTACGAACTGAGCGACGAATTCCAGCACCGCATGGAGCGCTGGATGCAGGACAATCCGCAGCACAAGCACGGCGTCCACCGGTACTCGCCCGAGCAGTTCGGCCTGACGTCGGCCGGCATCGACGCGCAGTTCGGCGACTACGCCCGTTTGATGGGCGTCGGGCCGCGGGAGCGTGTGGGTTAACGTCCAGTCATTCTGCAATCGCTCCCGGTGTGGTTATGAATTGAGTGTCGTGTTCCACAGGCTTCTCAGCCCCGGCAGGGGCGACCGGGCTGTAGCCACGGGTGGAGCGGCGCGGCGGCATGGCCGCCCGACGCGGAACCCGTGGTCGGGTTGAGCGTGTGAGAATTGCCCCGGCAGGGGCAAAGGAAGCGTACCACGAACTTCCGCCGGCCCTCCGGGACGGGTCCTATCAACACACGATGTCCACGGGTTGCGCTCCGCCCGATGCGGGCTGCGCTTCACTCGTGGCTACAATCTGCGGCCCCTGCCGGGGCCAAGAAGGAGTGCGGCAACGAGCGGTCCCCGTCAATTCGCGACCACCTGCGATCGCTCCCGCCGGGAGAGATCCGCATTGCGACTGTAACTGTGAGATGCCACAATTCGCGTTTGGCGGGGATCTTGCACGGTTCGGGATTCCGCCAATCGACGACCTGCTTGGGCTTCCAGTTCGGGACCGCTGCGAATCCCGCATGCTTACGGAAGGGCTCCAGGACATGTCAACGACGCAGACCCCGGTCGAATCTCCCGTGGTTGCGGAACCACCCCGCCAGCCGGTCGTTGAGAGCCGCCGCACCCGTCGCCGACGCCGGCTTCGCGCGCTGGGGGTGGTCGGCTATCTGCTGATCCGACAGTTCATCGTGTCGTGGTTCTTCATCAAACCGTTCTACATGAACTTCAACGGCAAACCCGCGCTCCGCGAGCGCAAGGGGGAGTTGCCGCGCGGGAACTACTGGGATCTGGTCGCGCTCAAGCGGCTCTACTATCGCCGGGTCTGGGCGCAGGAAGACGAAGAGCCGCGCGCCCAGCGGCTGATCGCCCGGCACAAGGAGTTGATCGAGAAGATCGAGGCCGACGTCGCCGCCCGTTGCCCGGCCGTCACGGAGGAGATTCCGCTGCCGGAATACGATTGGCGGAAGGGGAGTCCCGAAGAGTTCTACGACCGGTACGTCCGCACGCCGATGCCGGTGGTGTTGCGCGAATTTGCGCTGCAGACCGAGGCCGCCAGGCGGTGGAACTTCGAGTACGTCGTCGAGAAGTGCGGCGACGTGGAGGTCAACCTCACCGGCCCGGAATCGGACTGGATGGGTCCGCTGAAACAGGTCCGCGATCCCAAGATTTACTGCGCCAACGCCGACGCCCCGTTCCGGGCGTTTCCCGAACTGATCGAAGAGCTGTCGATTCCGAAATTGCAGCCCTACCTCCGCCGGGACTACCGCTTCTCGCAGTTCTTCGTGGGCCAGAAAGCCACCGGCAGCGGCCTGCATTGCGCCGGCATCTGGAACTTCTTCTACATGATCGAGGGCCAGAAGAAGTGGTGGTTCGTGGACCCCGAAAACACCTGGATGGTGTACCCCAGCGTCAACGTCGGCGTGCTCGCCTTCGCCGCCCTCGTGTCCATGCCCGACAAGTGCGATCTGAACACGTACAAGCTGTTCAAGCATTGTCCGCGCTATTCCGTCGTGCTGAATCCCGGCGACGTGCTGCTGAATCCGCCGTGGTGGTGGCACGCCGTCGACAACCTGACGCCGACGTCGCTCGCCGTCGCAACGCGCTGGGATGCCGCCCGCAGCGACCCGAGCTTCTACGAACTGAACCGCGTGCTCTCGCTGCTCGCGGTCTTCAACCCCAGCTTCCCCCGGTTCCTGTACGACTTCCTCAACAGTCCCGAACAGAAGCACCTGGGCGGCCTGCTCACCCAGGGGGCCGGCACGTTCGACGAAGACGTCCGCTTCGGCAAGGCGGCCCGCGCCAAGAACCACGAGGGCCGCAGCAAGAACATCTACCAGGGCCGCATCGTCGAAAAGATTCGCGCCCGGGCCAAGTGGTGAGGTGCGGATCTGAAAGAGTGCAAGACGCAGTTTGTGAATTCGGCCTTCCCTCATGTCCCCTCGCCCGCCGCTTCGGTGGGAGAGGGCTAGGGTGAGGGTGCCTTTCTGGCTTTCTCTTCGACCGTCGCCAACCGCAGAAGAAAAGGCGAAAGGCACCCTCACCCCCAACCCCTCTCCCACCGAAGCGGCAGGCGAGGGGAGTGAAAAGACAACGTGCCTCATGCACACGATGTTGAAATCTCCTCCCGATTCGCCAAGGACCGCGCTCCGATGTCGTACGCACCGCTGTTGTCCTGCCTCGGATGTCTCCTCGCGCTCTCCACGACCCTGGGCCTCGCCGCCGAGCCGGCCGAGATCATTCTCTGGCCGGACGGGCTTCCCGAGCCGCGCGTGGTGACCGACGGCCCCGAGCGTGTGGAGGTTGGCAAGGACGGCATCGCCAGGCGGTACAACGTCTCCAATCCGCGATTGTTCGTGTACCCCGCCGGCGACAACCGCAGCGGGGCGGCGGCGATCGTCGTGCCCGGCGGCGGGTTCGGCATCCTCGCCGATGGCCACGAGGGCGCCGAGGCGTGCGAGTGGCTGCAGAAACTCGGCGTGACCGCGTTTCTGCTGGTGCATCGCTGTCCGACCAACAAGCACACCGAACCGAACGCCGGACCGGTGCAGGATCTGCAACGGGGCCTGGAGATCGTCCGCCAACGGGCCGCGGAGTGGCAAGTGGACCCGAAGAAAATCGGCGTGCTGGGATTCTCCGCCGGCGGGCAGGTGACGCTGATCGCCGCCACCAACGACCGCCGTATTCCAGGCGAGCCGCCGGTTGGGGTCACGCATCGTCCCGACTTCCTGCTGCTGGCGTATCCGTACCGCATCTACGACGAACCCGCGAAGGCCTTGCGGGCCGACATCAAACTCGACGGCCCGTTGCCGCCGATGTTCATCGCGCAATGCGCCGACGACAAAGGCTCGCTCGCTCAGGGGAGCACGCTGTTGTTCCTGGAGCTCATCAACCGCAAGATCCCCGCGGAGCTGCACGTCTACGAACGGGGCGGCCACGGCTACGGCATGCGGCCTCGCCCGATGGCCACCGGCCCCACCGACTGGCCGCTGCGGGCCGCCGACTGGCTGCGGCAACACGAGTTGGTGCGGCCGTAGTCGGGCGCTCGCCGGGTGCCATGCAACGCAGTCCACGAATCTGACCGGCGGGCTAGGATTTCATCCACAGATTTCACCGATTACGCAGATTCAAGACATTGGACTCTGTCGGGGCTTGATTTCTTGAGTGCTGTCCTCTGCCTGACTTCATCTGCGGAATCTGTGAAATCTGCGGACAAAACGCGTTTGGCCTTCGCTCAACTTCGTGAACGGCAAAGTGACTCAGGCACCGCCACCCGGACGTAGTCCGTCGGCAATGATTGTGCGGCTGGCAGCGGTCAGCGACGAGACGTTGCATAATCGACACTCGTCTCAAAGCAGGGCGCTGCCGAGGGATTTGCCGCTCTGAGATCTTGCCGCGGGAGGTAAAACCGCCGCGCCGCGAGCCGGGCGTGCCATAGTTCTGCACACCCGCCGGCATTTCCGCTTGGAGGAATGACCGCGTGGGCGCTTTGAGGCAGGGTCCGATGATTCAACGACCGCGGCTGCTCGCCATCGACGACGATCCGGACTACCGGAAGTGGCTCCGCCACGTCCTGCGCAGCCGGTTCTTCGTGGTCGACGCCGCGGATGGACCGGATGGCTACTCCCGAGCGCTATCGTCCGGGCCCCATATCGTGCTGATCGATTATCAGATGGAGGGCTGGGATGGCCTGTTCACGCTGCGCAAGTTTCGCGACGATCCCCAATTGAAAGATCTGCCGATCGTCATGCTCACCGGCGACGCGCAGCGGGAAACCGTGCTGGAGGCCATTCAGGCCGGCGCGACCAGCTACGTCCTCAAGAGCACCGCGACCAAGGAGTCGCTGTCCAACAAGCTGTTGACCCTGCTGAATAGGCAGGACGAGGAATAGCGCACCGACGAGTTGGTTGATCAGCCGCGGTTTCCAAACCGCATGGTCTTTACGCCGAAGGCGTAGCATCTCAAAGCCCAGGGTCGCGAGTCATCGAGCGCACCCTGGGTGGAAAACGACCACGAACCCATACCCTGAAGGGGTTTCATCAGGGTTCGACACCACCGGTGATGCGACCCCTTCAGGGTCGATGCGCCTCGGACGACACTGCCCCAGGGTGCGCTCGCGGACTCGCGACCCTGGGCTGTGTGATCGAACGCCTGCGGCGTACTTGATCTCCGATCAATGTGCTGCCGCCGCGCCATGCTCACGACTCGATCGTGACGATCGTGTCGACCTCCCCCTTGGCGTCGAACCGGCCGATCAGCGTTTCGTTCGCGGTGTGCTGACCCAGCACCGCCCTGGGGACCGCGCCCGGCTTCAGACTGCGATACACCAGCCACTGGTCCTTGCCGACTTTCCAGCGGAAGGCCCCGGCCGCGTCGCCGCCGAGCACGCGGCCGTTTTCGGTCACGGTCAACTGCCGCCACAGCGCGTCCGCGGAGCGCCGTTGCGGATGCCAGTCGATCACCAGCGGGGCGAGCAACCCCCGCCCGTCGATCGTCTGCTCCAGCACCAGGCCGCCGTCGACGAGTTCGCAGCGATGCGGCGTGCTGTTCACCGTGTCTTCGGGCAACGCCAATGGGAAGACCCGCGCCTTGGCCCGCGACATCGTCAATCGCAGTTCCCGCCGGCCCGGCTCCCGGTCGCCGCGGACGCCCGGCGCGAATGGCAGCCGGCTGCGATAGTGCATCCGCCCCGCCGGCGCACCGCTGACCGCATCGGCGATGAACAGAAACTGATCCTTCCGCGACAGCAGCACCATCCGCTCGACCCGCAACCGCTTCGGTCCCGTCATCTGCAACTCGACGTAGTCGGCGTCCGGGTCCGATTCCCAGCAGACGCAGGCCCACTCATCGGCCAGCTCCACCCCTGCGTCACCGAGTTGCAGGTCGAGTCCCCACGGGCCATGAATCAAGGGCTGTCCGTCGATGGTGACGTCCAGCTCCGGCAGCGAAGCGTGATGCGACACCGCCACGCTCGCGGCCCCGGCGGACCAGTCCGTCCGCAACAAGGCGAACCGCGCCCAATCGGACTGGACCGACGGCATCACGGCGATGCTCGGCTTGCGGAGCTTCGACACCAACGTCGGCTGCGATTGCAGCCGCAGCACCGATTGCAGACAACTCCGCGCCGGATGCCCCGCCGGCCACTCCAACAAATCCGCCGCGACGAGCAGCATCGGCAACGGTTCGGACGGCAGACCGTTCGTCAATGCGAGACGGCCGTCGGCCCGGCTGAGCGCCACGGTCCGCTCGACGACGTCGTTGAACCTGGCCGCCTGTTCCCCGTTCCACAACGGCTGATGGAACCGTTGCGACCAGACCGTCGCCCGCACCAGCGGGGCCAGCCACAGCGGCAGCCGCGACAGCAAGGTGCTGGCGGGCGTGCCGTCGGTGTCGGTCTCGGCGATCAGCCTGCGGCCCAGCAGGCGCCGTCCGTTCCGCGCGGCCGCCGACATCCCCAGCACGGGGCCAAAGACCATCCCCGCGAGCAGCGGCAATTCGCCGTCGCGGAGCAATGCGACATCGGGAGCGACGGTCGCGTCTTCACCGACAATTGCAGCGGACCACGTCGCCCGCCACAGCGACCACCAGTCCGCGACCGGAAGCCGCGATCCGCCCGTCGCCAGCAATTCGAGTGCGGCGAGTTGTCCGACCGGCGTCGCCAGAGCCGCGGCGGATTGATCGAGCAACGCCGCGATCAGCGTCTGAGCGCGATCCGTCCAGCCGGCCGCCGCTTTGATGACCGGCCGTCGCGCACGGTTGCGATTCGAGGTCGGCGCGAACGCCGCGATGGCTTTCGCAACCGTCGGGTCCACGCCGGCGCCCAGCGACCAGGCCGTCAATAATGGGCCGTTGCTGGCCCGCGCGTCGGCTTGCTGACCGCGGAGCCACTGGCGGTAGACGGTGGCGAAGCGTGCGGGATCGCCGACCGCGGCCGCCGCGACGATGTCGCGCGGCGCAGTGCGCTCCCACGCGAGACCCTGAAGAAACTCGACATCCGATGAGGCAGGCATTGCGATGCGGGGAGAATTCGACGACATCCGTGCAGACATAAGGCCACCATCAGCGACAGGCGGGCCATCCGTGGCAGACACGTCATCGGCTCCGCCGACGAATCGCAGCAGCGTAATCGTCCGCGCGGCGCTTCGCCATGCTGCGCGGGACAATCGGCGTGAAGAATGGAAGACCGGGGAGACACGCCCCGGCTCTAGTGTCTCGACCTGAGATGACGGGTGCCACTGGCGGCGGGCTTCGGCCGCCAGTGCGAATTGTGGGCTTGGGAACAAAGACACTGGCGGCCCAAAGCTGCCGCCAGTGGCACCCAAATCTCGGTCAACTCAGGTCGGTTGAACCACTAGGGGCGGCGGCCGCAGATCGCGGCCGGCCGGTTAATCCCAGGAGTCCAGCACCGTCTGCAGCTTCGGATCGGACAACTCCAGATCCGGTTCGTCGCACACCGCGACCAGCGCCGGCGGCGGTTGCAACCGGCGGCCGTGCGGCTCTGCGAAGATTTCGGTCGGCGTGGGGAACTCCGCGTCACGCTGCGGTTCGATGGCCGCCGCCGCCGTGCGGGCTTCGCGGTTGCTCAACAGACGGTTGAGCTTGGCGAGGAATTCCTCGCGCGAGAATTTAGTCTTGATGACGTAGTCGTGCGCTCCCCCCTGGATCGCCGCCACCACCGTTTCGCGGCTGGCGTCGCCGGTGAGCATCATCACCAAAGTCGGCGACAACAGTTGATGGGCGCGGAACGCCTTGAGCGTCTTCAGGCCGTCCCAGCCGGGCATCTGCACGGCGATCACCGCCACGTCGGGCGGGTGCTCGATGGCCTTGTAATAACCTTCCGAGCCTTCGCTGGCGACGGAGACGAAGAAGTCCTTCCGCAACATCGAAACGATCAGGTTGCGAAACAACGGATCGTCGTCGATCACGATGACTCGCGATCGCTTCGCGCCGGAAGCGTCGTTGAGAGGTTGAGATGACATCATCGACGAAGACTGCGATGGGGAAGGAGAGGCCAACGACCGACGGATACGACGACTAGGAAGGCGGCCGCTCGGATTACGCCGCTTCGGATGCCAGAGGCGTTTCGGCGGCATTGGCGACTCGGTCGAACGCTTCGTTCAAGACCTGGAGGATCTCGGTCAATCGCAAGGCGGCCGACGGCGTGCTCGAGGCCTCCCAGGAGGCTTCGGGCACGCTGTCGGTGAGGCCGCGCCAGACGGGAATTGGGTTCATCGGTTGTCCGCCCGCTCGGGATTCACCGGGGCGACCGTCGATGGGACCATACGATCCGACCGGCGGTCGCGCCATGACTCGGGAATCCGTTATCCAACGATAGGTCATCCCCGGCGACAAGGACGCTGTGGTTTCGCCACCTCGCCGAGTTTCTGCCTGCGGGAATCATGCGGCCGCAGAATCGGCACCGTCGTCACCGTCAAAGACCTCATTCCTGCCCCCTCTTGCTCCCCTCTCCCGACGCTTCGTCGGGAGAGGGGTTGGGGGTGAGGGTGCCTTTTGGCCTTTTGCTTCTGCGGTTGAATACGGTCGAAGACAAAGACGGAAGCACCCTCACCCTAACCCTCTCCCACCGAAGCGGCGGGCGAGGGGACAAGCATGGGAATCAACACCTTAACGGATTCCTGGCGACGAACAGTCCGTCACTTCCCCGGCAACCGGACCGTGCCGTCCCATTCCGGCGGCGCTTTCCGATTCTGCTGCATAATCTGCGCCAGCAGAAAGTCCTGCACGCGGTCCCCCGGAGGCATCGTGTGCAGCGCGCGGTACGCTTCTTCCCAGCGGCCGGTGATGAACCCTTCGACGCCGCGCTCGAACGCGGCGAGATGCTCGTCCGTCAACTCCGGCAGATCGGCGACCGGCGGCAACAGCTCGCTGACGACGACCGGCGTCTCCAATCCGAACGGCAGCACGCGGGCCAGACGTCGCAGACGGCCTTCGTCGGGCGACATGCGGGATCGGATCACCGTTGCGGCGGCGTCATCGAGCAGAATCGGGGCGCGGAACCATTTCGTCATCCCCTCCAGCCGATGGGCCAGATTGACGACGGGTCCGAAGACCGTGACCTTCACCTGCTCGTGCGTGCCGATCTTCCCCGCGACCGCGCGGCCGTGGGCGATGCCGATCCCCATGCTGAAATCGGCCAGCGGATGATCGGGCTGCGCCGCGGCCCGCAGGAATGCGGCCCGGATGCCGAGCGCCGCGCGGCAGGCCTGCACGGCGGCGTCGGGCGTCGAGAGCGGCCACCCCCAGAAGCCCAGCGCGGCGTCCCCCTGGAAATCCCCCGTCACGCCGCCGTTTTCCAGAATGTGCTGCGTCATCACTCCCAACGCCCGGCTGACGCGGTCGAGCAGGCCGAGCAGGTTGTCCGCCTCGTGCTCGGCCCGCTGGCTGAAGCCCCGCAGATCGCAGAACATCACCGTCACGTCGCACTCGCGCGGCTCCAGCAGCGTGGTGTCGAGCTCGTCCCCCAATGCGGACAGAATCGGCGGCGCGAAGAACTGCCGCAAACCGGCTCGCTGTCGCTCCAGTCGTCGCGATTTGAGCACCGACGCGATGATCTCGGCGACCAGTTCGGTGAACTTCACGTCGGCTTCGAGCACGCCGTTCTCCGACAGCGTCGCGCCGGCCGCCGACAACGCCCCGATCTGTCCGGCGACGTACAACCCGGCCGGTTCGTCGGCGAGGTCCGACACCGGCGTGCAGAACGCCCAGTCGAATTCCTGCCCCATCGTCGGGGCCGTCGTATGATCTTCGGCTCCGGTCCAGACGTGCAGCACGCTGGTCCGTTGTCGTTGGATCGCCTCGTAGACGAGCCGCCGACTCGGTCGCAGCTCCCCTGCCGTTTCGCGACGCCGTTCCCAATAGCGAGTGATGACGCCGTCTTCGCCGCGGCAACTGACGATCGCCACGGCCTCGGCATGAGTGACGCCGCGCAGGAGAAGTTGGACGAGCCGCTCGTACAATTCGGCGTCCCCGCGCGATCCGGCGATGACTTCGGGCAGATGCGTCAGAACTTCAATGCGGTTCTCCGGATCGTGATAACGGACCCGCCGCAACTGCTGCGGACTGAAGGCCCGCTCCTCGACCGGCGTCTGCGCCCCCGGCGTCGCCTGGGCGGCGACCAACCGGAAGACCGTCGTCCCCAGCACGAACTGCCGGCCCGACAGCACGCGGCACTCGTTGACCGCCCGGCCCTCGAACAGCACGGGATTGCGGGCCTCCGGCAATCGTTGCACCTGCAACGCACCGTCCTGCAACACGATCTCGGCGTGACGGCGCGAGACGCGGTGATCCCACGTCACCACCAGATCGGCCGCGGCGGTGCGACCGATGACGTAGCGTCGCCCCGGTTGCAGCTCCGTCTGCCACCGTTCGTGCGCGGCGTTCCCCTGCACCAGCAACTCAAACACGAGTGTGCCTCTCGATTCTGGGTGGCACCATGTGTCCGGTCCCCTCTCCCCCGCAGCGGGGGAGAGGGTTAGGGTGAGGGGGTCGGAACGCTTCACCGCGCGATGATTGCCAGCAATACCAACCCGAAGCGTCAGCGAGGACGAGCGCTCGTTCGATCATCCAACCTCCTCTCGCGGAAGCGAAAAAGCTCGGAGCGTAAGCGACGGCAGTTGGGAATCGGCGGCTCCATGTCCTCGCTTACGCTTCGGGTTAGTATGGTTGTCGTGGCGAGCGCACGCCCCCTCACCCCGACCCTCTCCCCCGAAGACGGGGGCGAGGGGGCCGGAGGAAGAATCCACCCAGATTCGAGACGCACATTCCTTAGACACTGTCGGACGTCCTTCCGGTGGCGGTCAGCGTTGTGCCCGCGGCACGGGTCGTCGCGTTTCGACGATTGAGAAACCACGGCGCACGGCGTTCGTTGAGCAGCCCGACGATCAGCCCCCAGCCGCCGGCGACCACCAGGCAGACCATCAAGAGGCCGACGATGCCCGTCGACACCAGGCGTTCCTGCAGATCGACAACCGGCGCGAGCACCGGCGTCCGCGGCTCCTGCACGACGGCGACCCAGCCCGTGGACCCGATGGGCACGAACGCCGCCAGCCATTCGCCGCCGTATTCCGTGGGAGCGAGCCGTGCGATGGGATCGGCGTAACGATCCGTGTGATCGCTGGCCGCGGCGCGCTCCGTGGGCGTTACGAGCTTCGCCAACTGTCCCGCCGTCTCTTCGTCGAGCCGCAGGTCCTGATTCAGATTCGCCAGCGAACTGAGATGCTCGGCCGTCATCCACGGATGCGCAAGCAAGATGCCGCTGCGGCCGTCGACCAGGGCGAGTTTGCGGCCGACCCCGCCGCGATTGTCGGCGGCGAGGCTCTGCTCGTAGTCGGCCAGCAGCGCGCTCAGATTCAGCGACCGGGCGAGGACGGCAATCACTCGCCGTTCTCCCCCGCTGTCGGAGGCGCGGTCGAAGACCGGCACCGACAGCGCGATCTTCCAGTCGCCGCTGGTCTCGCTGGCATAGTGCTGCGACACGTGCGGTCGAGTGATGGGCGGAATGCCCACGCACCGCTCGTCCCCCTCGCCGTCCGCCTTGAGCGATCCCTGGCCGTGAAAGTAGTCGCGGCAGGCGAAACAGCGATCGATGGTCTCGCTCGCCGGACTCCGCCAGCGCTGAAACCCGGCGGTGTCCTGCAGGAACCAACTGACGTCGCCCGACCGGTTCAGCTCGGCGCGGCGGTCGTTGACCTGTCGGCGACGCCGATCCAGCAGCGCGAACAGCGCCAGCCGCTCGTCGCGCGGCTTGTCGATCGATGTCTGGATCGCCGCTCGGATGTCGTCGTCCTCGGCGATCGTCAGCAGTTCGTTCAGGCGGTCGTCGAGTTCGCGCTGCAAGCTGCCTGCGAGCAGGTTCGCCGACAGCACATCGCTTTCGATGGCGCGTTGAATCAGGTTCGACCGCGACGTCGTCACCGCCACGCGCAGGGCGTCGAGCGCGAACGGAATCACCGACAGCAGCAGCAGGAGCGGCAGCACGAGCCCGGTGAGAATCAGCGGCCTCCTGGCCCGTTGTCGTTCGCGGGCCAGCAACCGGTCCAGCACGGCCTGCGCGTTGGGCAACCGGCGCGACGGATCGACGGCGAGGCAGCGGTCGATGATCTCCGCCAGCACGGGATCGACCCCGGCGATGCGGCGATGAGCCGTCGGCTTCGCATCGATCTGCACGATCTGCCGGTAAATCGCCAGCCGTTGCTCCAGCGACGCCGGTTCGCGCAGCCTGGCCTCCGCGGCCGGCGTGCGGTGCGGTGGCTCGCCGACGAGCAGGTGATACATCAGCGCGCCGAGCGCGTAGACATCCCACCGCGCATCGGGGACCGATTTCAGATCGGCCTGCTCGGGGGCCATGTAGAACAGCGTCCCCAACGCGTGGCCGTGCTCGTCTGCCAGCCGCGACTGGCCGAAATCGCACAGCCGCGGCTCGTCGTCCTGATCGAGCAGCACGTTGGCCGGCTTGAGGTCGCAGTGCAGAATGCCGCTGCCGTGGGCGTGAACCAGCGCCTGCGCGACGCGCTTCGCGATCCGCAGCGCATCGGCCGCGGGCAACGGGCCCTGTTGCAACCGTTCGGCGAGCGAGCCTCGTTCGAGGTACTCCATCACGTAATAGGGCGGATCGTGGTCCCAGCCGACGGCGATCAGGCCCACGATGTTCCGCGACGTGTACAGCACCGCGAGCTTTTCGACTTCGCGGCTCAGCAGCGACCAGTCCACGCCGCGGCGCTGCGAGTAGAACTTGATGGCGACCTGCTTGCCGGTGTTCTGCTCGCGGGCCAGCCAGACCGAGCCGAACTTGCCCGCCCCCAGCCGGTGCAGAATGTGATACCCGGGGACCGTGGACGGCGGCGGCTCGACGGCGGCGCTGAGTTCGGCGGCGTGCGCGAACGCGGCGGCGTCGAGCGGCAGCGTGTCGTCGATCGGATGCGTTCCCAACCCCGCGGTGGGCATGTCCGAGGCGCTCCTTGCGGAAAGCCTCGGTGATACCGTCTTTCAGACGGAAGCGAAAGCGCACGCGGTCCCCGTTTTGTAGGGTGCAGTCGAGGCTTTGCGAGGCTCACCCTCTTCCGTGGGAGTCCAACCTTTAGGCTGTCTTCTGGTGAAGCGTCCGAAGACAGCCTAAAGGCTGGACTCCAACGGGGTGAGCCTCGCAAAGCCTCGACTGCACCCTACGGAAGAAATGGCGTCAACCCGCATTTGCCGGTCGCGACGATTCTGCGGCGGCGGCGCGCACCGAACGGGCGTAGCCGCTGCGTTCTTTCCCTCCGCGTCGCAAAATGTGAACTAGAGTGGCATGCGGGCCTATCTTTCTGCCGGCTGGCAGATGCCGGCTTCGAGGATCGGGCGAAGGCCATGTGGGATCTCATCTACGAAAGCTACAGCTATTACGTTCGCGTCGCCGTGCGCTTCTGGCACACCATCGGCCCGTACGAGTACGGCGGGCTGCTGCTGCTCATCGGCATCATCGGCTGGATGTTGATGAAAAGCAGCCGGCGCTGACGGACGGGCAACGCTGCTGTTAGCCGCGACCCGCAGGCTTTGCGGAGGGGAGCGCTGTGCGGAGCGCACACAACGTGGGATGCGCTCGACAACGCGCTCCCCTCCGCAAAGCCTCCGGGTCGCGGCTAACAATTGGCGACCCTCACCGATCGGCCGCCGGTTTGGTCGTGTCGACCCACGTCGCATCGACGATCGTGCCGTGATGCTTGTTCCCGGACGCATCGTTCAGCGTCGTGCCGCGGCCTTCGTCGAAGCGGTAGACCGCGAGCGTGTCCGCATCGACGGCGTACTCGGCGGGAGGTTCGTAGTCGTCGGTGTAGCGGACGGACTTCGAGCCCCGCAGTCGCTCGATGACGCCGGCGAACGGATTATAGGGCGCATGATTGCCGGACCTCATTCCCGCACCGATCACGAAGATCTCCGACGACCCCTTCTGCGGAAAAGCCGGAGTCGCTTCGGAGGCGGTGCTCTCCCGGCGGCCGTTCACAAACAGCGTCAGCCGCTCGCCGTCGCGCACGGCGGCCACATGGGTTCGCCGCAACAACAGATCCGACAGCGGTTTGGGCAACGTGAAGGGGTGCAGCGCCAGATCCTCCCGACCGGGATGCCACAGCGCATGCCACTCGCCCAGGTCCGGCTGCTTCGCCTGACGCACGAAATCCACGTGGAAACGGTTGTCCGCCCAGGAGAACAGCGTCTGGGAGCCCTCCTGCAAGTAGATGGGTTCGGCAACACATACCGCCTCCACCGTGCAGGACTGTTGCGGGTCGAACTTCAACGACGGCACGGTCACGTAACTCCTGACATCGTCGAACGACAACCCCTTCAACGGCGGTGGATCGGACAGGCCCGGCGGAAGCTCCTTTCCCTGCGCGAACAGCAGAGTCGAGTCCGGCAACTGCCGACGCAGTTTCAGCCACGCGGCGAATGCCACGGGCGACTCCGAGGTGATGTTCAATCGCTGCACGTTCCGCACCTGTGCGAGAGCGCGCAGCACCTCGGGTGTGATCTCCCCGGCTTGACAGTAGAGATCCAGCGTCTCCAACTGCGGCAAGGCCGCCGCGATTTCGATGGCCCGCGGCGTCGGCCCCTGGAGTTGCAGGTAACGCAACGCGGCGAACCGGGACCACACGGCCGTCGGTTGCGTTTCCAATTGTGACCCGAACAGCACCAGTTGGTGCAACTGCGGCGCCGCAGCCAGCACCGAAAAATCTGCCGCGCCCGTGACGGACAACAGATTGAGGTCTTTCAACCGCGGCAACGTCGCCACGGCGGCGAGCGCCGCAGTGTCGATCCGCACGAACAGCGTGAGCGATTCCAGTCGTTGCAGTTGGGCCAGATGCCGCAGCGCCGGCGGGTTGATCAGCCGCAGATTTGCCAGCCTGAGGGATTTGAGCGACGTCATCTGGCCGATCGAGGCCAGCGCTTCGTCGCCGATCAGGCTTTCAGCCAACACCAGGGTTTCCAGCCGGCGGCACTGTACGAGGCGCTCGATGAAGCGGTCGTCGATGCGATGCTGCGCGGTGCACGTCACCGCCACGATGACGAACTCCTCGTTCGGCAGGTCATCGCGCTGAGCGACGGCGACGTCCTTCGGGCCCACGCGGACCGTGAACGGCGCCTTGAGATCGAGTAGCGTGGTGGCCACCGCACGCTCCGCCTTGGCGTCGACCGACTTCAGCGGCGGCAACGGAGTCTGCCGCGCGACGAACTCGTGGAACGGCAATGTCTCGACCGTGCCGTTGGTTCGTTCGACGACGGCGACGAGATGCCGGCGGGCCTGATCGCTGCTCGACAGCAGCTTTCCGCCGCCGGAGAACGTGGCCCAGTCGTCGCCGGGGAGCTGCACCGCGGTCCACGCGGGTCGCCATTCGCCGTCGCGCGACTTCCAGGCGCGCACCAGACTGTTCTGGCTGCTGCCGGAGATCAGCTTCCCGTCGGGACTCCACGCCGCGCCCATGTTCAGCGGCAACGGCAGCGAGTCCTCCGCATAGGCGAAATCGTTCGCCGTGCTGACGACTTCCAGTTCGCCGCGGGTGCCACGGTCGACACACAACACCATGTGTCGGCCGTCGGGACTCCAGTCCGCGTTCGGAGTTCCGCCGTGTCCCTTGCCGAACTCCGCGACCTGGGCGCCGGTGTCGGTGCGATAGAAATACGCTGCCGTCCCGCCCGGCAGGCACAGCCGATGGCCGTCGGGGCTGAATCTCATCCCGAGGCCGTGGGTTCCGCCGGGGAGCGTCGAGATGCGGGAAGGGCGGCTGGGTTCCCAGATTTCCGTGTTCTGCCCACCCGAAATCGCGTTCACCCACGAGACGGCGAACCGCGTTCCCTTGTCGTTCCAGGCCATCACGTAGGGATAGAATCCCTCGGGCACCGGCACCGATTTGGTTTCTCCCCCCTGGGTGTGAACGATGGCGAGTTGATACTCGCTGTTGCCGAATGACGTCGCCAGGAGCAGGCGATCGTCCACGGGCGAACCCGCCGCTTGGGTCACTTTGTGTCCGGCGATGACCAACCCGCCAGGCACCGAGGTCCGTGCGCCGGTTTGCGGATCGATTGCAACCAGCTCCGACGGCGTCAACGCCCACTGCTGCCGGCCGTTGTTCGAGCGGCCCAGGTGTCGCACGCCGATATTGCCCATCGACGTTCGCGACTGCTGCCGGCCGTCCGCCTGCCAGGTGGCGATGGCCGCCGGACTGGCTTGATGGACCGTCGACTGCACGCTTCCCGACAAGCGCTGCGACGATGAGTCCCACTCCAGTTCGCCGATCATCCATTGCCCCGCCGGCTGGGTCGCCGCGACGATCCGCTGCTCGGCGTCCCAGACGATCAGGTCGCCATGCAGGCCCGCGGCGGCCAGCCAGCGGCCATCGGGGGACCAGTGCGCGGTCGTCGTGCCGCTTGGAAGAATGGTGGCCAGTTGTTGCTCGGACGACAGTTCCCACAGTGCGGACGGCCCCAACCCACCAACAGCCAACAACTCACCGGTGCCGGGACGGAAAGTCGACCACACGTGACTCGCGAAGGGCCAGAGTGGTCCTGGTTTGCCGTCGAGTCCGAAGGACTGAACCTGCCAGTTTTTCGCCTGATTGAGCGCCAGAATCGTCTGGCCATCGGGCGTCCATAGCGGCGGCCTGTCGTCGTTGTGCGCCCAGTCCGGATTGAGCGTAATCGTAACCGGGGCAGACTGGGCCTCGAGATCGATCAACCGAATTTCCGCCCTCGGCTTCGTCGTGTCGCAGCGGACCGCTAGGACCGGTCGATCAGGATGCCAAACCAGCGCCTTGATCACGGCCACCGAGGGAAGTGCAATCGTCGCGGCGGGCGTCCCGTCGGGCAGCCAGAAGCGAACCGCGGTTTCTCCGTCATTCGCGGCCACGAAACGGTAATCGGGTGACCAGACCGCGAACCGCGGCGTCTGCGAATGTCCCCGCGCCGCATGTTTCAGTTGGCCCGACGGCCATTCCCAGAAGAACACACCCGCGCCCGCGCCATCTTCCGACGCGGCAACGAGGACGGTGCCGTCCGCATTCCAGCCGGCGAGGCCCGTCCGGTGGCCGGTGTGCAGGACCGGGCCGTATTTTTTGGCGACGGTGTCCCACGTCCGCAGATCCTGCGTGTAGTCCCCCTGCCAGGCGATCCAGCGGTTGTCGGGCGACCACTTCAGCCGAACCGTCTGGCCGCCGTCGAGCGCGGGGACGATGTGATCCAGCGCGATCGCCTTCCCGTCCCAGCGGTAGACCCGCACCCGTTCGTCCTCGCTATAAATCACGAACCGTTGGCCGTCGGGACTCCATTGCAGCTCGATCGCCCGCCCGCGGGGGGCGACCGTTTCCACCTGCCAGCGCGTGACGCCGCCCAGCTTCGCCGGACGGGGGATGATTCCGTGCCACCGCTCGTCGTCGGCCCCCGGTGCCCACGGACCGACATCGACATCGTCTTCCACCGATTTCGTGACGGGGACCACGGTCGGCACCGTCACCACCGCCGTGTTCGCGCCGTCGTTCCTACCCGCGACATCGAACACGCCGGCGAAGTACAACCCCGCGGCCAGCAGCAGGCTCAGCACCACCGGCACGCCAATCTGCAACAGCCAGTTGGTGCCCCGCGCATGTTGATGCCGCGTCGCCAAAGGTTCAGACAGCGACGTGACAATCGTGGGCAGCGTCCGCTCCATTGGCCCGACCGCCATGGTCTCGGATTCTCCCGAACCCGCCGCCACCGCGGATGTCCGGCCTGTGGCCATCGTCTGCACGGCGGTTCCCGACAGGCCCCCCGTCGCCAAACCGCCCGACGACGAATGCGTCGCTAGGATCTCCGCCGTCTCGCCCCGCGCCACCGCCGACAGCGCGGCGATGACCTCCGTCATCGACTGATAACGGTCCTGCGGGCGCTTCGCGAGCATCTTCTGCAGGATCGCATCGAGCGCATTCAGAAGCCCAGGGATAGCTATCCCTGGGTTTCCCCCGTTGAGCATCGCGCTCACCGACGGAATCGGCGCGTCACGGTGCGCCAGCAGCCGCTTCATCATCGTCGTTTCGGAATACACCGGCTGCCCGGTCAGCAGGTAGAACAGCGTGCAGCCCAGGCTGTAGATGTCGCTGCGGGCGTCGGCGTGTTTCGTGTCGAGCGCCTGCTCGGGGGACATGTAGTCCACCGTCCCCATCACCGCGCCGGTCGCCGTCAGATCGGCCTTCCCCGACGGCGCATCGCCCGGCGCGTCTTCGATCCGCGCCAGGCCCATGTCGAGAATCTTCACCACGCCGTCGTTCGTCAGCAGCAGGTTCCCCGGCTTGATGTCGCGATGCACGATCCCCTGCCGGTGCGCATACTCCAGACCGCGCGCGGCCTGCAGCATGTAGCTCACCGCCTGGTCGGCCGGCAACGGGCCGCTGGTCTTCACGACCGACGACAGATCCCGGCCGGCGACGTACTGCATCACGAAGAAATGCACGCCGCGGTCTTCGTCGGCGTCGAACGCCGTCACGATGTGCGGATGCTCGAGTTTGGCGACCGCACGGACTTCACGATGAAACCGCTCGACCAGTCCCGCGGTCTTGATGGCGTCCGGCGAGAGTACCTTGAGCGCGACGACCCGCTGCATGCGCCGATGCACCGCCTTGAGGACCAGTCCCATGCCCCCCTGTCCGAGCTTGTCCTGAATGACGTAGTTGCCCAGCACGAGCGCGGACCCCTTGCCCGCGTAGATCTGCTGCGCCTGATAGGCCGTCAACAGTTCCCTCCGCACCAGCCAGCGGGCCAGTTGCTCGCCATCGGTCGGCGCCTGATCGGCCGGCAGCGCGGCGAGGAGCTTGTGGACGGCCTCGTCGGTCACGAGCCCGCTGGCCTGCAGACGCCGCTGGAACTCCTCAAGTGCTAGTCGCATGACGAAACAGTCTCCCAATTTCGTAACGATCTTAACAGCCGCACTGAGATCCCACTGCGGAAAATCGTCAATAGATAGGGGTTTTTCATTGTTGTCAATCCAACGAACATTGAACAGGGATGAAGACTGCCTACGAGACTAAGCAGAGTTCCGAATACCCAACTCGGCCACGGAAGTTATGCTGTTCCGGGGCCAACGATTCCACCGAAACTGTCTGCATCGCGGCAACACCCCGTGCCAGAGAGCGAGCGCTCGCCATGGATTCGCGTCCAATACTCGTGGTGAACGACACGCCCGACGACGTGGCTCTCACCCTGCGGGCCCTGCATCAAAGCCACATCGACCACGAAGTGGTCGTCGCGCGCGACGGCGTCGAGGCGCTCGACTACCTGCACGGCACGGGCGCGTTCGTCGGCCGCGACGCCAGGCTGCAACCGGCGCTGATGCTGCTGGATCTCAACCTGCCGCGTTTGAGCGGGCTGAACGTCCTGCGGCGGATGCAGGCCGACCCGGACCTCAGCCAGATTCGCGTGGTGGTGCTGACGTCGTCGCGCGAAGACGAGGACATCGTCGCCAGTTACGCCCACGGCGCGTGCAGCTACGTCCGCAAGCCGGTCGGCTTCCACGAGTTCCTCGCCACCGTCCGCCGGCTGAGCGAGTATTGGCTGACGCTCAACGAGCCGGTGCCGTGCGGGCCTTCGGCGTAGAGGCGGTTCAGAACCGCACCGCCTCTACGCCGAAGGCGTTGCCTCTCAAAGCCCAGGGTCGCGAGTCTGCGAGCGCACCCTGGGTGGCGATGATGACGAACCCCATACCCTGAAAGGGTTACATCGGGGATTGACGTCACCGGTGATGCGACCCCTTCAGGGTCGATGCGACACGGACACCCGTTTCCCAGGGTGCGCTCGCAGACTCGCGACCCTGGGCTGTGTGATCGAACGCCTTCGGCGTACTTGAACTCCGATCAATGCCCCGTCTACAACGGTAAAAACCAAGTTTGAGTGTTGAAACGCTTCTCATATGAACCGCGTCGTTTACGCCATCGCCCTGCTGCTGTTGTCCTGGCTGCTGATGCAGGCCGTCCACGAATTGGGACACGTCGCCGGCGCGTGGGCGGTCGGTGGAACCGTGCAGCGCGTGGTGCTGCATCCGCTGACGATTTCTCGCACCGACGTCGTCGATGATGTACGGCCGCTCGTCACCGTGTGGTGCGGACCGATCGTCGGCGCACTGCTGCCCTTATTGGGTTGGTGGCTGTCGGGGCGATGTCGCCGGCCGCTCGATCAGGCGCTGCGATTCTTTGCGGGCTTCTGCCTGATCGCCAATGGCGCGTATCTCGCCTACGGCTCGTTCGACGGCATCGGCGACGCCGGTGAATTGCTCAAGCACGGTTCGCCGGTCTGGACGTAGTGGCTGTTCGGTGCGATCACCATCCCGGCCGGATTCTGGATCTGGCACCGCCTGGGCCACCGGCTCGGACTCGGTCCCACGACGCCCCCATCACAGTCCAGCACGCGCTGACCGGGTGGCTGTGCCTCTTTGCTGTCGTGGTCCTGGAGTGCGGCTTGAGTTCCCGGTGAAGAAAAACGGTCCACAGATTTCACAGATTCCGCAGATTGAGATTCAAGAGCGATAGCACTGAGGCATCCACACCTCGGCAACGGCCCTTGTCTTAAATCTGAGTAGTGGGTCTGTCTAATCTAAGCTGGAATGGCACTAGCGCAAGGAATTCGGTTCACGTTCGGCGTCTGGCGCTCGCCCCAAGAACGCTGTCCACGGGTCGGCAGTGTCGAGCGATAGCAGCCACGCCGCCGCGACCTCATCCGGGTCAATGGTCGGATCGACCACGATTGGCGGTGAGCCGCAATCCGGGTACACCCACAATTGTCCTGATCGCTCCGACAACTGACGTAGCAGCCGCAGTTGCAGTACCAAGTCTCCGCGGACTTTCAAGGAATGATCGCCCACGCTATCCACCAGCAGAGGCGCGTCGGGCCGATGCCGAGAACTTTGGCCGCTTCCTCGATCTCGGCGAACGTCGGCAGGCGGTTGTTTGGCAGGGATGCCGGGTGTTGGAAGCCCTGCGACGTAAGCCACTCGGTGGCCCGCTCGTCGTACGGAATTACCACATGCCAGTTGCCCATGAACAACCCATATCCTAAATCTGCGTCATCTGCGAAATCTGTGGATCAACTCTTTGCCAGTCGATCTGATTCATGAACGGCGTTTCATGGCACTCGACGCCGGTCACTTCTTCTTCGCCGGGCGGTCCGACAGCTTGTGCGACAGCAGCCAGCGGTATAGCTCCGGGTTCTCGTAGGTCTGCGTCCAACTGTCGTGGCCGACGTTCTCGTAGATCGTCAGCCGCGGCTGGCCCCCTTGCTTGCGGATCGCCTTGACGAGGCCCGTCGACAATTCGACCGGCACGCCAATGTCGTTGTCGCCGTGGAAGAACCACATCGGCACATCTTTCAACGCCTTCGCGTAGTGGTCCCAACCGCCCCCGCAGACCGGCGCACCGGCGGCGAACAAGTCCGGATACGCCGCCAGCGTGCGGATCGTGCCGAAGCCCCCCATGCTCAGCCCGGTCAGATAGATGCGGTCGCGATCGACGGCGTAATGGCCGGCGACGTGCTCGACCAGTTCCGCGACGAACTTCGGCTGCCAGCGGTCGATGAGCGGCACGCTGTCGTCGAGCACCTGCGGCGAAACAACGACGAACGGGAAGTCGCCCGGCTGCTTCTCGACCAGCTTCGGCGGGCCGTGGATTTTGACCTTGTCGAGATCGTCCCCCGATTCGCCCGCCCCGTGCAGGAACACGAGCAGCGGCCACTTCTGATCGGTCTTGCCGTATTCAACCGGCAGGAAGAATTGATACCGCGTGGTAACGCTTGGCGCGTAGGTGGATTTCAATTCCTGCGCGACCTGCATGCCCGCGGCGGGATCGGCCGCGGATATTGAGGACGCGAAGCCGCAAGCGATGATCGTTACGAACAGGCGAATCATGCAATCCCTCCCCACTCGATGTTCCATCCCCGTT
>JAWXBB010000707.1:0-4264 GCA_034439795.1 Planctomycetaceae bacterium | reverse complement strand
CGTCGATGCGGGCCATCAGCAACCGGGTCTGCAACACGCCGGAGGTGTCGAGCAGCAGTCCGCCGACCTCGCGGAGATGTCGCAGGAACAGAGACGTCTCGTAGTGTCCGAACACGCGGCCGGCAACCAACGCAGCCAGCACGGCGCCGCAGATGGCCAGCCCGGCGAGTTCATTGTGCAACCACTCGGCCGTCAGCGCCGCGGCGGCCATCACGAGGCTCAGTCCGGCAATGGCCAGGAGCGCCTGTTTGCGGGAGAGGCCCTGATCCTGCAGGCGGTGATGAATGTGTCCGCGGTCCCCCTCGCCGATGCCGCGGCCGTTGAGCTTGCGGCGGGCGATGGCCATGCAGGTGTCGAAGATGGGGATGCTGATGATGACGAGCGGAACGCCGAGCGTGAGGCCGGTCGCGGTTTTGGACGACGCCTCGATGGACAGCGCGCCGACGAGATAGCCGATGGTCAGGCTGCCGCCGTCCCCCATGAAGATTTTGGCGGGAGGCCAGTTGTGGATCAGGAAGCCGACGATGCTGGCGGCGACGACGAGCGTCACGATGGCGGGACCGGTTTCCCCCTGGTTGGCAAACAACGTGGCGACGGTGAGCATCGACACGACGCCGACGGTGCCGGCAAGTCCGTCGAGGCCGTCAATCAGGTTGATCACATTCGAGCAGGCAACGAGCCAGAACACCGTGAACGGCACGGCGAGCGGACCGAGGGGAATCTCGCAGCCCAGCAATTGCACAGACTCCGCCGGAATGGTGAGCACGGCGAACGGCAGGCTCGCGACGATCTGGCCGAGGAGCTTCGTCCGCGCCCGGAGCGCGAAGCGGTCGTCAATCACACCCAGCAGGCAATACAGCGCAGCAGAGCTGAACACGCTGACGACGAATTTCGCGGTGGCCGGCTCGCAGATCCAGCTTTGCCCGAGCGCCCAGGCCCCGCACAGGACCGACAGAATCGTCACGAAGAACGCGGCCCCCCCCATGACAGGTGTGGGTCGCCGGTGCAGCTTGCGTCCGCCGTCGGGCTTGTCGACGAGACCGCACAGCGGTGCGATCTGGCGCGCCCAAGCCGTCAACAAAGCGCCCAGCACCACCGCCACGGCGGGGGCGACGATCCAGGGGGTATTGAGGAGCACGCTCACGGAGTCGAGACCCTGGGCGCCTCGGCCATCGAGTGACGACCGGGAACGCGGACGGAATATGCGACGGGATTCGAGAAATTGTGCGCAGAGTTCGCCGCAACCGGGATGGCGACACAAGCTGTGCCGCACTCGCGGGGGGTCAACGTCGAATCTGCATCAGGGACAGTGGAGAGGGCGGGACTATAGTGACATTTGGAACGGGGTCAAGACGAGTTGCCGGGCAACTCCGGCGAAATCCGCCGGTGGGTGTAGTCGCTAATTGGAGGGGAACGTTTGTGAAGAGGACTCGTTCTTGGCCCCGGCAGGGGCCTCGGACTGTAGCCACGGGTGGAGCGCAGCCCGCTGCGGGCGCAGCGCAACCCGTGGAAGAGATGCGATCATCAGTCCCGTCCCGGAGGGCCGGCGGAAGTTTCCGGTCGGCTCGCACTTCCGTTGCCCCTGCCGGGGCAATGCGTCGCGGAGGGAATCCGACCACGGGTTCCGCGTCGGGCGGCTACTGCCGCCGCGCCGCTCCACCCGTGGCTACAGTCCGGTCGCCCCGATCGGGGCTGCAAAGACTGCTGACCTCGACGTTTGTAGGCCATTAATTAACGACCACACCCCCGCCGGACGCCCTCATCCCCTTCGATTGTCCCCAACGCCCCGCCCGGTCACACTGATCTGCATGCGCGTCCCCCGGCAATTCTCGCTGCCGCTCCTGGCCAAGGAGCTGACCGAACAGTCGGCCCGGCGGCGGACGTTCTACGTGCGGGCCGCGTATGCCGCGCTGCTGTACGGCGTGACGCTGTGGGGCTTCTACCGCCAAATCGGGCATCTGGAGTCCGGCTCGTTCGCGATGCTGGGGACCGGGCACATCCTGTTCGAGCAGGTGCTGTCGTTCCAGATGTTCGCGGTCTTCGCGCTGTTGCCGATGCTCACCGCGGGGGTGCTGACCTCGGAGAAGGAGCGCGACACGCTCGGCCTGCTGCTCATCACGCGGCTCGGTCCGTGGACGATCGTGCTGGAGAAATTTCTCAGCCGCGTCATTCCGATGCTGCTGTACCTGCTGCTGTCGCTGCCGTTGATGTCGGTGGCGTACAGCCTCGGCGGCGTGGAAAGCGGAGCGGTGCTCGGTGCGGCGGCGCTGCTGGTCGGCACGGTGCTGCACATCGGCAGCATTGGCGTATTCGCGTCGGCATATTGCCGGACGACGACGCAGGCGCTGGTGCTGACGTACTTCGTGTTCGCGCTCTATGGAGGAGCAGCCATGCTGCTGGCCATTCCTCAAGTCTTCGCCGCAAGACCGCAGGGAACAGTCGGGTGGACGGTTTATCTGTCGTTCTTTGCGATGGCGGGACTTCTGCCCGCCTTGTTCTGGCTGCTCCTTGCCCGCCTCTGCCTGTGGCGACGCGCGTTCCTGCAACCGAAGAACTGGTGGCTGAATCTGCTGAAGCGGCTGGATGGCGTGTTCCACCGGCTCAATCAGAACAGTCTGACGCAGGGGATCGTGCTGCTCGACGAGCGCGTCGAGTTGCCGAAGTTCCAACCGATTGCGTGGCGGGAGACGATGAAGCGGTCGCTGGGGACGGTGCGGTATCTCGTGCGGTTTCTGATTCTGGTCGAGGGGCCGCTGTTGTTCGTTTTGCTGCTGGCGTTGTCGGACCACACGGTCTGGGCCAGCCGCGAGAACTGGGCGATTCGGTTCTCCTCTTACGCCGTCTGGTGGGTCACCGTCTTCGCGGTGCTGTCGCACTCGACGGCGCTCATCGCCGGCGAGCGGTCGCGGCAATCGCTGGACGTGCTGCTGTCGACGCCGTTGTCCGCTGAGCGGATCGTCACCGAGAAATTCGCCGGCGTGCAGCGGCTGATCATGGTGCTGTGGGTGCCGCTGATCACCGTGTTTCTGTTTCAGGCCTGGTGGCTGGCCAGCATTCAGAACCCGTGGCAGTCGTTCAACGGATCGGCGTTCTTCGCGCAGGCCGTCGGCGCGGCGATCGTCTATCCGCCGCTCCTGGGCTGGCTGGGCTTGCACGCCAGCCTGCGGTTCAAATCGCAGGTGACTGCGATGACTGCGGCCCTCGGCGTGACGCTGGTGCTGGGGGGCTTGCCGTGGGCGATGGACTGGATGGGCGTCTTCCGGCCCGGTTCGGGACTCGGCGAGGCGTGGACGTCGATCGCCACGATCGTCCTCCCGGCGACGGGGCCGAACGTGTCGGCGTGGGACTCGGCCGACCGAACTTTTCTCACAACGGGCGGTCGACGAATTGCCTACGCAGGAACCGCGCGGGCCTTGCTCCCCCTGCTGTTGTTGATGCACTTCGGCCTGTATGCCGCCATTTGGCAATGGCTGCGGTGGCTCGCCCCGCGGCAGTTCATCCGCCAGACAGGCCGCTGCGAGCAAACCGAATGGCCCGAGCCGGTCGCGATTCACGGCCTCCGCGACAAAGTCTCGATGGGCGGCGGGGTGTGAGTGGCGTCGATGCTGCCCCGGAGTGCCGCCAGCGTTTTGGGATGCAACGATTGTGAATCATCAGTGTGCCGTCCTTTGTCCCGAAGGGATCGCAGCCATTAGCCGGGGGTTGAGCGCAGCGATACCCCCGGAATCGAATGTCAACGAACCATCGACCCCGGAAGGGGTCGCAGCGTCGGCGAGTGCTGCGACCCCTTCCGGGGTCGGTGCTATGACGTGTCGTCAACCGGGGGTGTCGCTGCGCTCAACCCCCGGCTAATGGCTTTGAACCCTCCGGGTTCGCAAGGCTCGCCAATCGACGAACGCTCCCGACGCCACACCATCGTCCGCGCGGCAGGGTTTGCGTTTCCGGCGGCGGCGCGGTGTGATGATGATCCGCGAGCCGGTTCGGTTCGTTCATCGGTTGATGCAGCTCCCTGCCGAGCGTTTTCGGTGACGTCCCATGTCCCGCGGTCACACCGTCCCGAAGTGGCCGTGTCCGGGTGAGAAGCCGTTATGCGTAAAGTCGGACATCGGCAGGCGTTCTCCAGGGTGCCATGCTTGCAGCTTTGGGCAAGCATGTTTTGCCCGGTCCCCTCGCCCCCGTCTTCGGGGGAGAGGGCTAGGGTGAGGGGGCGAGCGCTCCCTGCCGCGTCCAACACCAACCCGAAGCGTGAGCGAGGACGAGCGCT
>JAWXBB010000706.1:0-2668 GCA_034439795.1 Planctomycetaceae bacterium | reverse complement strand
GGGCGAAGTCGAACACCCGCAGTTGGACGCGCTCGCGCAAGGCGACGAGCCATTCCGTCTTCGCATCGGTCAGCCAGCGGTTGACCTGATCGGCGCGGGCGAGTCGCACGGACGAATCGGTCGGCACGTCGGCGGTCGCCATCGACTGCGACGCATCGCGCAGCACCACGACGACCGGCCGCAGCACGCGCTGCTGCGTGTAACTGATCGCCGGCCCGAGCGCGGTGACGGCGAGAATCGCGACGACCGCCATCCGCAGCCCGGCGAGCCACCGCCGGCGGACCGGCGACAGCGTCGGCGTTTCCCAGCGGTACAGCCACCACACGCCGTACAACAGCGCGATCGCCGCGAACAGCGCGACGAACACCCGCCACGACTGCGGCAGATGCGTCCAGCTCCAATGCGCCTCCGCACCGGCGGGGATCTCGTCCGCGCCGATGCCCAGCAACCATCGGAACCAGGTGCCTGCGACGAATGCCATGACGGTTGGAGGCCGAAGAGGAAATGGATGCCTGTGGTCGTGAAAATCTCAAATGCGAAGCACGAAATCCGAAGGAAATCTTAAATCCGAAATCCAAAACATCCCGTGACTGGAAGCTCTTGGTTAAGTTCATGTTTCGGATCAGTTTCAAAACCCGATCCTGGCTGTTGCCCTTGATGGCGGGACATTGCTCGGTGGCCACTTACGCCGAAGGCGTTCAATCACACAGCCCAGGGTCGCGAGTCTGCGAGCGCACCCTGGGGAAACGGCGTGCGAGGAGCATCGACCCTGAAAGGGTCGCATCACCCACGGCTCACGGCCCCAAACCTCGATGAAACCCTTTCAGGGTATGGTGTTCTATTCGATCGCCACCCAGGGTGCGCTCGCCGACTCGCGACCCTGGGCTGTGTTGTGCAACGCCTTCGGCGTAAAGACCATGTGGTTTGATACAGCTTCTTAGGAGTTCCTTCGGATTTCGAGTTTCGGATTTGGATTTTCTTCACGGCAACACCGATTCGACGGCGTCCGCGGCGTCGAACCGGGTCAGGTTCTCGGCGTCGATCACCGTGCGAATCCGCTTGCCGGTCCGCTCGATGAGGTGCAGCCCCACCGCGTCGAGCACCAGGAAGCGGCCGTCCTTGAGTTGCTGAATTTGCTGCGGCCGCGAGAACTCCGCCGGGAAGGGCCGGACGTTTCCCTGCCGGTCGAGTTCGACGATCTTCCCCTCTTTGAGCGTCGTGGCCAGCACTGTTCCTTCGAGCGTCGGGCAGACCGACATCATCTGTTCGACGACGGGCGAGCGCCACGATTCTTCGCGCTTCTCGTTGAGGTCGACCACCTGCCCCGTCCGCGAATGCACGAGCAGAATGTGCCCGTTCGGCAGATGATGCACGTCGCGGGGGGACGTGCCGTCGAACCGGCTCGACCACAGCTTCACCCCCTTGGGATCGAACTCCTGCAACTCCCCCTGCACGGTGACGATCAGCGTGTTGCCCGTCGACAGCCGCCGCACGCGGATCGGGTAGCCCTGCAACCCTTCGACTTTCCAGACCTCCTGGCCGGCGGAGTCGAGTTCCACGACGCGCATCTTCTGCATCTGCGACACCAGCCTGCGGCCGTCCGGCAGCAGTTGACAGTCCGCGATCCCGGTCAGCTTCGAGGGGTTGACCTTCTGCCCGAGTCCGTCCACTTCGAAAACCTCGTCCCCCTTGTACGAACAGAGGAGCACGCGACCGAGATCGGCCCCGCTGAACTTCGGGACGTCCTTGGGCGGCGCGTCGTTCAGCTTTTTGCGGATGACCTCCCGGACCGCCGCGGCCTGCTGCTTGCGCTCGGCCTCCTCGGCGTAGGCCGAGTATTGCACGGTGATCTTCAGCGTCCCCTGCACCAGTTGCGAGCTGCGGTTGCGGATGGCGACGTCCTTCGAGTCCAGCAACTCCCCCAGCGCGTTGATCGCCGGCCGTGAGCCCGACCGGACCAGCCATTCCGCCGCAGCGAGCCGCAAGGCGTCGGTCTTGTCGGTCAGCAGCCGCTGGGCTAGCGCGGTGGCGTCGTACTCGCGGATCGACAAGAGCGCCTGAAACGCCGCCAGCCGGACGGTGAGGTCTTCGGATTCGATGGCCCGCGTGAGCAGCGGGATGTCGGCCGGGGTGACGGTCGATTCGAGCGCCCGGCTGAGCGCGAGTTTCAGATACTCGCTCTGGCAGACGGCCGCCGTCCCCAGCAGCGGATCGGCGAGGCCGCGGAGCGAGTCGGCCTGAATCACCACCAGCGCCGCATACAGCAGATCGCTGCGTGGCTTGCTGGTTTCCATCAGCACGTACTCGGCCCGCCAGCGGACTTCGGGGTCGGGGCTGCCGGTCGCCTGCTGCAACCGCCCCGCCGCCTGCGTGCTCAGTTGCAGCAGCCCCGCGGTCGCGGCTTCGCGGACGAAGAAGTCGTCGGCCCCCAGGTCGGCGATCAGTTTGTCATAGGTGGCCTGCTGCACGGGACCGACGTGATGCAGCCGCAGAAACGCCGCGAGCGATTCCTGCGTCGGATGCACCCCCGCCGCTTCGAGCGCCGTGCGGTAGCGCGCCGAAAACGGATTGTCCGCGGCCGTTGCCAGAGACGTGAACGACAGAATGATGACGAGCGACCAGGCTGCGACGTTTTTTCGCTTGGTCCCCTCTCCCCCGTCTTCGGGGG
>JAWXBB010000705.1:0-6252 GCA_034439795.1 Planctomycetaceae bacterium | reverse complement strand
CCCCCGAAGACGGGGGAGAGGGGGCTGGAGTTTCCAGCGCCGTACTTCCACCAGTCGAGGAGCGTCGGCGGCAAGTCGGTGAGTTGCACGAGCGCCGGCGACCGGCCGGGCATGACGCTGCCGTCGTTACCCCACATCAACCACGGCGGATTGCTGGATTGCGACTCCAGGCCGCCGGGGAACGGGCTGCGTCGCGGGACCGGTTGCCAAATCTGGCCTTCGCAGCCCAGCACGATCAGCAGCACCGGGCCGGACACCGTCGCCACAGCGGCCCGCAGTTCGCCGAGCCAGTGATCGACCAGCGACAAATACGCCGCGCGGATCGCCGGTTGTCGGCCGAACTCTTCGGGGGTCAGCGACTCCCAGTCGATTTCGCGGTGCGCGAATTCCTCGACGTACAGATCGAGCGCCTCTTCCGGCGGCCGACAGACATCGGGCACGCCGGCGCTCGACAGCCACACGAGTCGATCCGATGACGAATCGCCACCAATCACCGCGGTCGCGCGCTGCACCAGCTTCGCGAATGGTAAGTCCGATGCGGCGACATCCAAACCATCCTGCCCGCCGCAGTCGTGGACGTCGTCGAAGGCCGCATGGTCAATCGTCAACTCACTCTGCGGCTCGTGCAGCAACGTGGTCTGCACCCCGGCGTCGCACAGTTTCCCGATCCAATCGGCGGCGAGACGAGGCCCGTGTGTCAGCCCCCCGCCTTCGCCGCGGACCTGCAGCGCGATGTGGTTGTCGAACACGAACCCCTGGGCGGCGAGCGTGTCGAAGCCCGGCGTGTCAATCCATTCGTTGCCGTAACAACCCAGCCCGGCGCAGGACAGCCGGTCGAATGTGACGATAATCGCGGTGCGGTGCATGACCGATAGGTCAACCGAAGCGGCGCGAAACCGCAAGCGATCCGCGCCGATTCGGGAAGCGACTGTGACCGCGATCACATCACGCGGCGCGGGTGGTGGGACGGAGTTCGGCCCGCCAGCCTGGGTTGTTCAGGACCCGTTCGACCTGCACTTCGTGCAGTTGGTCGCACCAACTGCCGTCGAAGTTGTAGACCTCGTAGAACCGCTGCGTGCGGTCGAACTGCGGGTCGGTGCTGCGACCGCGTTCGCGTCCGCCGAGCATCGTGCTGGGAACGATCAACACCCACGTCCGGTCGCCGGCGCGTTCCCAAGTGGGTTTGGTCCAGCGAAAACCAACGTCGCACAATTCCGCGTGGGACATCATCTGGCCTCCTTGCCATTTGCACCCTACCGGGAGGAATCCATTCATCCCGTCGAATCGAGCCGCAGGGATTATCAGTAGAGGCGGTCCGCGGGTCAAGCAGACTTCGCCGATTCGCGATGCCGATGCGAGATTGCGCCGGGTTCTTTCCTGGTCCCCTCTCCCGGCGCTTCGCTGGGAGAGGGTGAGGGTGAGGGTGCTTCTGGCCCGTGGTCAGTTGCCCGTGGTCAGTTGTGAAGCGACGCCATGATCCAGCGTGTTCTTTGCCACTGACCACGGACAACTGACGACTGACAAAAAGCCCAAAGACACCCTCACCCCCAACCCCTCTCCCACCGAAGCGGCGGGCGAGGGGAGTCAGCGCGCCGATTCGCGCGGAAGTCGATACGCCACTTCGAGGAACTCGTATCCCGGAATCGGAAACTCTTTCACCAATGTCAGGCCGCATTTTTCCATGACGCGCCGCGAGCGGCGATTGTCGATGTGTGCCGCGGCGACCACCGCCGCGATCGATTCCTGTTCCCAACCGCGCGCAATGAGGGCCCGCGAGGCCTCCGTGGCGTACCCCTTGCCCCACGCTTCTTTCCGCAGCCGATAACCCAGTTCGGCTTCGTTCTCCTGGAACCCGCACTCGCGGGCGAACCGATAATCCATTGCCGGCCGCAGGCAGACCCAACCCAGAAAGTTGCCGCTGTCGCGCTCGATCACCGCCCAGACGCCGAGCGCCCGATGACGCGCATAATGTGCCGCATAAACCGTCGCAATCCGCTCGCGGTAGGTATCCACCGTCACTCCCAATCGCGAACCGATGAATTCCAGCACCGCGGGGTCGTTATCCAGTTCCCACAGCTGCGGCGCATCGTCCGGCGTGAACTGACGGATCACCAACCGCGGCGTTTCCAAATGGATGTGCATCGTGCTCTCCGACTGTCGTGGAGGGATCCTCACTCGGTATGATGCCAGCCCGTCGCCCAATCACCAGAGGATTCGCACCCATGTCGCGTCGCGCGTTCACTTTTCTGACGCTGTTGCTGGTGCCATGTCTCGCCTCCGCGGCTGATGTTCCCGCACGCAAGACCGCGGTAAGTATCGTCGGCGAGACGTTCCACATCAACGGCCGGCCGACGTATCCAGGACGGATGTGGCAGGGACATCGCATCGAGGGGCTGCTGTTCAACAGCCGCATGGTGCAGGGAATCTACGACGATCTCAATCCCGAAACCCGTTCGCGCTGGGCGTATCCCGACACCAAAGCCTGGGACGCCGACCGCAACACGCGCGAGTTCCTGGCCGCGATGCCGGAGTGGAAGCGGCACGGCCTGCTGGCCTTCACGCTCAACCTGCAAGGCGGCAGCCCCGAGGGCTACTCGAAGGCGCATCCATGGCACAATTCGGCGTTCGAGGCCGACGGCTCGCTGCGGCCGGATTACATGGCCCGCTGCCGGCAGATTCTCGACCGGGCCGACGAGCTCGGCATGGTCGTCATCCTCGGCTATTTCTACTTCGGCCAGGACGAACGGCTGACCAACGAAGGGGCCGTCACCCGTGCCACGGACAACGCCACCAACTGGGTGCTCGACCACGGCTATCGCAACGTCTTGGTCGAGGTCAACAACGAATGCGATGTGAAGAAGTACGATCACCCCATTCTGATGCCCGACCGCGTGCATGAACTCATCGACCGGGTCAAGCAGCGCACGCGAGACGGCCGGCGGTTGCTCGTCAGCACGAGTTACGGCGGCAAGGCGGTCCCGCGCGAGAATGTCGTCCGCACGTCCGATTTCATCCTGATCCACGGCAACGGCGCCGGCGACCCGCAGCAGATCACCGAGCACATTCGCAAGACCAAGGCCGTCGTCGGCGACCGCAAGCTGCCGATTCTGTACAACGAGGACGACCACTTCGCGTTCGATCAACCGCGGTACAACCTG
This sequence comes from Planctomycetaceae bacterium, assembly GCA_034439795.1. Lineage (GTDB taxonomy): Bacteria > Planctomycetota > Planctomycetia > Planctomycetales > Planctomycetaceae > DSVQ01. The sequence continues at coordinate 3,094 of JAWXBB010000705.1, read as the reverse complement.
CTCGCCGCCGTGGAGGCCTACGTCTCGTGGGGCTTCTTCGATTTCCGCATGAAGGACAAGGACGAGGGATTTAACGACGGCTACCAAAGCCCGCCGGTCAACTGGACGATCAGCAGCCCGCGCAAACGGGCCTTCTTCGAGAGGCTTCGTGAGATCACGGGCGGTCTGGAGTGATTGCGAAAAGACGCCCAGGGATTGCTATCCCTGGGCGTCGATGGTGATTTCAGCGCCGGCGTTGAGCCCCCGCGTGATGCGCACCGACAGATCGTTCCACGCGCTGTCGGCTGCGAGTTGAGCGCGCAGCGCGTCCGCCTGGATGTGATCGGCGCACAGCACGGCGATCGTCGGCCCCCACGACGTCTGCGCGATGCCCGTTACCCCCTCCGTGTGGAGTTGCCGCGCCAGTTGTGCCATCCGTGGCGACGCGAACACGCCCCCCTGCACCGCCCGGAAGTATTCGCCGGCGAGTTGGCCGTACTCCCACATCGTACGGGCCGCGGTCGCGAAGTCGCCACGGGCCATCGCGGGCAGCCAGTCGTCCACCGCCATCCGGCACAGCGCGGCCGTGGTCGCCTCGCTCATCGGCGGCAGTTGCTGAAACGCCGACAGCTCCGCAGCGCCGGACAACCCTACGGTCTGCGGCGGGGCGATGAGCGCGATCTGCCAGTCCTCGCAGACGGCGGCCCGGCCGATCAATTCGCCGATGCGGTCACCCGGCCGTTGTCCCGACTCAATGAGGAACCCGCCCAACTCGAAGCCATGCACGCCGATGGACGACCGTTCGGCCCGACCGAGCTGATGCGCCCACGCCGCGGCATCGAACTGAGCTTCCCCTGCAACATTCAGCACGGTCGCTGCGGTTGCCAGTGCGAGTTGCGTCCCGGAGCCCAATCCTTGATGCGACGCGATCATCACGGGAACGTACAACGCCACCGGCGGAATGTCCGGCCGGATCGCACGAAGTCGGTGCAGATACTGTGCGACCCGCGCGGCGACGTCGGCGGAACACGCATCGATGCGATCGCGTTCGACCCGCCGGGCGGTGAGTTCCACGCCCGGCTCGGCGATCATCATCCCGACGCCGCCGAACCGACGCCCGGCCGGAGCGTTGATGGCCCACAAGCCGAAATGCAGCCGGGCCCCCGTGCGAACTCTCACCGTGTGCGTCATGCGGGCAGAATGGCAACCGCCGCGAAATCCTGCAAGCGTCGTCGGAGGTTCTGGACCGAGCGACGGAGCGATACGAATGCTCGATGAACTCCGTCACAAACGACTACGCGGCGAGTTTGTGCGGGCCCGCAGGTCATTCCAGCGACACGGTCTGATCGCGGTAATTGATGGTCAGCGTGCGCTGGTCCAGAAGCTCGGTTCCCAAGAGCGGAAACTTGCCCTCGTTGGCAATGACCTGGGCTGGAATTAGTTTGCCGAACCATTCCAGGACGCAAAGATACGACTCCAGCATGACGCGACTTCCATCCGCGAGAATCGCTTCCGTGGCGGCCTCTTGTGGCAAGCCGAGTTGACCGATGAGCGGTTGAGGGAAGACGAAGCCGCCGTTGAAGGCGGTATCAATCCAAGCTGTGATCGTCGTCAATTCTTCGATGCTCGTCTTGCCGACTCGCACATCCAGGAGTGCCCGCCGGTGCTCATCCACACGGCCGTTCACAGGGTCAGGCCTCCGAGGTGGATAGCCGCTTCGTGTCCGACGCGAATCACGAACGCAATTCGATCGGGATAAGCTGCGCGGGCCGCGGCGACGGCCTCACCAAAGGACTCGGCGAGAAAGTGACGGCCTGAAGTCGGTTCAATGGCCACAAACTGCCCGGGATGCTGCGTTTCCAGCCCCTGCTGCAACTGTTCGCAGTAAATGATCTTGGCTCGCTCGGCGACACTTTTGGTTTGTGCAGAGATCATGCGTGAGATCCCAACATGTGTTTCTAGAAAGCTCCTTCGATCATACAGCCTTCCGCCGCGGTGACAATCCGATAGTTCGCGCGGCCCCGGCTCACAAGGTCAGTAAGTGCGATACCACCGCTCAATCGCCTCCCTCACAAACTCCCACGCCGCGAGTTCCTGCGGACCCGCGGTCTTCTGGACGGGGATCGCCAGCCACGCCAAGTCGCGGCGGACGTCGGCTTCGGGGAGGAGGTGCAACCGCGTGGCGAGGATCGTGGCTTCCAGGACGGCGTGCTTGGCGCGGTTGAAGCCGAGGAAGTCGCGGACGCGGCCGGTGTGGACAACCTCCGCGACGATCTCGGTCCGCTCGCGGCTGTCGTCGAGCGTGACGACACGGAACTCGAACCAGCGGCAGCAGTCGGCGAGCACGCGGCCGGCGACGACTGCGGCGGGTTGCGTCGGCGGCCACTCAGTCAGGCCGTCGAGCGCGGCTCGGGCGATGAGCTCGACGTCGTCCGTCACATGGAACACGCCCGCGGGGTGTTGCTTGAGATTCTGATACGTGCGCGAGGTCTGAAACGGCCGCAGCGTGAATCGTGACAGGTCGGGAGCGACAATCGGACCCATCGGCGCGAGGTTGAGTGCGCCGGAGTTGTCGAGCGTGGTGACGAGGCCTTCGAGGATCATTGGGGGATTGTAGAGCGCTCGGGGGGAGCGCGAAACCGCAAGCGTGGGGTTGGGGATCGTTCGGCGGGTTGTGGGTTGGTTCTTGTCTGCCTACCAACTACCAACTACCAACTACCAACTACCAACTACCAACTTCTCACCGGTTGATGCCGATGTAGAAGCTGAAGAGTTGCTCGCGGTCGATGTCCTCTTTCATGATCGGGACGGCCCAGTCGAGCGCGATGGGGACGGGGCCCATGCCGGGGACTGTGACGCGGAGGCCGGCGCCGACGGAGAGGCGGAACTTGTCGAGCGTGACGTCGGAGTCGACGGTGCCGAAGTCGGAGAACACGACCGCCTTGACCATTTCGTTGGCCATCACGGGGACCTGGTACTCGACGCTTCCCAGCAACTGGAACTGGCCGCCGACCTCGACGCCGTTCTCGACCGGCGTCACGCCGCGGACGGCGAAGCCGCGGGACGATTGGAAGCCGCCGGCGTAGAAGTCCTCGAAGATCGGGGTGCCGCTGCT
>JAWXBB010000704.1:0-7952 GCA_034439795.1 Planctomycetaceae bacterium | reverse complement strand
GGGCAGCCCGTCTAGAGGTGGTCGCAGTTGCCTTCTTAGCAGCCATCGGTTGAAGTCCCCCTGTGCCATCGATGATGTGTCGCACATGATCGTAGCCGGTCGGACAACCGAACCGGCAATACGCCATCGGCACAAACAGCGAGGCGATCAAACCAACGACGGCGATCACCAGCGGGACCGCCGCTGCACGCTTCAGAACCCAGGCGTCGAACGGCTCCAGTTGCGACAAATCGAACAATGGAATCGCCACGGCCAGGACGAACGCGGCCGCCAGCAGCAGCCCGGGGGCGACGCTCAAGATGCGGCTCAGTCCTTTCGGCAGACGGACGTGGAGGCGACGGAATCGCCCCAGCCACTCCTGGGCCGCCCCGTGCGGACAGAGATGCGAACAATACACCTGCCGCCGCGTGCCCCACGGCGTCAGCAACGAGACGGCGACCATGACGGCCAGGGACGGCGCTGTCTGCCAGGGGACTCCGTGTCGCGACCAACCGGCCAGCAAGGCGAGCGACAACAAGTCCCCCAGCCATAACCCGAACGCCACCATCAACACGCCCTGCCAGAGCCAGCGCAGCCAGCGTCGTCCCTTCCAGGGCGAGAATGCGAGCATCAATCCAGCGATCACCACGGCCAGCAAGCCAACATCGCGGGCCGAAAACCAGCGCGCCCCGGACTGACTGACCGCTTGCGCTCGACGTTCCGCCTGCGCTCGTCGGCGAATTCCTTCTGCCAGGGCGAAGCTCGTTTGCGTCGCGCCGGAGACCCCTTCAATGCCCGCCTGTCGGAAATCGAGGTCGGCCCATTCGTCCAGGGTTCTGCCGGCGAGTTGCTGCAGGTAGCCGGCATCGTCGCGCACGCGATCGACGTAGTCGCTGGTGTCGTAGCTCGTCCGCAGCCGGACGGCGGTGACCGTCTCGCCCTCCGATGCAACGGCCAGCAGGGCTTCGGTCGGCCCGCCGTAACCAATGACGTTGTCCGCCTGCGGAGACGTGCGCAGGACATATCCCAACGATTCCCCTTGGTCATTCCGAACGTGCAGCCAGCCCGGACGGGGTGTGCCGACTTCCAGCCTGTCGGCCGCGGGGAAGAGCGCGCGGGCTTCCTCCACGGTGACCGGCGTGGGAAACCGCAGGGACAACGACGTACCGACCAAGCGCCGCTGGACGGCCTCGGCCATCGCCAGGCTGGTGAGTGTCGACCCGCTTACGCCCTCAATTGGCGGTGCCGTATTTTGAACCGGTTGCCAGCCGGTGAACTGTTTCCAAAAGCCCGTCGCCCGACGCAGTTCATCGACGTGCGCGGTGGTATCCCGGCTCCACAGCAGCTCCACGCGGACGACTCGGCCCTGGGGGCTGATGCCCACGAGCAGGTTGCTCGGACCCGCATAACCGATCAGGTCATCCGTTTCAGGCGACGTCTGTAACACCAGCCCCAGCGGCTCCCCCTCCGCATTCAGAACGACCTGCGCTTGCAGGTGGGTGTCGCGGTTTCCCAATCGAGCGGCCTCTGGAAACACGCGCCGGGCTTCGGCGAGGCTGACCAACGGGGCGGAGTTCACGCGATCGAATCGATCGTGGGCCGCTGCGATCAACACCGCGGCGACGGCCACGGCGATCAGGCGATAACTACGAATGGCCCAGTGCCGCCAGCGTCCCAATGACTTCACACCCATCCTGCCTCAGCGTTGCTCCACCAATTGGACGGCATCGGCGTGGACGTTGCCGTCGGCGTCTTTCGCCGAGAGGACCACCGCGCCGTCACCGGCGGGGAACTCGAACACGCCGAGCGATTGGAACATCTCACCACCCGCGGGATCGACGCGCTGATTCAGCCGGAGCCGGACCGACGATTGTCCCGCGCGTTCGATGATGCAGGGGGCGCGCGAGGCCCGGTTTTCATGCCCCTGCCAGGCGATGCGGACTTCGTATTTCGCGGCGGCTGGAATGCGAAACGGAAACGTCGCGGTGGCTTTCGATCCGGGCCCCGCGTACCGGTATCCCTCGCCGACATAGCGGGTCAACGAACCCGTGGTTCCCCACGTACCTGTGAACCGGGCCTGCGCATCATCCACCACGATGCCCGGCAATGAGGACACAGCGATCGTCCGCGGCTTGGGCGCTGAAGGGACGCCCGTCACGGTGTCTTGAGTCTTCGTGAGATACGGTGCGACCCCTTGGACGCGGGTGTCCTTGTACAACGGCGCGTCGAGCGCATCGCGCCGCATCGCCCCCGGCTGCTCCATCAAGCCGATCAGCTCTGCCAACTGGTGTTCGTAGACGCCGCGCGGCGACTCATCGTGCTTGAGGCACAAATAGGCGGCTTTGCCAACGACCTCGCCCATCATCCCGCAGGTCCGCATCACCCGGATGGTTCCGAGAGCGTCGTGATTCACGCTGACGCAGCGCCCCGCCATGAACAGGTTGGGAATGTTCTTCGAGTAGAAGCAACGATAGGGCACCGGGTAGCCGTTCTGCCGGTCCACACCGGCTCCGAACTCCGCCCGGGAGATGAAGGGGTTGTCAGCGAACTTCTTCGCGTATTGCTCCTTGGGATAATGCAGATCGATGTCCCACGTCGTCGGGACGCAGCCGTCGGGGAAGGTGATCTTGTTGACGATGTCCTCGCGCGTCAGGACGACGTCCCCTTCGAGCATCCGCGATTCGCGCGTGCCGCCGACATAGGCCACCCACTTCAATGCGGCGTTCGCGTGCTGGTCCTTCTCCGGCCCCTGTTTCAACGTGCTGAAAGCCCCGAAGACGGCCCGCAAATTCCAGTCGCGGATGAGCTCCAGTTCGTCGATCGGATGCTTGTCGAAACCCGATTCCCAGAACCACTCCCCCTTCATGAACGGCTGGCCGTCCACCAGCGACTTACTTTTGACCTGCTTCGGGAAGTCGCTCATGTCGAGCGACAAGGCCCACGGCGTTTCCGGCCAGGGCTGCGGGGTGGGGTCTTGCTGCCAGTAGAACATGTTGGACATGCCCATCCGGCCTTCGGGTTGCATGATGTACGCCGCGCCGGCCGCCGCCCCTACAAATCCATGACCCGTGCAATCCGCGAAGAACTTTCCGCGGAAGATCCGCTCGCGACCGGTTTTCACCTCCAGTGCGGCGACCGATTGGATGGCTTTGGTGACGGGATCAGCATCAACGGTGTGGGCGAAATGGCCGAGGAACAGCGTCAGCGTCTTCTCGCGCTGGCAGACGTCCTCTTTCAGCTGATCGCCGAAGTGCTCGGGACCGGCGGGACTGTCGGGGGCATGGTCGGCGAACTCTTCGACGATTTCGCCGAGGTGCGGATACTTGCCGCGCATCGTCCCGCCGTTGGCCCAGACGCGGATCTCGCTGCTGCCATTGCCCCCCAGCACGAAACGGTCCTGGACCAACGCGACCTTCAGGGATTGCCGGGCCGCAGAGATGGCAGTCCCCAGACCGCCGTATCCGCCGCCCACCACAACGAGATCGAATTCTCCGGCGTCTTCCGGGCCGTCCGACAATCCGAGCCACCGTCTGCGGGCCGCGACCAGCTCTTTCCCATTCGGGGGCGTGAAATCGGGATCGGAGCTGAGCAGCAGGGCATCACAGCGCCCGTCGAAGCCCGTCAGGTCGTGCAGCGCGATCGCGCATTCTCCCTTTGTCAGTGCGATGCTGCCGCCTGATTGCCAGTGCCAGTCAGCGCCTTCAGTCCCGAATTCGTTGGGTAACAGCTTGCCGTTCAAGACGACTTGAAACCGCCCCGGCGTCCCGGGGGCCTTCCAGGGCGCGACCCAGTCCTTCGTGCGCGCCCAGACGCGGTAGATGCCGTCCTTCGGAATGGCGACTTTGGTCTCCGCATCCGCCACGGGTTTGCCGAGGCCGTGGGCCAGCAGATACGGCGAGCCGACGACGTGCGTGAACGACGTGTCGAGCGACCAGCCGCCGTGATTGGCGAACGCCTCCGTCTCCACGAACAGCGTTTCGCTACGGACAACTCCCGGCAACAGGACGAGTGCGATTCCACTCATTAGCAGAGAGCAACGTGTCATGGCGATCCATTGAAGATGAGGCCGCATGATGCTGTTTGACCGACCGGGAGATTGTAGCAATGAAGTGGGTTCGTGACTCCCTGAAAAACCTCTCGTCATCGGTTCTGTTGGAAGGACCGCTCCAGCGACGTTGGCTGCGAGAGAATTCGAGGAGAGTTGCCAGCGCACGGTGACTGGGAGCAATCGTTCGCGTACCATTTCGTTGGACAATCCGTTTTGCGCCGGACGTGTCGCCGATGTCGTCAGGGAACGGTCTGCGGAGCCGGCAGCGGAATAAGGGAGTGACCGACGATGACCATGCCCTGCCTGCTCAGTCTTCTCTTGGCCACGTGCGGCGCCGATGTCGCCACGACGACCGTGGTGTCCGAGCTGCGGCATCTGCGCAGTGGTCCCGTGAGGGAGTGGTCCGAATTCCCCGAGGCAACCCAGGAAACGCGGCTGGAAGTCACCTTCACGGCCAAATCGAACGCGAGCGAATGGGCGCTCTTCCTGCGGCAGCAGGACGTCAAGCAGATCTGGCAGGTGCAGTTGAATGGGCAGAAACTCGGCGAGCTGACGCGCGATGAAAACGACATGCTCGTCGGGTTCCCGGTCCCCACGGAGTTGCTTCGCGACGGCGACAATCATCTGCAGATCGCCGCCCGGTCCTCGGACGCGGCGCTGTCCGACGATATCCGCGTCGGATCGATCCGGCTGGAGCAACGTCCGCTGCGCGAGGCGCTCACCGAGGCCGTGCTGGACATCGACGTGCGCGACGTCGCGACGCAACAGGGGCTTCCCTGTCGGATCACCGTGCTGAATGCCGATGGCGCATTGCCGATGCTGGGCACGCCGTCGTCGGAACAGATCGCCACGCGACCCGGGCTGGCTTACCTCGCCGATGGTCGCGGCCGTCTGCAACTGCCGGCCGGGCGCTACACGGTCTATGCCGGTCGCGGCTTCGAATATTCGCTGGCCCGACAGGAGATTGCGGTTGCTGCGGGAGAAACGGCTCAAGTGGCGTTAACACTGCAACGCGAGGTTTCGACCGAGGGTTACGTCGCCTGCGACACGCACGTCCACACGCTCACCCATTCCGGACACGGCGATGCCACGATCGAGGAACGGATGCTGACGATCGCCGGCGAGGGAATCGAACTGCCGATCGCCACCGACCACAATCTGCACATTGACTACGAAGCTCTCGCGCAGAAACTCCATGTGCGACAGTATTTTACTCCTGTCACTGGGAATGAAGTCACGACGGGCCGCGGGCACTTCAACGTGTTCCCGGTTCAAGCCGGTGCAACGCCACCGAATCACCGGCTCGGAACCTGGCCCGAACTGTTTGAGGAGATCGTCCGGCGAACCGATCCGGCGGTGATCGTGCTCAACCATGCGCAAGATCTGCATTCCGGCATTCGCCCCTTCGGACCGAAACTCTTCAATGCGGCGGTGGCCGAGCATCAGGAAGCGTGGCCGGAGCGATTGAACGCTATGGAGGTCGTCAACTCCGGGGCGACGCAGACGGACCCGTTGCAGTTGTTCCACAACTGGATGGCGCTGCTCAATCGCGGGCGGACGGTGACGCCGATCGGCAGCAGCGATTCGCACGATGTCGGCCGCCATTTTGTGGGACAGGCACGGACCTACGTTCGCTGCGACGACCGCGATCCGGGCCGGATTCCCGTCGCGGAGGCGATCGACAGCCTGCGGCACGGCCGCGTCCTCGTGAGCTATGGACTCCTGACGGAGTTGGTCGTCAACGACAGATTTCGCTCCGGCGATCTCGCGCCGATGCGCGACCAGCCGTGTCGCACAACGATCCGGGTGCTCGGCCCCCACTGGGTTCAGGCTCGTCAGCTCTTGCTGTACGCGAATGGGCAAATGATCCGTGAAGTCGCCATCCCGCCGGACTCGCGAACGGACAGCAGCACCGGAGTTTTATGGTCCGAGGAGTGGGAGTTGCCGCAATTCGCTCACGATGTTCATCTGGTGGCGATTGCCGTCGGACCGGGCCTCGAGCAGCCGTATTGGAGAACCGCCAAGCCCTATCAGCCGGTGTCTCTCGACGGAAGCACGCACGTCATCGGTTGCAGCGGAGCCGTCTGGTTGGATGTGGATGGTGACGGACGACCGACCTCGGCACGCGACTACGCCGAGCGCATCTTTGCCGATGCGACCGGGGACGTGACGAAGCAGTTGGCGGCACTCTCCCGATACGATGCCGCCGTTGCGGCTCATGTGGCCCATTTGCAGGATCGAGCGGGGCTTTCGCCGGTCTCCGAAGAGATGCAGCGGGCCTGGCGGACTGCCTCGCCGGCCGCCCGCACCGGTTTTCAGAACTACGTGGCCGCGTGGCGCGAGTGCGAACTGGCTCGACGGTCCTCCACCGGGGAGAATCAGAAAGCGCCGTAGGGCGAATGATTTCGGCAATCGAGTGCCGGACGCATTTGCGGCCTGCTGTACAGCCTTCGTCCGCCTGATTACGATTAAGTCTCTGGACAGACCAGCTGTCGAGCAGAGATTCCACCCATCGCAGATTCGCTACCAGGAGAGACGCATGAGTCGACAAACGTCACGTCGCGAGTTCATCCAAAACGCATCGGCGCTCAGCGCCGCCCTGTTCGTCGGGGGAGCCGTCGATCTGCGCGGTCAGGAGCGTTCGGCGAACGAGCAGCTCAATGTCGCCTGCTTCGGCGTCGGGGGCAAGGGGGGCAGCGACTCCAACCATGCGGCCAAGTTCGGCAACGTGCTCGCGATCTGCGACGTCGACCGCAACACGCTCGAAAGCAAGGGGAAGTCCGAGGGCTTCGAGAACGCCGAGAAATTCACCGACTACCGCGAGGTGCTGGCCAAGTTCGGCAAGAAGATCGACATCTGCAACGTCAGCACGCCGGACCACATGCACGGTCCGATCACTTTGGCGGCCATGCGGCTGGGAATCAGTTGCTACACCCAGAAACCGCTCACGCGGACCATCTACGAAGCCCGGTTGCTGGCGGAAGTCGCGAAGGAAACGGGCGTCTGCACCCAGATGGGCAATCAGGGGACCGCGCTGGATTCGTCGCGCGAAGCGATCGCCCAAATCCAGTCCGGCGTGCTGGGAACGTTGAAAGAAGTGTACGCCTGGTCGAACCGTCCGGTGTGGGCGCAAGGCCCCGGTCGCCGGATGACGATTGAGAAGTTCGCCGCGCTGGCGAAGAAGGACGATGCCGACAACGCCGAGACCCTCGTCGCCAAAAAGAAGGAAGAAATCGCGAAGGCGCTGGAGCGCGTCGATTGGAAGAACTGGCTGGGGGTCGCTCCGCCGCGCGAATTCTGGCCCGGCATCTATCACACCTTCCAGCACCGCGGCTGGTGGGACTTCGGCACCGGGGCGTTGGGCGACATGGCCTGCCATCAACTGACCGTGCCGTTCGCCTCGTGCGGGCTGCGCGATCCGATCTCGGTCGTCGCCAAGTCCACGGGGCACGACTTCGACAGTTTCCCGGCGAGTTCGGTCATCAAGTTCGAGTTCCCGGAAACTTCAGAGCGGCCCGCGATTCCCTTCTGGTGGTACGACCGCGAGGGGAACAAGCCGCCGATGGAAGTCTTCGAGAAGCACGGCATCACGAACGTCTCGAAAAGCGGCGTGCTGATCGTGGGCGAGAAGGGGGCCTTCTACAGCTCCGATGACTACTGCGGCAAGTACGAGTTGAAGGGGGTCGACAAGGTCAAGGTCGACTTCGAGAAGGCTTTGCCCGACGGCAAAGTCGATGGGGGCAATTTCGACCTGGTCAACATGCAGGAGTTGTTCCGGGCCAAGCGGGCCAACGATCCGAAGATCTGCAAGTCGAACTTCATCGACCGGGCCGGCCCGCTGACCGAGACCATCCTGCTGGGGAACCTCGCCGTCTGGGCGGCGGCCACCGGCGGCTCGAACGGTGAAATGGGCGACTGGGGCGAG
>JAWXBB010000703.1:0-9939 GCA_034439795.1 Planctomycetaceae bacterium | reverse complement strand
GGCTCGGCGAGCACCATCACCATCAGCGAGAACAGCCCCAGCCGCGTCCAGAACGCCATCTGCCCCCGCAGCCGCGGCAACCCCGCATAGCCCGCGACGTGCAGCCACCAGATCCACGCGGCAAACACCGCCAGCGCGAGCGCCGCCGGCCGCGCGAACAGCAGCACGCCCCCCCATTCCAGCCCGACGCACGTCGCCGCGAAGAGCGCGAAGAACACCGCGAGCGGCAGCGCATCGATCCACCGCACCGCCCGCCGCGGTGTGGGGAAGAGTTGCAGCAGCAATCGCTGGATGAAAGGCAAGAAGAGTGACCTCACGCAAAGGCGCAAAGCTCGCAAAGGACAATGCGGGTTTGTGTGAAAGTTGTCGACAAGATTCGATCAGTGTGTGAAGCGGAGAATCTATTCATTGGGATCTCTCTTCCTTTGCGAGCTTTGCGCCTTTGCGTGAGATCATTCCTGAAATTCAATCCGCACCAGCCGCCGGTTGCCCGTGTCCGCCACCAGCACGCGGCCCTGCGGATCGACCCCCAGGCCCCACGGCGTGCGGATCGGGCCGATCGGCTGACCCTCACCAACATAGCGACCCCGGAGCACGCCGTCTGCGGAGAACTTCGTCACCCGGCCGGCCCCGTATTCCACCACGGCGAATTCCCCCGTCGGCGACGCCGCGATGTCGTACGGATAATGCAGATCGGCGACGAACGCCCCGGCGGGCAACGCGGCCGGCTCGCCCCGTTCATTGCAGACGAAGATGCGGTTGTTGAAGGCGTCGGCGATGTACAGCCGGCCGTCGCGCCACACGATGCCGCTCGGCCGCTGAAACTGGCCGGGGCCGACGCCGAAGCTGCCGAACTCGCTGACGTAGGTGCCGTCGGGCCGAAAGACCTGCACGCGGTCGTGCCCGCCGTACTCGCAGACGTAGAGGTTCCGCCGGTCGTCCTCCGCGATCGCCACGGGATAGATGAACTCCCCCGGACCCTCGCCGCGCGATCCGAACATGCCCTGCAAGTGGCCCTCGGCGTCGAACAGCACGATGCGATGGTAATGAGTGTCGGCGATGGCGAGGCGACCGTCGCGGCAGACGAGAATCCGCTCCGGCCGGCCGACGCTGTACTCCGGCATCCACCATTGTTTCGTCGGCTCGCCCAGCGGATTGAACGCCAGCACGCGGCCGACGTTGTCCAGGGCGTAAATCGTGCCGTCCGGTCCCGCCGTCACCGCCCGCGGCGCGGGGAGCTGCATCCCCGATTGCGGCAGCGACCACGCCGTCGCGGACTTCGTCGGCAACTGATCCTCACCCGACCCGCAGCCGAGAACGCCCATCACCAGCAACAGCCCCAACAACCGCACCGCGCCCAGCAACTCGGCCACCGCCCGGCTCGGCGGTGCGGCAGCCAGATCCCGCGGCGACCCCGTCGCCAGCACGCGACCCTGCGACAGACAGATGACGTGATCCGCCAGCCGCAACGCGAGCTCCGGCTGATGCGTCGAGAACACAATGGCCCGTGTGCCGCCATCCGGGGTGCCATGCTTGCAGCTCTGGGCAAGCATGTGCTTTCGGATCACCTCCGCCGTTTGATCGCGATGCACTCCGTCGAGATGCGCGAACGGCTCATCCAGCACGAGGATGTCCGCCCCGCTCGCGAGTGCCCGGGCCGTCGCCAATCGCACTCGTTCGCCCTGCGACAACGTCGCGGGGTAGGCGTCTGCGACATGCTGAAGATTGAAGTCGGACAGCCAAGTGACCCGGACGCTTGAAGCGTCCGGGTCACTGGTCGGCGAAGCGGCCGGGTCACTGACGGCGGCCAGATGCTGCCGCACGGTGAGATGCGGCCACAACCCATGATCCGGCGGCGACCAGAACACGGGCAAACCTGAGCGACGGGATGCTTCTTCCTCCGGTCCCCTCGCCCCCGCTTCGGGGGAGAGGGTTAGGGTGAGGGGGCCCGATCGCTCCAAACGATCCCCATCAACAGTTTTGTCTTCGGACACGCCGGGAAGCGCTCGCCCCCTCACCCCGACCCTCTCCCCCGAAGACGGGGGCGAGGGGGCCGGAATCACATCCCTCGGCGGTGTGACACTGGGCATCCGTTCCACGCGGCCCGACGTCGGCCGCTCGAAGCCCACCAGCAGATTCAGCAGCGACGTCTTCCCCGCCCCGGATTCCCCCAGCACCGCGGTGATGCCCAGCGGAATCGCGAGCGTGACGTTATCGAGCCGCGGGCGCGGGCCGCCGGCGAGCGTCACGTCGGTGAGTCGCCAGACGATGTCGCTCACGCCCGCCCCTTTTGCACCAGTGGCCACACGGCCGCGGCGATCGCGAGCGGCCCCAGCAGCAGCACGGCTGCCTCCGCCGACAACGCCGCCGTCCGCCCGAAGTGCATGAAATTGTACAGCCGCACGACGCCCGAGGTCAGCCCCGTCGGCGACAACAGGTACGCCGTCGTCAAATCGAGATAGCCCCAATATGTCAGCCCGGCGACCGCGAAGAACCGCGGCTCCTCGACCAGACGCCACCACAACCGCCGCCCGTGACGCTGTTGTTGCGGATCGGATGATGTCATTAACTGCGCCGCGAGGAACTCCGCCGTGCGCGGCCGCCGCGGATCGACCCACGCCCGCAACAGCACCGCCCGCGGCAGCAGATAGAGGATGAGTCCCAGCACCCACGGCACCGGCGTGTTGTACAGGACGCGCAACATCGGCGTCTGAAACGCGGCGACGAGCGCGAGGCCGAGCAGCAGGGAGCCGAACAGGCCGGGGAGGCACAGCAGCAGTTGTCCCAGCCCCGAGCGCCAGCGAGGGAGGATTCGATCGCTCGAAACCGTAGGGTCCGCTGTGCGGACCGAACCGTCCGACGTTGCGGTCCGCACAGCGGACCCTACGGACCGCGCGATCAACCACGCGACGCTCGCCGCGAGCACCGCGGCGGCGAGGCCGGCAAACAGCTCGCGCGCGAGGCCCTGCATCCGCAGCGGCTGCGTGACGAGCTGCTGCAACCCCGCGGGCAACCCGGCGGCCAGCGACACCGTCGGCCAGCCGATGACGATCACCCACTGCTCGACGAGATACGCCACTATCAGCGCCCTGGTGACCTGAGATTGATGGACCGGTGTGATCACCGCCGGCGCATCATCGGCACTCTGGGCGACAGCCGCGATGCCGAGCATCAACACGACGAATTGCCCGACCACTGGTCCGATTGCCGCCTGTAGGGATGCCGCGAGCGACAGCCCGCCGACCTGTTGCACGAACAGCCAGTCGGACCAACTGACTGCGCGGATTAACGCCGCCAATTCAAACTGCTGGAAGCTGACGATCCATAACAGGGACAAAGTCGGGATCGCGGACGTCACCGGCCCCGCGAACCAAAGACGCAGCCAATCCACGCGATCGCGCCACGTCCGCAGTGACAATCGGCGACAATACAGAGCGGACGGCGTGACCATTGACGTTGGCGTCAACAGCCACGCGACCACACCGACGGGCACGACGCGCAACAGCATCAGCGCGGCACACGCCGCTTCCGCGGGCCCGGGCCGCCCAGCGTATTGCGGGGCATAAGCGTAGCCGACCAGCAATTCCGGGAACAGAAACGGTCCCAAGACCGCCACCCATCGCCAGCGGCGACGTGGGCCGTCATCTCGCTGCAACCATTTTGCAACGGCGACACAGATCGGAAACGCGATCACCGTGATCAGCACCGCGCGGAGCCCCGACCACTCGAGCGCGGCCGCGAAGCTCACGGCGCGGAGACGGTCTTCCAGAGCAATCGCCAAATTGCGGATGTCCGACCACCCGAGCGCGGCCGCGAAGGTCACGGCGCGGACTCCGTCCGCAACCATTCGAGGACGGCGTTGCGCGCGGGGAGCAGTGGACGGAGGTCGATGCTGTGGGAAGCGCGAAGCCGCAAGCGTTCGACATCGTCGGGGAGCGACTCGTCGCCAATGTCACCCAGCGGGATTTGTCGCGCGGACGATCTCGCGAGCCGCAGCTCCGTTTCGCGCGACGCGAGGAAATCGACGAGCCGCCGGGCATCCGTTTCGCGCTGCGTGCCGCGGATGATCGCCACCGTGTTGGGGATGACGATGGTCTTTCCATCCACCTCAATCGGCAGCATCGCGATCGGAGCGCCTGCGTCGAGGGCGAGGAACGTGTCGTCGGTGTCGGTCCAGCCGCAGTCGCACGTCCCCGCGACGACGAGATCCTTCACCAGCCCGTTGCCCGGCACTTCGCGCAAGCCCCGTCGACGCAGTTCGCGATGCAGTTCCTGAAGTGTGGGCAGCCCCAATTGATCGCACATCACCGCGTAATGCGTGAGCGTCGTTCCGAACATCGGCTGGGCCATCGCCACGCGAGACGCTTCCAGCGCGAGCGCCCATCCCACCGACGATTCGTCGGCCGACATCGCCGTCGTGTTGACGATCCAGACCCGCATCCGTGCCCCGAAGCCGACCCAGTGACCGTCGGCGTCGCGGAATTGCTCGGGCATCCGTTGCCAACCGTCACCCTGATACGGCAGCAGCAGCCCCTGCTTCTGCAGGTCGAGCGTGCCCAGCAGCTCGTTGTTCCAGAAGACGTCGCACCGCGGCTGTTGCCGTTCGCGCTCGATGAGCTGCACCAGGCCGAGCGACTTGGTCGCTTCGGTGTCGAAGCGGATGTCGAGCGGAAGGCCGGTCTGCCGCTCGAACTCGCGCAGCACCTCTTCGGAATAGACGGCGTCGTGGGCGCAGTACACGACCAGCGGCCGGGACGCCGGGTCGGCGAGCGGGTTCGCGCCGTTCAGCCACAGGCCGGTGAGCACGAGCGCAGCGACGACGGCGAGGAGCGCCGACGGACCGGCGTGACGTGAGGGCATCCGTGGCATTCAGTGATTGGTGATGACGTAACGAAACTCAGGGTTAGACGAGTCTTCAGCCCCTGCAGGCAACGCCACGAACCATTCCATTTTCAGGCAGAGGAATTGGTCCACAGATTACGCCGATGACACAGATTAAAGGCCAAGGCGGTGGAAAACCGAGGTGGCCATTTCTCTCGGTCTGCCAATCAATCTGTGAAATCTGCGCAATCTGCGGACAGCTTCTTTTCCTGCATCCAACGGAATCGTTCACAGCGCGCCGCGGCGTTATTTCTTGCCATCCGCCTTATCCAGCGCGTCGAAGTAGTGCTTGATGCCGTCGTGATAGCCGGGGGGCACCTGCTCCTGCACGATCGCCTCGCTGGCCCCCTGCCGGACCTGCTGCACGAGGCCGCGGAAGTCCTGCGCGGCGGCCCCCTTCTCGCCGAGGCCCTGGGCCTTCATCGACATCAGCACCTTGCCGGCCTTCACGGCCGACTTGGAGATCTCGGTCTGGAAGTCGGTCTTGATGGAATCGTCCTCGGGGGCGTTGCCGCCTTTGCCGATCCCCTGTCCGCCGAGGCCGTTCCCTTTGCCGTTCCCCTGACACTGGGCGCAACCCTGGCACTTCCCTTCCCCCTGACACTCGCCCCCCATCTTGGCGAGCATCTCTTTGTAGAACTTCTCGTACTCGGCCATCCCCTTGAGGCCCTGCGTGTCGCGGCCGTCGAGTTTGTCCTTGTCGTTGACCCGCTTGGCGAGTTGCAGCGTCTTGAGGGCGTCCTCGAGATTCTTGAGATCCTGGGCCGCCTGCTGGAGGTCGCCGAGTTCCATCTCCGCCAGTTCCATCGACTCCAAAGCCGCCTCGAGCGCGTCCTTCGACAGATCCCCCTGCTTGGCCAGATCGAGCTGCTTCGAGACCCGCTTGAGCGCCTCGGCGAGCTCCTTCTTGTCGACGTTCTCCTTGGCGAACTTCTCCAACGTCTGCAGCCGCTCCTTCATTTTTTGCTGCAACTTCTGCTTGGCGATCGGGTCTTCGGTCTTCGCAAGTTTTTCCAGTTCCTCCTTGAGTTCGTCGAGCTCCTTCTTCAGGCTCTCGGTGGAACCCTGCTGCAACTCCTTGGTCCACTTCTGCAGTTGCTCCTGCGTCGCAGCGCCGAACATCTGCTCGGCCTGCGGGGCCGCCTTGAGCAGGTTCTTGAGCTGATCGCCCGCCAGCTTCCGCCACATCTCGCCCAACTGCTTCTGCTCGTCCATCAGCGATTCGAGGTTCTCCCGCCGCTGCGCGGGCTGCATCTTGTTGAGCGTGAGCTGCAACTGGTCGACGGCCTCCTCGGTCGGATCGGCGTCCTCCGAGTCTTCGGTCTGCTTCTTCAGCTCGGCGATCCGCAACTTGGTCTCTTCGTGGCTCTCGGCGAGGCGGTCCTTCCGCTGCGACACCAGCGACGCCTGCGCGACCTTCCCGAACGGATCGAACTGCGGCAGAAACATCAGCCCGCACGCGACCGCCGCCGGCAACCAGACGGCGTGCCAGTAACGCCGCTGCCAGCCGAACGGTGCGACCCGCGCGGCGTCGATCTTCGCGGCCCGTTCTTCGGCATCGCGGACGACGAGCGCCTGATACTCGCCGGCCGACGTCTTCAACATCGCCAGCGTGAGATACAGATCCTTCGCACCCACCGCCTGGTCCACTGCGCGAGCGACGTCTGATGTCTGCGGCCGCCGATGCCAGAGCGCCGCCGCGACGATCGTCACCACGGGGACGGCGAGGAACGTCTGCCAGTTCACCCACTCGGTCCAGACGCCGCCGAACCGGCTGACGCAGAGCAGCACGACGTAGATCGTCGACGTCGCCAGCAGCGCCGCATACGCGGCGCGGGCGATGGCCCGCCACCGCAATCGGAACGCGACCTGACGGAGCAACTGTTGGGACCGGGGCGCATCGGACATCGCAGACTCTCCCGCCGATCGTGCGGCCTATTTCAGAAATCGGCACATCGAGGGCCGTGTATTGAGAATAGAGCGGATCGGGCCGCGGAACAAGGTGAAAGCGGCGGTGAGAGAATATCGAACAGTCGTTCCCAGTTTGTACCGAATCAGAACGGCGGCTCACTCCTTACCCCGAAGGGGTTGCACATCAAAGCCCAGGGTCGCGAGTCATCGAGCGCACCCTGGGTTGCTGACAGAATGGTGTCTCTTTACCCCGCAGGGGTTACATAGACCGAACGGCACTCGATGATGGAACCCCTTCGGGGTACCGGCCGCTCAACGACGCCAACCCAGGGTGCGCTCGATGACTCGCGACCCTGGGCTGTGTGATCGAACGCCTTCGGCGTAAATCAGCTGCGATGTTCCGCCAATGATCGCACAGAATTGGAAATGTCACTTCAACGGCCGCCCCTCCACCGGTTTGCCGTTGGTCGTCAGCACCTGAATCTCGTGGGCGCGGTGCGGGCCGCGGTAGGTCCAGACGAGTTTCTTTTCAGGCGTGACCTCGAAGACCTTGATCGCCGTGCCCGTCGCGTGATAGGCGCAGATCACCGTGTTGCCGTTGGGTAGCCGTTGACCGCCGCAGGCGTCGTCGAACGGTTTTTCCTTGGGAAAGTCGTCGTTGCTGACTTTCCACACGACTTTGCCCGACGGGTCGAACTCGACCGCCTTGTTGCCGTGCGTCAAGTTCACCAGCGTGTGGCCGTTGTCGAGGCGGATGGCGGTGAACGGCCAGTTCTCCGCGGCCCGGCCGCCGAGCTCCTCCAGGTCGGTCTTGAAGATCTGCTTCACTTCGCCGGTCGGCGCGTACTCCTTCACGGCGAACGCGAAGAGGTGCGGCACCAGGTAGTTGCCGCTCGGCAGCTTGCGGGCCATGCGGGTCTGCATGTGGCCGTTGTCGGTCTCCGGCTGCAACGGACACTCGACGGCGATCTTCCCGTCCGCGGCAACCTCCAGCAGCCGCGGCTTGCCTCCGAGCTCGGTGATCAGCGTCCGCCCATTCGCGAGCCGCTCGACGGTGCCCAGCTCCTTGTTGTCCGGCGACAGCTTGTAATGAAAGACCGTCTCCTTGCCGCGGGTCAGCTCGCGGACTTCCTCATTCCAGGCGATGAGGATGTTTCCGTTGGGGAGCACGAAGCCGTCGCGCGCGGCGGGCTTGCCGGCGTTCCAGACCTCTTCGCCGTTCTCGCCGATGATGCCGGTAAACGTCGGCCCGGCGATGAAGAACGAATGCTTGATGTCGTCGGCGTCCGCCAATGACGACAGCAACCCGAGACAGAGAACGGTCCAACCGAGTTGCCGCCGCATGATGGTCTCCGAGAATTCAAGTGAGCCGATCGAGAGGCTCGGCACAGGATACGCGGCGGGGCTGATGGATGTCGAATGACGGAAGGGAAAGATTGGAAAACCACAAAGGCGCGAAGGACGCCAAGGAAGAAAAAGCGTCGGGCATGACAAATTTCAGCAGAGACAAGGATGATTGTCTTGCCTGATTCCGAACTTCCGCCTTCCTTCGCGTCTTTGCGGTGTTCCGGTCTTCTTCCGTCGTTACGCAATCAAATCCAGCACCACGCGGCAAGTGGCCCAGACGCCGCTTTGGGTGTCTGGGTTTACAAGAGGGCTGACTCCCGCCGCTCCGAATGCAGTACCTCTTGTGAACCCAGACGTGCAGAGCCACGTCTGGGCCACCCGCCATTGAGTGTTGCCTGGAGAGTCTCGATTAGCCGCTGATTGCGTCCAGCGCCCGCCTGGCATCATCTCCGACTGTTGGATGGCCGAGGAATTGTCGGACCACAGGTGCGGCAGATGCGGCATTGGGGCCAATCTCACGGAGCGCACCCAATGCCGAATTGGCTTGATTGATCGAACCCATCTGAGCCCCAAAGGCTGTCAGCGAGGTCAGTGGGCCATTGGGCGGCGTCGCGGCATTGCGAAGCACCTTGACGATCGTGGGCACTGCGATCGCTGCCCGCTTGGCATCCTTTCCCGTCACTTGCCCCACCTGTCTGAGCGCCTCCGTCCGGAGATGAGATTCGTCGGCAGCATAGCGAACCTCCAACCCGACAAGGCTTACGAAATCGCCCAAGGCCGCGTCGTCGTCACGTGCCAGCCGGCTCAGAAGCCCCACGCCGCTCCTGCAGACATCACGACGCGTCTCATACGTCGCATCGTTGCGCGTTGACGTCGCTGACGTACTCGCGCGATTACCGAATTTGGCCAGATTCAAGAGCGTGCCGGTCAGGATCGGTGAGACGGCGGCATCGAGCTCCTGCTCCATGTTGAGCGTGGTGAACAGGGATGCGTAGGAATCGAACACTGCCGCATGAGTTCCAGAATTCCCTTGCGGAGCGGAGACCAGACTCCGGGCGAACTTGGCGGCCGCTGGCGAGACCTTCTCCAGCACGATCAGTGCGTTCTGCCCGGCGATTCCTGGTTGGCCGGCAATCACTTCACACAACACTCGTTTGACGGGCACGCCCTCGCCGCCGAGCTCGACGAATTGCTGGGTGAGCTTGTGGAATCCGGCCCCCTTCGCAGTGGCGAGTTGCTTGACCATTCCTCGCATCTTGGCCGACAGTTTCTGGTGGTCGGCCTTGTCATCCGCGATCAACGGCGGAACATTCCCAATGCAGAGGACCACCAACAAGCAGAACCGGGCCATCTGGGAATGAACCGGCGTAGACTGCGGAAGCGTCATGATCGGAGCCTTCATTTCCTTGAAATGCGGTTTGTTGAATCGATCTGACCAATGGACACCGAATCTGGAAAGTTTGGAGCCTGTTTCGGGCAAACAGAACGGAACTCTGTCACGTTGCTGTTGTCAACCGCAAAGGTCTCCCGCCGCTGCAACCACTGATCCCGCCCCATCGCCGTAACCCCCAGCACCGCGATGGCGACGACCTCCGCGGCGAGCAGCGTGCCCGCGTGGGCGTTGAACCAGACGTTGACCGGCGCGGCGAGGTAGAACAGCAGGCCCGGTCCGCGGCGGGGAGCAGTCATGGAGAACATCCGCAGGTCGAAATCCGAATGACGAGGGAAATTCTAGCACGGCAGCGCACGCTGTCGATTCCGGTCCCCTCGCCCGCCGCCCTGGGCGGGAGAGGGTTAGGG
>JAWXBB010000702.1:0-9247 GCA_034439795.1 Planctomycetaceae bacterium | reverse complement strand
GCCCGTCGGCCGGTTCCAGCGGCTGTTGCTCGACGAGCGTCGCCCCGGCGACCGAGAACCGCACGCTGTCGCCGACGGATTCCGGCAGCGACACCAGTTGCGAACGAATGCCCCCCCCTTCCACGTCGATGACGGCTTGCAGCCAGGTATGCACCGTCTGCGGATCGAGGCGGTAGTACGCCACCGACTCGGCGGCGATGCGGGCCGGCTTGCGGGCCACCTTCAGGCGGGCCGAGTACCGCGTGTCCTGCGATTGCAGCCGCAACCGCTCCCAGTCGGCTTTGAGCGGGACGGGATCGAGGCCGACGACGTCGGACGCCGTCAGTTCCAGGTCGCCGTCGCCGCGGATGACGAGGGCCGTTTCGACGAGCGCGGCCTGCGACACGATCAGTTCCGGAAGGGCGATGTCCACCGGTTCCTGCTCGACCGGCCAGCCGTCGCCGGCGTAACGCCAGTGCAGATTGAGCACGGTCGACGACCCCGCGGCAAGCGGCCCGGCGAGCGTCACGCGGATGCGGTTCACGCCCGGCGATTGCGGCAGCACCTGCCATTTGAGCGGCTGGTTGTCCTGTGCGGTCGCGGCGAGGACCGACCAGTCGGCGGGCACGTCGACGTCGAACTCGAACAGCGGCGCGAACCGCGTGGTGACCGTGAACGCCGCCTGCAATTCGGCCTGCTTCGACGCCAGATCGAGCACGCCGGCGACCGCCACGTGCAGCTCGCGCTGCTTCGGCTCGGCGGCGAGACGGAGCGTAAAGTCTTCGCGCCACGCATCGAACCGCAGCGTCGACGCCGCGACCACCGGGCCCATGTCCGTCGGCATGTCCGAGACCGGCTTGGCATCGGCCGTCGCGCGGCGGACCCCTTCGGTCTCCAGCGTCTGCAGCCGAACCGCCGCCGGGTGCTGGATCACAATCTGACCGACGTGCGACGTGACGTTGGCGATCGACAGCGGCGGCACGGCCCAAGGTTCTCCCGCGGGCACGGCCATCACGCCGCGCACGGCGATGCGGCGCGCGCCGTCAATCGGCTGGCCGTACGTCAGCGTCAAAATCGTGCGGGCCGCGCCATCGGGGGCGTCGGCAAGTTCCCACGCTTCCAATCCGGTCGACTCGACATCGGCAATCTCGAGCGTTGACGGAACGGACAACGTCACGCGGTCCAGCGGACGGCCGAACACCTGCAACGTCGTGAGCGCGTGCCACGTCACTTCCCCCGGGGCAACGACCAGACCGTAACCGGTGCTGGCGAACACGAGGGCATCGGTCCGCTTCTGATCGACGCGGTCGGTGATCCGAAGCTGCAACTGCTTGCGACCGCCGACGGCGACGCGGTACTCCGCCGGCTCGGCGATCGGCGTCGGTCGTGCGAGATCGCTGCCGTCGATCACCAGCCGCTTGCCAGCGGGGACGGACATCGTCAACTCGCCGGCCGCCGCGGGCAGCAGCGCGAACCCCGCGGCTTGGTCGCTGCCGAGCGAGACGAGCTCCGTCGACAGTTCCAGCACCAGCTCGTGCCGGCCGACGGACGACGTGAAGACTTGCAATGTGCCGTCGTCGCCGCGGGCGATCTGTGCCGGTTGGCCGTTGATCGTGGCCTTTTCCAGCGCGAGTCGCGGCAACGGCAACGACCAGACCTGCCAGTCGGGCAGCAGTTGCTCCAGCTTTGCGGTCGCCGTGATGAGCAGTTGATCGCCGACGATTTCCACGCGGTAGTCGCCGCGTCCCAGGACCATCGCCAGCGGTGGCAACGGATGCTGGCGGGCGTTCTCCTCCGCGGCTTTCAGCAGCTTCTCGAAATCGGCCTTCGGCAGCAGCACCCCTGCGCGGTCGCGCTCGAGCACGGCGTCCAGGTCTTCCAGCGGCACCCAACTCCGCGAGGTAGGCACGAGCGGCATGGCCTTGAGCGCGGGACGATCCTGGGCCGCCGCAACGGTCATCAATCCTCCGGCGAGCAAGAGACCACTCGCGAGACGCAGCCAACGGGCCATGTGAGCTTCCTTGTCGAACAATCCCGATTCAATGTTGCAGAATCGAAGTCGCGAAACCGCAAGCGTCCACCGCAAGTCGTCCAGCCAACGCTTGCGGTTTCGCGTGAGGAACCACGACTACGACGATTTCGACAGCCCCAGCGTGACGGAATCGAACACCCCCGGCGGCGGGATCACCGCGGCCGGCGGCGTGGCGGGCGGCGGTCCGCTGGAAGCCGGTCGCCTCGCGCGCCGCAGCAGTCCATGCACCAGCCAGATCGCCAGCATCGCCGCCAGGCCGTAGCACGCCACCGCCAGCCCGTGCATCACCAGGTCGGCATCCTGCAACGCCGCCACCGCAGCGAGGAATGACGCGAGGATCAGCAGCGTGAGCTTGTTCTCCCACGACGTGTTCCGCAGGATCACCGCAATCAGCACCAGCGCCCCGCTGACGATCCACGTGAAGAACGGCAAATGCCACCAGTCCAGCTCAATGCGGTCGCGACCGCCGAGATTCGTATACCGGTAGGCGTGGCCTTCGGTGGGGAAGTCGAACAAACCTGCGGTGTCGTCGCCGATCCATTGTTGATAGTTGTCGCCCACCGGTCGCGACTTGCCCGTGGTCAGCAACTCTTTGAGTTGCGGCCGATGTTCGGTCTCGAAGTGCCTCGGCGTGCCGACGAACGCGAACTCGTCCGGCGTCCAGGCGATGATGCGGAGTTGTTGAACGGGCGCAGTCTCGGTTCCCGATCCGCCCAGCGTCGGCAGGAACAATCGCACCGAACCGGCCCGCGACTGGAACGGCGGCCGCGGATAGGTCGTCCGAAACTGCACCGACAAGAGGAACGGCTCGTCCGAGGCCTTCGTGCGGGCCACGTTCACGAAGTAGCTGTCCCAACCGTCCGGGGCGTCGCCGTCCGGATTCTTTTCCAACGCGACCGATTTGCGGTCGAGGAACACGCCCAGCGGCTCGATGTCCTTGGGCAGATTGATCTGCAGCCGCTGCCGTTCGCTGGACTTGATCTGATACCGGCAGCGGAACATCGCCAGCCCCGCACGGTCCAGCACGACCTCCACCAGCCCGCGGGAGACGACGGTCTCCATCACCTCTTGAATGTCGAACTTCGACGACGACAACTGCACCTCGACCGGCTGTTTGTAATAGCGGAAGGCGACGAAGCCGTCCTGCGCGAGTTTCGTCAACTCGCGGACGTCGATCGGCTCGACGTCGCCGCCGGTCGCGGACGCCGTGACCGACAATGCGCGGTCCTTGTGAGCGGTGACCTCGCCCGTCACCCGCGCGACGGAAATCGAGCGCCGGCGGGGATCGTTCTCGGCGGCGTCGAACGGATCGACCACCTTCGGCAACGCCACGGTCACCGCTTCGGCCGCGGACTCCGCTGCCGCTGCGGGTTGCAGATCGTACGTCACCTTGAGCCGCACACTGCCGAGGGCTTCGCGTTGCAGGACCACGGTCCAGGTCACCCAGCCGTCGACCGCTTCCCCTTGGCTCTTCTGGCGGATCGGGGGCGTGTCGCTGTCGGCGAGCGTAATCTGCACGCGGTCGGCCACGGCGGCGGGAACGGCGAAGCGGAAGACATCCAGCCCGGCGTATTCGACGAGATAATTGAGTCCGGCGTCCACCTGCACCTGACCCTGCTTCACTTCGAGCCGCGAGGCGACATGCGCCGTCAGCCGCGTCGGCTTGGCGACGATCTTGCCCGACAGATTCACCGGCCGGCGGTTGAACGTCCACGCCGAGACCAACCGCATCGGGGCCTGCACGGCGACCTCCGCGGCCCGGTCCGGTTGGAAGCCGGCGACCTGGTCGCTGTCCGTGATGATCTCCAGCGATTCCGGCGCGACGATCCGCAACCGGCCGGTCTCGACTTCCACCCCCTGCGGTTCCAGCAATGGAGCGACGAAGCTCTCCGCGGCAACGTCCGTCGTGCGTTGCCGGATAGCCGTGATTTGAGCGGCTAGCGCGCCCTTCACCCCTTCCCGCAAGGCGACTGTCAATGTTTTTCCGTCGGCGGAGACATCGTACTGCTTGAAGTTGTCGCAGGTGACGTTCTCGACGGTGAGACCATCGGGGAGAACGAATTTCAGCTCGAACACTGCCGCGCGTTCGATCGTGTAGTTCAGCGCGCTATAGAGCTTGATGCGGTCAGTCTCGATGGTGACGTCCGCCTGATGATCGACCACCAATCGCGGTTCGACCGGCTTGACCGCCGCCGTCAACCGGCAGTTCGGACTGTAGAACTTGAAGAACGACGCGCCGGGCCGCTTGATCCGCGGATCGACTTCGGCTTCGTCGATGCGCGCCAATCCCTGCTGCGCCATGATGTTGAGCGTGAGGTCGGTCCCCGCCTTGATCGCAATCTGGCCGCTTTCGCGGAGCACTTCCAGCAGATGAATGCCGTGGGCCGTTTCCCCCTCCAGCCCGGCGGCCTCAAACGGCTCGGTGGAGACCGGCCGTTCGGTATGCACCTCCAGCGGGATCTTTCCCCCCTGCCGACTGAGCAACTCGACGGTGACGACCTGCCGGCCGGCCTCAGCGGCGACCGTCCATTCCTTCACGCGAGCCGGTGAGGTGACGTCGAGGATGCGATGCCCCAACGGGACCGCCACGCGCAGCCGTTCGACCTGGCCGCGGAGAACGTCAAGCGTGAAGAAGGCGTCGGTGTGAATCAGACCGTCTTCGACCGCGACCGCGGTCGCTGACGTGGCGCTTGCCAGCAATTCCATGTCGGGCTTGGTGCCGACCCGCGGATGCCAGCGGGCGGCGACCTTGCCGGTCGCCCCCAGGCTCGCCTTCACGCGCGTGGTCTTTGGTTCGCCGGGGGCCGATTGCTGCAACAGTTTCGGTTGCAGTTCGATGGCCTGGTCGGCGTCTGGGACCGTCAATTGGAACGACGTGATGCCGACCGTGGGGATGTCGAGATCGAAGCTGCGTCCCTCGGGGGCGGTCAGCACGCGGGCCGTCAGCTCCAGTTGCACCTGATGTTCCCCGGCTTTGGAGAACATCAATGCGTATTCCCCTTCGCCGGTCCCGCGCAGCAATACCGGTCCTGGCTCGGCGGTGACCGAGCCAATGGCCGCGTTGCCGAATTTGACCGGCAGGTCGACCCAGCCCGGTTGCAGAATCTGCACGGTGAGCGTGGCTTGAATGCGGACCTGGTCCTTTTCCACCGTGGCGTCATACGCCGCGGCCGAAATGACCCCGCCAACCGGCGGCTGGTCCGCGGGACGGGTGCCCTTGCCCCACGATTGCTCCCAGAGCTTCAGGTAATCCTGAAACGGCAGGAACACCGCCGCCCCGTGCTTCTCGAAGACCGTGCGCAAGTTTCGGTAGGGCAGGTAGATCCGCTGTTCTTTCGGCGGGACTGCCTCAGCGCCGGAAGCTGGAGCGACGGCGGAGACGGGGGGCGGGGTCTCTTGCGCCGACAGCCGTGGCAGCCCGGCCAGGACTTGCGCTACCATCAGCGCGATAACCCATTGCGATCCATGCAGTTGCATAACGAGCGCCTTCAGCGGTGGCAGACAGGACTTCCGGTAAGTTCAGCAAACGGCGACGAGATTGTCGAGTGTGCGCTTTCGGAAAACCTGAGAAAATCGGCAGGACGTGACGGTCGCGGACTTCGCACCACAGCCATTGACGCAGTTCGGGCCAAATAATCTCAAGAAAATTGCTGGCGACCAGACGGCAGCGGACGGGCTACCGACCACCGCTCGCGTTTTTTTGAGTGTGGCGTTTCTACAACACGGGCGTTGCCGAAGTCGCCGTTTCGCGACACGAACGCAAATCGGCTCCGCGGCTCCCGGAAGGCGGCCGGCTCCGCAAATCCCGGCGATTATGGCGCTTGCAACCATTTCGCGGCGAAGAATTCCGGCTGGCGTGAGGTTTGCTTAACGCCATCCCAGAATCCGCAGCCTGTATAGACCAACCACCAGGGCCAGCACCCATGACGTTGCAACGCCGCTTTAAACGGATGGTCGTCGACATCATCGGAGATGTGCATCTGCTGCACATGGGGTCGATGGAGATCTGGGACGGAGCGGACCTCGCCCTGCTCCGCGAAGCGCTCGCCACGTTCATCGATCGGGAAGGCTGCCGGTCGATTGTCGTCGATATGGAGCACGTGAAGTACATCCCCAGCGGCTTCTTCGGGATGCTGTTCGACTGGCACGAAAAACGGAACGTCTGGTTCGCGCTGACGCCTCCGCAGCCGAATGTGCAACGGATGCTGTGGTTCCAGCAGTTCTTCCGCCACAACGAACAGGGCTGGTACGAACTCTATGCCGAAGGCCGCGACATGCACACGTCCCCCGCGGGCTACGTGGCGGCGGAATGCCTCGTGGAAGAAGAGGTCTGATTTCGGGGGCGCATTGGTCGATATAGTCGCCTTTCGCGGAGCGAAAGGCGACTATCTGATTCCCGATTTCCGTTACGGCTACTTTGCGTTGGCCTCGACGGCGGGTTCCGGGGACTTTGCCTTGGCCGACCAGCGGTTGACCAGAATCGCATGCCGGGCGCGGTACGGGTCATCCGATTCCTGCGCACGAACCGTCTGCACCGCGGCCGTCGTGTTCCCCTGCGCTGCAAGGCAGTCCGCCAGCAGCGAGCGGGCCGCGGCTCCCCAGCGACCCCCGCGCCGCGACCGTTTGACGTAGTCCCCCAGCGACTTCGCCGCGGTCTCAAGATCCTCTGCTTCGTACTTGCAGACGCAACTGAAGTAGAACGCGTCGTCGGCCGCCTGCTGGTACACCGGCGTCAATCCCGGATCCAGCGGCGTCGCCACGGCCAATTGCCGAATGGTCACATACTGCGAAACGGCATCGGACCGCCGGCCGTACAACTGATCGGTCCGGATCTGCAGTTGCTGCATCGTCTGCACCAGACTTTTTTGTTTGGACTCGCGATCCACGCGGAGCTCCAGGGGCATCAGAAACGGGACAAACAGAGCGTGGATTTCCTTGGCCGCCCGCTCGTCCATCGCGGCGAACCGCGCCTCGTGATCGGCGGGGTATCCCCAGACCTGAATCTGGTTCGCTGCCCAGCCATCGCCGACCTTCGCGACCCGCTCGAACACGCCGTCCGCATCGCCGAATTTGTTCGCCGGCTCGTACAACGCACACAGCAAATCGCCCGGCAAAAGCTGCTCGACCGACCACATCCGCGGCGACCAAGACACCGGCGTGGTGTAGACCGCCGCTTCGGCCGATTTCAACTGCTCGGCGTTCGGTTCGTACGGCTGATCGGCCCGCGGTGACAACGCCGACAACCAATCCGGATGCGCGAGGATCTGCCGCAGCGTCGCGGGGCGATCCGGCGTGTCGCCGTTCGGAATCGGCAACCCCAGCCGCAGATCGAACAGGTAAACCTCGCCCTCGTGCGGCACCCCGGCGAGCCACGCCGCATCGGGCGTTTCCATCTTCACGCCGTGCGGATGCAAAATGACGAGATCCCAACGCAACTGCTTGAGCACGGCCCCCATCACCCACGCGCGGTCGGCCGGGCAACCGTGGCCCACGATCAGTGTTTCATACAACGTCGAGGGGCGCGTGGAGACGTCGTCGGCGTCCAGCGCGATGTTCCGGCAGGTCCACTCGAACACTTTGACGATGCGGTCCAGCTCGCCGGTGGCGTCTTCCGTGACCTGATCGGCCACGGCCTTGGCGAAGTACGCCGTATGGATCGCGCGGCCGTCTTCCGGACCGAAACTGTCGCGCTGCAAGGCCGTCCGCTGCGCATCGGAGACACGGCCCTCGGGAAGCTCCGGCGGCATCAATCCCTGCGGCTTGAGTCCGGCCTCTTTGACGGCGGCCCACCAGTTGTTGAGGACCGACACCGCGTCGTCCAACCGCGAGTCGATGTTCAGATGCTCGGGCTGCAACTGGTACAGCGCGCTCTTGAGCTGATCTTCGACCTCGCCCACCTGGGCGCTCGAGACCGGCGCGGCGGCCTTGCCCGCGGCATTGGGCGCTGCGGCTTTGTTCTGGCACCCGACGTTGCCCCAGGCGATCGCCGCCAACGCGATGATCGCCAGCGGCCCGCCATGCCGCATCATTGCTGTCCGCATCGCAGAACACTCTCGTGAGATTCAGCCCGCAAAGGGCCGGGAATTGTGGGATTCAAGGCTGCCATCGCGCAGTCCGGTCCCGCACCGCCGCCGTGAAGGACAGGCATCTTACGTCGTGACGACCGCCCGATGCGAACGGGCGACGCCCAATTCAGGCGGAATTTCCCGAGGCGAACTCGTGGAACAGGCTTCGCAACCGGGACAATTGATCCATCAGCGCCGGAAGTTCCGCCAACGGGACCATGTTCGGGCCGTCGCTGAGCGCCCGGTCGGGGTCCGGATGCGTCTCGAAAAAGACCGCGTCACAACCGCAGGCCACCGCCGCCCGGGACAGAAACGGCACCATCGCCCGGTTGCCGCCCGTCGTCGCCCCGCCGGGAATCTGCACCGAATGCGTGGCGTCAAACACCACCGGCGCGCCGAACGCCTGCATCACCGGGATGCAGCGGAAATCGTTGATCAGCCGGCCATATCCGAACATCGTTCCGCGGTCGGTCAGCAGCACCCGCGGGTTGCCGAAGGCTTCGCACTTGCGGACGACATGCACCATGTCCTCCGGGGCAATGAACTGCGGTTTCTTGACGTTGATCACGCCCCCCCGTTTGCCGGTGGCCTCGGCGACGGCTTCCACGAGGTCGGTCTGCCGCGCCAGAAACGCGGGGATCTGCACGATGTCGCAGACTTCGGACGCCGGGACGGCTTGCGGCGGCTCGTGGACGTCGGTCAGCACCGGCAGGCCGGTTTTCTGCTTGACCTTGGCCAGAATCTCCAGCCCCTTCGACAATCCGGGGCCGCGGAAGCTGTCGACGCTGGTCCGGTTGGCCTTGTCGAAACTCGACTTGAACACGATCTGCCAGTTCCGCTTCGCCGCCAGCCCGGCCAGCGTCTCGGCGACCTGCATCACGAGTTCTTCGTTCTCGATGACGCACGGCCCGGCGATGAACAGCAACGGTTCACCGCGGCCGCACTGCCAGCGACCGATGGGGACAGGTTGCACGGGCATCTCGACTCCCTTCGAGGACGAACTTCGCGGACGTTGAAGACGGAGATCATACCATCATCCGGGTCGCCGCTTCATCGCCGTGGTCATTCGACGCAGGGCCATCGCTTTGATTGGCCTGGGAAGTGCTGAGGAGCTGCGTGGGAGTTTTCCGACCCGTAGTCGTGATGCATGGAGGACAAGTTATGTCGACGG
>JAWXBB010000701.1:0-23188 GCA_034439795.1 Planctomycetaceae bacterium | reverse complement strand
GCGGTTCACCACCGCCGACGCCAGAATCAAACTCAAAGCCCTGTACCCAACGCCTGACAATTAGCGATAGACGGACTAGTAGGGTGGGCTGTGCCCACCGAGCTGCTGCATTCACCCCCGCGAATTCCTGGTGGGCACAGCCCACCCTGCAAAAGACGCCTTCGCTGGCGCTCCGGGCTGGGGTCATTTTCGCGGCGGCCACGCGGGTCGTCCGGGCGTAGTCGTACGAATGCTCCACAGCGAACCGCCCGCCGTGATGAACAGCGTTTGCAGGTCGTCATCCCCGAAGGCGCAGTTGGTCGTTTCGTCGCGGGGGATCGCCGCGAACTCCAGCAACTCCCCTTCCGGCGAAAAGACGTAGACGCCCGCCGTCGGCTTCTCCTGCGTCTCAAATGGAGGGTTCTGACGATTCAGCCCCGCGGCCACGAACAACCGACCGGCTGCGTCGAGCTTCATGCCGTCGGGGCCGCGGGTGGACTTCCAATCGTAGACGAGTTTCTGCGATGTCAGATCGAGCGAGCCGTCCGGCCGAACAGCGAACCGCCACAACTTCCGTGCGCCGACGACGGTGTCGTTGTTGTTGTCCGCCACGAACAACGTCTTGTCATCCGGTGTGATTACCAGTCCGTTCGGCCGATCGACCTCGTGCATGATGACCCGCGTCACCGTGCCGGACGGGTCGATGCGATACACGCCCTCAATGGCCTTGCCGTTGGCATCCTTCTGTTCGATGCGACTGCGGTCGCCGTAGCACGGGTCGCTGAAGTACAGCCGGCCTTGCGAATCAATCGTCAGGTCATTCGGCTGATTGAACTTCTTGCCACCGTATCCGCTGGCGAGCACGGTGACCGCGCCGTTGGCTTCGATCCGCGTGACCCGCCGGGCCGCGGCTTCGCACATCACCAGCCGCCCCTGCCGGTCGAAGAGCAACCCGTTCGACCCGGTATCGCGACGATGAATGGCGACCTGGCCGTCGCGGTCGCGGCGGTAGACGTGCCCCTCGCCGCTGGTGAGCAACCCCAACTCCGGATGCCACGCCGGCCCTTCACCCGCCCCCTGCTCTTGCAGCATCCGCGGCCGGGCGTCATCGGCAAACACTCCCGCAGTGGCGTCCCGTCCCGAACAAGCAACGGCGAAACCAACGCCCAACGCCACCCTCAGACAAGAGTTCCAGCGCACATTCTGTTCCTCGTGATTCGACGAACGGCCCAACCGCCAACAGATCATAACGCGGCGACACGGCGATCCCATCGACGAAGTCCGCCAGCCCCGTCCACGCGAACGATCGTCCAGCAGGGATTCCGCCGGCGGCGCGGAACCACGTTGCCGACCAGTTGCCTCGCCGCCGCGTGGTTGCTAGAATTCCGCCGTCCCGCCCTCGTAGCTCAATTGGCAGAGCAGCAGACTCTTAATCTGTTTGTTGTAGGTTCAAGTCCTACCGGGGGCAATCGTGTTTGGCACCAGCCGACACGAATCCTAAGTCCAAGCCGAAACGACAGTTGCGTTACCGGGTGATGGTCGCCCGTGCGGCTCACAAGTGAGAGTTTCTGTTCCATCTGGAACGGAAACCCCTTGGAGACCGCAATGGGCCGTCCCCGAAATTCTCTGCCCAGCCTGCTCATCGACCGTTCGCGGAACCGCGCATACTGCCGGGCCAACGGGCGGTTCGTGGTTCTCGGTCCCGCCATCGGCGGCGAACCCTCCCCCGAGGCCAAGGCCGCGTATGGCCGGCTGATCGCGGACCTCGCACAGAATCCGCAGCAGACCCCGAACAGTCGCACCGTCCGCAGCGGGCTGTCCCGAGCGACGGCCGTCACCGTGAACCACGTCTGCCTCCGGTTCGTGGAAACGGCGCTGCCCAGGTACGTCACGCCCGACGGCGAACCATCGGCGGAGGATCGCTGCCACCGCGGGGTGTTGCGGCTGCTGCGGTCACTGTTCGGAGCGACGCCGGCGGCAGACTTCGGACCGCTCAAGGCCCGCGTGGTTCGCGACGCGATGATCGCCAAGGGCTGGGGTCGCCGGTTCACGAACAAGCAGATGGTCCGGCTGCGGCAAATCTTCAAGCTCGCGGTCAGCTACGAACTCATCCCGGCCGACGTCCTCGCGTCGCTCAAGTCGCTCCCGGCGCTCCGGCCCGGTGACATCGACAAGCCGGACCCGCCCGCCCGCCGGGCCGTCCCCCTGGAGGACATCGAAACCGTCAAGGCCCGGCTGCTGCAGCGCAACCGGGACATCGTCGACCTGTTGCTCTTCACCGCAGCCCGGCCGTCGGAACTGCTCGGGTTGACCACGGCGACAATCGACCAGACCGGGGCCGCATGGAAAGCCCGGATCGAACAGCACAAGAACGCGCACCGCGGCCACGAACGGACGCTCTACTTCGGCCCGAAGGCGCAACTGATCCTCCGGCGTTATCTGAAGCCCGACGCCCCGGACGATCGGTTGTTTTCGACCAGCGTCGACACGCTCACCAAGGCCATCGGCGACGCCTGCAAGCGGGCCGGCATCACCCGGTTCTCGGCGTACCATCTTCGGCACACCGGGGCCACGCTGCTGCGCGATGAGATCGGCCTGGAGGCCGCCCAGGCAGTTCTCGGGCATCGCCACGCCGACATGACGCTGCACTATTCGGCCGCGGCGTCGAAGGCGGCCACCGATGCGGTGCGGAAGATCGGCTGAGATCCCCGGTTCCCGGTGTTCTCTCCCTTCCCCTCACCCCCTTCGGAGACTGCCATGCCTACTTCCCGGATTTCTTCCGTGCGGCCGGTTTCTTCGCGGGCTGCTGTTCGGCGGCAAGGCGCAGCAGTTCGTCGCGGGCCCAGGTGGAAGTTGGTTTGCCGGCTCGGGCCGCGGCGGCGACGAAGTCCGCGTGCTCGTCATCCGTCAGCATGACGATGAATCGGTGGTTTTTGCGCTCGCCCGAAAGCGGAGGTCGGCCTGCCGGTGACATTCGAGGAATTCCATGCATGCACAATTGACGGGGGGGAATCTACATGCATATATTACCACCGTCCCCGGCCGGTGCAACGTGCATCGCCGGAAAAGACGAACGGCCGAGGGTAGCGCTACTACCCCGGCCGCTCTGACCCTGTCCCCCGGTGAAGGAAAGACGATGGCTACAACGCATTCTAGCAGCAGGCGGATCACACGGAAGGGCAACAGCAAGCGGCGGACCAAGTCAACCGCACCGGATGTGCGGCCGGTGCCGGCAAAGCGGATCATTGAGCAGTTTCGATTCTCCGTCCCCTGCAAAGACCGCGTGCCGACCGCGGCTGAGCTCGCAGAACATCGGGCCAACACGCTGACGAAGATGAACGGCGTTCTGGTCGCGGGTCAGTTGGTGTTCCAATCGGACGAACCCGGCGACGTCCGCGCCTACGTTCACGGCCGCGGCTTGGGGACGCAGGTCTATCGTAGCCTGGAACGCCCGGAACTGGAGAAGCCGGTCGACTACTGGGAGGAACGCCGGGCCGAGCGGAAGGCCAAAGAGAACCCGTTGGCGCACGAACTCACGACGCGGTTCGAGTTGGCGCTCAGCAGCATTCAGGCCGTGCTGGGGGAGTGTTTCGAGGTGTCCCCGCCCAGTGGTGAGGACTATCAGAATCACTGCCCGGCGGATGACGACGTTGCGGCTACGGCATCGATCCGGCTGGAGGTGGATGGCGAGATCGACTTGCGGGGAGACATCGCCGCCCAGGCCCGCGATGCGCTGCGGATGATGGCGAAGGCCTGCACGGCCGCGGCCGACGATCTGCGGGCCGCGATCCGTGGCAAGCGGCTGGACGTTCGGCCGATCCTCGGGTTCGCGGTGATGAGGGACGGCAAGCCGATCTGCGGGCCGGTCGAGGAACACACCGCCGACTACATTGCCAGCGGCAACGGCGGCGAAGTGGTGGCCATGTATGAATAGCGATCCGATGACAAACGCCCTGCCACCAGCCTTTGCTGCCGCGCTGGCCGCCGTCCGTCGCCGGAAGGGAATCCCGGACGCGGCTGCCGACGATGACGCCCCTGCCACGAACGGGGACGCGGTCGAGGAAAGGGCCGCGGAACCGGATCGCGGCGCACAGACGACGCTGGAGGTCTCCGCGGTGGAGGCGTGAGACGATGACCAACGCCCCGCCGTCACATCGGCGGCGGGGCTTCTCTTGAGGGGCCACACCATGCCACGCCGCAAGGGCCGCGCCTGGATCAAACAACTCAGCCAGCAGGTCGCGAAACACGGCAAGCGGGCCGCGTCGTGGTATTGCGTGTGGAACGAACCGACCGGCCGCCGTCGGATGCGTTCGTGCGGACCCGGCCCGGCTGGTCGGAAGCTCGCCGCCAAGCTCGCCGAGCAACTCAATGCGGCGATGACGCTGGGGACGTATCAGGCCGAACAGACCCCGCCGTCGCCGTCGTGGGATTCGTTCGCCGGTCAGTTCGTCCACCAGATGCACGGTTGCAGGTTGTCGTCGATCACCGAAGCCGAGGCGTCGCTCAACACATTCGCCCGCGTGCTGAAGCTCGGCGCGGTGCCTGTCAGTTCGATCACCCCGCAACACGTCGCCGACTTCATCGCTCAGCGCAGCAAAGAGCGGGGCCGGAAGCCCGGCAGCGTCGTCAGCCCGGCCACCGTGGCGAAAGACCTCCGCGTCATCAAGTCGGCGCTGCGGGCCGCTGTGCGGGCCAAGCTGCTCGCGGAGATCCCCGTCGTGAAGATGCCCCGCCTGGATAGCAAGCTGCACCGGGCGGTCAGCGATCAGCACTTCGCGGCCATGTACGCTGCGGCCGACACGATGACGCTTCCCGCGTTGCCGCATTGCACGGCTGCCGAGTTCTGGCGCGGGCTGCTGGTATTCGTGTACATGAGCGGATTTCGCATCGGGGCAACTCTCGCCATCGAATGGCGTGACGTCGACCTGGAGGCGGCAACGGTTCTCTGCCGAGCCGAGGTCTCGAAAGGTCGCCGCGACAACGTCGTCGCACTGCACGACGTCGTGATCGAACACCTCCGGCCGTTGGAGCTCTCGTCTAATTTAGACGCAAGCTCGGTGTTCGCGTGGCCGTTCGATCGGACGAAGCTGACGGACACACTGCACGCGCTGCAGGCGGCCGCGGGCATCGACCTGCCGTGCATCATCCCGAGGCCCCACGGCTGCACCGTCGCCTGTCATCGGTACGGCTGGCACGACTTCCGACGGGCATTCGCCTGCAACAACGCGACCCGATTGCCGGCCACGGTCCTGCAACACCTCATGCAGCATCGCTCGTTTCAGACCACGAAGCTGTACGTCCAATTGGCTGAGCAACTGCGGCCGACTCTCCAGAATCTGCACGTCCCCGCGGCGCTGCAGTTGGCTGGCCGGGATGCGGACCGGGTGGGAACGGAACGCGGATGACGCCGGGGCTGCGGCGGCTGTCGGATCAGCACAACTTACGAGTAATTATTCAGTATGATGCGCGGCGGTCTTCCCGCCTCACGAGGAGAGCAATCAATGGCAGAGGTAAAAATGATCTTCCGCGGTAGTCACATGGACGGGGAGTACGTTCTCGACCCCGGCGACTTCGATTCGCTCTCGCGGAGTGAGGCGGGGAGGATGTACGTGATTCTGCACGACCGGCCCATCGGGCATGGTGTGACCGGAATCTCCGATGCAACTGTGGACGTCATCCAGAAGAGGGGCATTGATGCGGCAAAGCAATCGGGACGTCCATCGCATAAGTACAAGCTCGTTTCCCGGAGTCACGATGAAGAGGGCCGGTCGGTCCTGGAACTTGAGTACGTCGGCGCTGTCTCGTCGAAGCCAAAGGATTGACACACAGCACGCGGGATAGGGGGCACCCGACAAGCCGGCTTTCCTGACCGGTTTCCCGCGTTGATTTTCTCTCAGGATAACCGGCGTCAGGAGGCCGGGACGATGGAACTATACGACCGCTGGCGAGAACTGCTAAGCGACTTCCGCAGCATCGACGATCACACACTGAAGCTCCACGTCTGCGGCGAAGACGGCGGCGATCATGGGGAAGCCGAGTGCGACCCAGAAGCTCATCAGTGGTTAAAGACTGAATCCGACCGCCCGACGGTAGATCGGTACAAGGCAGTTGCGGTCACCGCCGCAAACCTGATCCACCCCAGCCCATTTCTATTCTCGCCCGGCGAGCGTTTCCCGTATCGAGGCTGTGGCATTTCATACATCGGCGAGGTTGACGGATCGTCAGAAAACAACCTCAGATTCTGGCTCGACTACATCGGCTGGAGAACAGATCACGGATACCAGACAAACCGCGTCTATGAACCGAAGTCGGGGGATTGGTGGTATCAAGAGAGATACGGCAAAGAGCGGGGGACAATGTCGTGGGACGTGCCTCACTTCCTGGACGTCACCGTGATCGTCGTGCAAACCATTCTGAACGAAGCCGACGCCTATCGTTCAATCGCTGCCGATGGTGACCAGCCAACGACCGATGCCCCACCCGAATCCGCCGCAGACGTTCCGGAGCGATTCGAGCCAGTGCCAACCGAAAAGGCGCTTTCACAGGTTCGCGCGGCAATCGCCGAGTGTGGCCAAGAAGCTCAGGTTTGGCGAATTGAGAAATTGTGCAGCGTCCGCCGTCAGGAGTTCCACCGGGCAGTAAAGTACCTGCGAAAGACCGGGGAATTCCTCACACCTCCGAAGCGCCGAAACGCGGGAAGGTTCCCGGAACCTTGATGTTGGCTCCCGCATAAAAACCCGCGGCTCAGCCTCTCGACTTCCGCTGCAATCACTCCACACTGTGCGTCATCGACGTTCACAGACCCAAGTGGAGAACAGCCGTGGTCGCTCTTGCCCTTCCCGAAAACCTCATTCCAATCACGAAGGCGCGAATCCCCGGACGCTGTCCGGGCAAGTTCGCGCACATCCAGACCATCCACCGTCTGATTCTGCACGGCGTGATCGGGACTGACGGCGATCGCGTGAGGCTCCGAGCCTGGAAGGTTGCCGGGGCTTGGCACACGACGGAGCAAGAGGTTGCCCGGTTTCTCGACGCCATGCGTTCTGATCGCGGGGACGGCGCGGAACACTGCGCCGCCGATGCGGACGCCGTCGGCCGGAAGTTGGAGCTTTTTGGCTGCTGAAAAGCAAATGCCCCGTCGGTCGTTGCTGTGGCGGCGCGACCGAACGGGGCAATGTCACCCTCTCCCGAAGGTAGAACGATCATGCTCATCGAACCGCTGAAAAGCAAGCGGCAAAAATCCGAAACTCTTTCCGATGCTGATCGCCGGGTTCTCATGGCGGCACAAATCTTTCATCGCCGGCGCGTGACTCTCATTCGCGACCCCGGCCCGGCGATATCCCGCCTTGGCGACGTCGGCCGGCTCGCGGCGATGCTGGGTATCCTGCGGCGCTCAGTCAGCGGGGGGCCAGCGTGACGCCACGGACGGCAACAAACGGGCACAGCCCGGCGGGGACTCGCCAGCGCATGCACGACGCGCGCAGTGAGGTCATCGTCTCCGAAATCCTGCGCGACCCGTTCATTCTGGACAACGGCCTGCCGGCCGGTTTGCAACCGATCCACCTACCCGACGAATTCTCATCGTTGGCGCTGGCGGTCGTGATCGAACTGCGGCGGGATGGTCGCCCGGTCAATTTCCCCACTGTCTACGAGCGTGGCGCTGAAGCCTACCCCGAGTCGCGGTTTGCCACCGAGGGCTGGCAGTGGCTCTTGGACCTGCAAAAGTATCCCGCTTCGGCGATGCCACGCGCCTATGCCGACGAGTTGTTGGCTGAGTTCAATCGACGACGCACCGAAGCTCTGATTGCCGATCTTCACGCCGCCGCCACGGACGGGACGACGGATCACGACACCCTGTTAACCCGATTGCGGGCAGTGGCCGAGGAAGCGGAGAAGTCGTCGTCTGGTTCCCGATTCAAGTTTTTAACTGCCGATGACCTGGAGGCCGCGGACCTCCGGATCGACTGGCTGATCCGCGGACTGATCGTTCGTGGTCAGTGCGGCGGGCTTTACGGACCGTCCAAGGGATGCAAGACCACCCTGCTGGTTGCGCTGGGCTATTCGGTCAGCAGTGGTATTCCGCTCTTCGGGGAATTCGAGGTCTCAACCCCCGGTCGCGTCTTGATGATGAGCAGTGAAAGCGGGCTGGCGACGATCCGGGACATCTGTCGGCGGTTGTCGATCGCCTCCGGCGTGAATTACAGGGATCTGCCCATTCAGTTTTGCGATGAGGTTCCGCGGCTCACCAACGTGGCCGACGTGCTGGCCGTCGAGCGCGCGATTCGAGATTTCCGCGCCGACGTGGTGTTGCTCGACCCGTTTTACCACATGGCCGGCGACGCCTCCGACGACATGTCCAACCTCGCGGCGATGGGGCGAGTGCTGTCGCAACTGACCATGATGTCCCGGCACACCGGGGCCACGGTTCTGATGGCTCACCACCTCCGCAAACACATCATCCCCGGCGAACCCGCGGCGCTCACCGACATTCAGGGCTCGGGCCACGATGCCTTCGCGCGGCAGTGGATTCTGGTCAACCGGCGCACCGCCTACGATCCGTCCGTCGGTCGTCACGAACTTTGGCTCAACTGCGGCGGTTCGGCCGGGCATGGCCGATTGCTTGCGGTGGACATCAACGAAGGCGTGCTGAACGACGACGGCTCAGGTCGGACGTGGGAGGTCTCTGTCTCGGAACCCCGCGACGCCCGTCAGGCCGCGTCTGGGGATCGCGAAGCCGCACGGCAGACCGAACGGTGGCAGCGAGAGCAAGCCACGCTCCGGGCGAACGTGAACAAGGTTATCGACGCCTACAAAACTCAGGCGGAACCCAGGACGGCGAATTTCCTGAAGTCCCGCGCCCGCGTCAACGGCACGGTGTTCAGCGAAGCCAACGCGCTGCTGGTCGACTGCGGCGCTGTGATCGAATCGCAGGCGATGGTTCACACCCGGATGGAGACCGTCTTCCGCCTCACCGAGGGCTGGCCGGAGGCTGCTGCCACTCTCCAAGTGTTCACCGAAAGCGGGGTGTCCGATGCAGCCGAATAGCCCTGCCCGGACAAGCCCGGACAACATGCTCGGACAACTGTCCGGACAAGCTGGTCCGGTGATGCTCGGACTGCCCGGACAACAACCCCCCCTCTTAAGAGGGGGTTGTCCTGGCAAGTCCGATCACCGAGCAACCCGTCCGAACGAACCAAATGAAGACGGGGCGAAATCTGTCCGGGCAGAACCAACCCCCGAAGCCGCCGACTTCGTCGTCACCCTCCGTCCGACCCGCAGCGACGTCCGGCCGCCGATCACCCGGCTGCGGGGGCTGTTGAAAATCGCGCTGCGGGCGTTCGGGCTGAAGTGTGTCGGACTCGGACTCGGAAACGGCCCGGAGGCGAACCCATGAACGCCGTCTCCGAACCGATGCAAATCTGCACCGCCTGCAAGCTGACGCTGCGGATGGTCCCAGGCGGGAAGCTGGTCAGGTTCGTACGCTTGCCGTGGGAGGGAACCCGATGACGATCACCATCGACCGTGCTATCCTTCCCAAACCCGCCCAAGCGGTTGCCCGCGTGAAGAGCGACGCCAGTCGCGGAAGCGCTGTTGGCGATCGGCGGGAATCGAATGCAGGCCCACGGGCTTCGCGGAAGCGGCCGAAGTCGGGCGCAGAACGGCGAACAAATCGCCGTCTGCGGCACGACATCGACCTTTTGCGTGGGGCATCGGGGTCAGACCATTGGGGGGACACGCTCTCCCGGTCCGATTGCCGGAGGATCGTTCAAGCCGTCAAGCGGGGCTGGGGAGTCGATCCCCGCATCCTCTTGCGGCTCATCACCCAGGCCGCCCTCACTGCGTTGGCGCGGCGATCTCCGGACCGTCTGAGCATCACCGCGACGCTGTGCCTCGTTGAAACTGATGAGGCCGCCGAACGGGCTATCCCGGCGATGCTGAGGCAGTTGTCGCCCACGGTTCTCGCCCAGGCCCGGCTGTCACCCCGCGAACGTCGACGGCTGGCGGAGATGATCGGCACGACGACGGATAACCCGACCCCGTCGGATCATCAATCCCGTCCCGTCGGACTCAACATCCGACGGCGACGCTGACCCACAACACGAACTCTGATCGGTTCTCACCACAACACACACCGGAAGACGTGAAGCGGGCCGTTGTCCGCGGGCGGAATCCGAAAACGCGAAGGGGCGAAAGACAATGTC
The DNA here is from genome assembly GCA_034439795.1 of Planctomycetaceae bacterium. GTDB lineage: Bacteria > Planctomycetota > Planctomycetia > Planctomycetales > Planctomycetaceae > DSVQ01. Next base: position 13,007 of record JAWXBB010000701.1, on the reverse strand, counting down.
AACAGTTCTGGAAAACGTGCGGCAATTCTTCGGGGTCGCCAAGGCCAGCGCAGCGACCGGCTACCGCAAGGCCGTGGAAGCCGTCGCCAGCGGCAAAGAGTTCGACGGCCCGAAGCTGGTCGACACGCTCGCGCTCGCGGGCAAGTCGATCGACGGATTCGAGCAGGACGTTGAATTGTGGACGTCTCGTCATCAGGCGGCCGCGGACCTGAAGACCGCCGCCGGCATGACCGCCGAACTCTCGCGTCTGGAGGCTGTGGAGACCAAGGCCGTCGAGGCGCGGGAGGCGCTGCGGAAGCGGCACATTGACGAGATGCAGGCGGCCGACGCCGCGTACAACGACGCCTTCGGTCAGCGGCGCTCGGCGACGCACCAGCAGCAGAACCTCCGCGACCGGGCCGTCCGCGTGCTGACGACGACGTGCGACCCGTCCATTGCGCAGCAGATGCAGGCCCTGACCCATCAGCGCGACGAGACGATGCGGCAAAAGAATGAGCTCGGGCGTTCGATGCCGTTGCCGCCTCCGGTGATCGCCTCGCCGGGCGCGATGCAGCGGCAGGAAGCCGAGTCCACCGCGCATGCTCAGGTACTGATCGATCGGCAGGCCGAACTCCAGCGGCTCGACCAGCACGCCATCAGCCTCGGCGAGCAGATCGCCGCCCTGGAGGCCAAGCGGCTCGATCCAACCGCGTGTGCGATCGGCTGAACCGTCCACCAACAACCCCAAACCCTGAAAGGGTTCAACATGCACCCGAACGTCATCCGCGCCCGACAGCGCATCGCCAACATCCAACAACGGGTCCGGGCCAAGGTGCTCGCACAGTCCGCCGAGCAGGCGGGGCCAGCGCTCGAGCTGGTGTGCGACCTGCTGCGGCGGTTGCTCTTGCTGCTCAACAAAGACGGCAATCGCCTCCCGCAATGCGCCTTCATCGCCCCGGACAACGTCGTGACGATGCTGGATCAGTTGGCCGAAGAGCAGAGCCGCGAGCAGGCCGATCAGCGTTCCCCCGAAGAGCGCGAAAGCCGGGCGTCGCTGTACGACCCCGTCGGCGGATCGCAGACGTTGGCGGACAAGATCAAGTCGCCGTGGCCGGAAGCCGCGAAGCCGCCCTTGCCGACGGTGTACGACGTGTGCGGCCGCGCGGAGCGGGTTCTGCGGGGGCATCCAAAGACGAAAGAACTGCTCACATCGAATGCGTCGATCACGCCCGGCAACGTCGAATGGTCGATCAACTATCTGATCGACCGCGTCAAGGAGACCTACGGCGGCTTCGGCGAATGGAATCGCAACGGCCAGCCCGCTCCGCGGCATCCGGACAAAGCGGGGTGGCCTGAAGCCAGCGCGTTCGGTGCCGCGCTCAGCGAAGTTCCGGGCAACGACCTGGAGCGGATCGCGATCGCGGTGGATATTGCCCGTCGCCGGGGCGGCAGTGTCGGTCAAATGTTGCAGCACGTCCCGAAGTAGTCCCTTCCGCTTGCCCATGTTGGGCAGGGGATGTTCGATCGATCCCTGTAGGAGTCAGTGCAATGTCCACGATTTCGACCCTCGCTAAAACGGTGACCAGCACCGAGGCAACCAAAGAAGCCGGCCGTCTGCGGAAGATGGCAAAGCGGCTGGATTCGTCCGTGATCGCGGCGCGACAGAACAACCAAGCCGGGGTCGTCAGCGACCTGGACGAAGTTCAGCAGATGCTGGAGGCCGCCGCAGTGCGGATGCTCACTGGCGTCTGGCGCGGCGACCTCGTCATCAGCGACATCCCCGGCACGCTGTTGACGGAATAGTTTCGATCCGCCGGGGCCGCGGTGGACGTCGGTGCCCCCCGACTGAAGCCGCGGTTCCCGGTTTGTTCTCTCATCCTCCAACGAAAAGGCCAACCATGCCCAGCCGAGCCTACATCCTGGAAGCCGCGTCGACGGACGTGGACATCGTGACTGCGGTCAACGATCTGCTTGACGCCTTGGGAGTGACACAGATCCCCGACGACGGGCCGGATACCATCGCGCATCGTATTTCGGCGATGGCAAAGTACGTGCGCCGCAGCGCGGCCGGCTCACCCGAAAAGCGAATGGCGCTGTCCGACTACAACCGGCGCGGCGCTCCCCAAGATCTCGAAGCCCAGCGGCGGGCCATCGCCACGGACATCGCCAAGCGGCGCGGCATCTCTTTCGAGACCGCGCTCGCGTGTGTTCCATGAAGCAACTGACCCCCGACAAGCTCACCGGCCGCGAACGTCTCGGCTTGCTGATCGAAGCCGTTCTTCGTCCGTCGCTGGTGGAATCCGTCGTGCGCGAAGTCGGCCAGCGCATCGAACTGCGGAAGGCGTTCGACCCGGCGATGCAGGGCGTGCCAACCCAGGCCACGCGGGAGGCGGTCGCCGATTGCTTGACCGACGATCTGCTCGATTGGTATCAGGCGACCGTGCGGCGCTACGGGTTGGACCCGCTGGAAATGGAGTTCGTTCAGAATGCCATCCTCGCCAACGCAGGACGCAGTGATGTCTGACGCCGGATCGGCGAGTTGATGAAGGCGCAGAAGGATCAGCACGGGACGGCACAGGGGCGACGTACAGACTTGGGTTCCACGAAAACCCAAGTTGAGCAACCGAAGATCACGCTCGCCGAAGTCGGCATCGACAAAGGACTCGCGGACCGCGCCCGCAAGTACGCCGCCGTCCCCGACGACGGGCCGCCCGGTTCGCTGGACGCTGCCGGGCGAGAATCGGGGCCATGCGGTCACCAGTCGATCCGGCGTCGCCGGGCTTTGACCCGATGACGGGCCTGCCATTCGCTGTCGCTGGCGTTCTCCCTGCCGGACGACCATCGGCCCACGCGACGCCCTGATCGTGCCTCCTGCGCAATCCTACGGCGTCGAATCATCGGCAAATCATCGTGATCCGCTCGGCAGGGGTTTCCGTTCCATTGGTGACAATAACCCTCGCATGGAACGCATTTCATGGTGTTCTTTGGTATGACTTGCGTTGTTTGCGTCGCGATGATATTGTCGAAAACATAGTTGGAAACTCTCAAAATGTGAGTCTAACAACTGGTCTGATCGGCGCTGTTCAAGTCCTACCGGGGGCAATGCGTTTTAGCCGATCCGACATTTCAGCAAACGCAAGCCGAATCAAGACTTACGATACCTGCTGACGTTCAGCAGTGCGGCATCAGACGACGGATAAAGTGGAATCAGTCCACTGAAACCCGGAGTTGCCGCACCATGCCACGTCCCCGTAAGTCGATTCCGACGCTGTCCGAAAACGCCCGCGGATACCTCTATTCCCGCGGGCCGGACGGTCGCCAAGTTTGGTTCGGTCACAAGACCAACCCCGAAAGCGCCCAGAAGTACGCGCGGTTCATTACGGCGGTTCAGACCGGCGAACCCGTCCAGATCGCCGCCCCGGTCACGCGGCCGACCATCAACGAAGTCTGTCTCCGGTTCCTCACTGAGCACTGCCTGCGTTACCGTGGCTCCGACGGCAAACCCTCCGCCGAAGTGCGATGCCTGAAAGGCGTCACCCGCATCTTGCGACAGTTATACGGTCGCACTGTGGCTGATGACTTCGGCCCGCTGAAACTCCGTGCTGTTCGGCAGGCAATGATCGAGGCAGGCTGGACGCGACGGTTCATCAACAAGCAGATCGGCCGGCTGCGCCTAATCTTCCGCGTGGCTGTCTCGTGGGAAATGGTCCGGGCCGACGTGTTGGCCGCGCTCGATTCCGTTCCCGCTCTGGCATCCGGCGAATCCAAGGCGATCGACAACGCCCCGCGGCAGGCAATCTCGCAAGCCGATCTCGACGCGGTCCGGGCGCAACTGTCGGAGCGCCCCCGCGACCTGTTCGACCTGATGCTGCTGACTGGGGCGCGACCGGGCGAGCTGCTGCGGCTGACCACGGGGATGATCGACCGCGAGGGTGAACTCTGGCGCTGCGAACTTGCCCACCATAAGACGAGCCACCACGGCAAGACGCGGGTGCTGCTGTTCAACGTCACCGCGCAGGCCATCTTGCGGCGCTATTTCCAAGCCGACCCGGATTGCCTGTTGTTCCCGGTGCGGGGCGACACGTTCGCCGACACGATCAAGGCGGCCACGATCCGGGCAGGGGTGACGCCCTTCACGCCTCATGCTTTGCGCCATACGGTCGCAACTCGGCTGGCGGATGAAATGGGCACGGAAGCCGCCCAGCGCCTCCTGGGGCACGCCACGCGGGCCATGACGGAGCACTACAGCAAGGCCGCCGAACGGCTGGCAGGCGAAGCCGTAAGGAAACTCGGATAACACCGCACTTAACTGCAGGCCGCGGCGATTGGTACGTGCCCGACGCCGTGGCCTGTGGAATGTCATCGATCTTCAGTCACTGTTGGCCTCCCGGTGATCGGGCAAGTCCGCCCCGATAATAGCCGGCATTCGGAAGCGAATTTCGGCTCACTCTTTGTCGCATACTGGAGCCGCGAAGTGCCGATCACCGACCCATCGCTAACCCGGCAGCAAGTTTGAATGACCGGCATTTTCGGTCCAGCCGGTGTTGTTCAGACCGTGCGGAAGTGCGAAAACGACCAAGGGGGGTGCCGCGCCCCTTTGCTGGCGCCAGTCAAAAGTCAGATACCCCGCGGGGAATTTTTTGAGGTTTGGGGCCCCGTCCATTTTGGTCAATCGCCGGTCGATGTTGCTTCGACGGTGGCTAAGGCCGGTGGGCTTCTCGCCGATACAGGGATCTTCCAAACCATAGCTTCCCATCTGGCGTGTCTGCACACTCAGAACGCCATTCTCCCCGTTCTGAACGCCGCTGCCGTCGTGACTGTCGCGAACCAATTCCCGAATGCCTACCCACCGTCTCGGTCTGCTGCAGCGCCTGGGTTAGCTTGCTAGGCTGAGTTCCATCTCAAGGAGGTGGTTCTCATGGATGCGTACAGCTCGGAGTTTCGCGGCGAGGTGCTGGCCGCGTGCGATGCGCAGGAAGGGACGCGCGTGGTGGCGCTGCGTTTTCAGGTGTCGGAGTCGTGGGTGCGGCTGATCAAGCAGCAGCGGCGTGAGACGGGGCAAATCGCGCCGAAGACAGCCGCTCAACAGGCCATGTCGCACGTCGGATTGGAACTCACAAAGGTGGTCGACGCGGAGTGTCGGTTGCTCCGACAGACGCTGAAACCGGGCGTTCCCGTCGGAACCAACTGAGCGGAAGCGAAAGCGGAAGCATTCCGGGGGTCACTTCCGCTTTTGCCCCGAAACGAATCGCAGCAAACGGCGAAAATCAAAGAACTTACGCCATTCCCGTTTTTAGAGCGGAAGGAAGGAAGCGATTTCCAAAATGACTTAGCAACAAGAAAGATTCGATTGGCGAAGCCCCGCATACGGGGGGGGCCCGGGGGAGGACCCCGCACCCTCCGGCCGGGCGGAGTGGTTCTAACTTCAAGCAACGAAAGGCGATTGAGATGCACGACGATGACGCCCCCAAAGGGCCGCTGAAACAGGCGTGGGATGACGAGATTGCCCGGCTCAAAGCCCAGGGCAAGAACTACTCGCAAGCCGTGGCCATCATCGAGCAGCAGACACCGGGACTGCGGCAACGAATGATCGACGAGGTCAACGCGACGCGGCGGGACCGACCTGGCTCTGCGGCCTGATCGCCGAGATTCGTCAAAGTTCGGCGACGTTCAATGATCTGCGTGCTGATGCACGGGCCGGCTCCGGTGGTGATGCTTCGAACCTTCCATCACTGCCGGGGGCTGGCTCGTCTCAGGCATCGTCCTGGCGGCCGAGACGCTGGGCCATGCGCTCGATCGCTGCCCAGTCGATTTGCGATCGGACAAGCGCGCCGACCGAGATCCGCGAAGCCGCAGCCGCGGCGTGCAGCAGCTTGTACTTGCTGACGGGAATCTGGAAGTCGACACGTCGTTTCATTTCAGTCGGTCCGGTCTCAGTGCCCGGGCTGAATGAACCAAGCTGGCTACCTTTCCCCACGCCGATTCCCTTCGCGAAAGAGGTCCGCACAGTATCGACGACGGCAGCGAGGATCGCCATGCGAGCTCGCGCGACGTTCAGCGACAAACCATTTCAGATAGCGGAATGTTTTGCACCTACCGCAACAATTGCAATGAGTGCGACGGCTCGGTATCGTCTTTCCAAGCTGAGATTTGCTGAATCGCTCGGTTCGGTGGTGACCGCTTCAAGTCCTACCGGGGGCAATCGAGTTTGGCATGGGCCAAGCCGAAATGTAAGTTAAAGCCGAATCAGCGTTTGCGATTCCTGCCGGTGGTCGGCAGTGCGGCAAGAAACCCCGACGAATGTCAGTCAAAGTGACTGACAAACCGGAGTTGCCGCAATGCCACGTCCAAAGACCACTGTCCCCGCGTACTGCGAACACAAGGCGACCGGCCACGCCGTCGTCTACATTGACCGTAAGCCGGTCTATCAATTCCCCCGACTCTCTCCGCCGCTACGGCGAACTGCTCGCCAGCGTGTCGCAACGCGCCTCCGCGGTTCCGGCTGGCGACAAGCCGCACAAGGCCGCTCATACCACGGTTGGCGCGCTCTGCCTCAAGTTCGCAACAGAGGAACTGCCCCGCTACTCCGACGCCGAACAGCGCTGCCAAAAGGTGGCCATTCGGATTCTGCGGGAACTGTTCGGCGAGACGCCCGCGGCCGACTTCGGCCCGCTGCGGCTCCGCACCGTGCGGCAGGCGATGGTCGATAAGGGGTGGTCGCGCTGGTTCACGAACAAGGAAGTCAAGCGGCTGCGGCACATCTTCATTTGGGGCGTGTCGTGGGAGGTGGTTCCGCAGACGGTGGCCGATTCGCTCAAGTCCGTCGGCTCGCTGGTTGCCGGAGAATCGGACGCCCCGGACACGCGGCCGCGCCACGCCGTGCCGGATGAGCAACTGCGGGCCGTTCGCGACGTGCTGTGCCAGCGGCATCGCGACGTGTTCGACTTGCTGCTGTTGACCGGGGCGCGGCCGGGCGAACTCATAGGACTGACCACGGGGGACATTGACCGCGCCGGCGAAAAGTGACGGGCAGACCTCGCACGGCACAAGACGGCACACAAGGGAAAGTCGCGGACGCTGTTCTTCAATCCGGCGGCGCAATTGATCCTGCAACGCTGCCTGTCGGCCGATCCCGGCAAGCGGTTGTTCTCACTTCGCGTTGACACTTTCGCGACTGCGGTCAAGCGGGCGTGCGAAGTCGCGTTCGGGATGCCGGACGAACTGCGGAAGCCCGATGCCGAGTTGAAGGGCGCGGCGCTGGCCGACGTGAAGCGGCGGGCCGTGGAATGGCTACGGCAACACGTCTGGACGCCGCATTGGTTGCGCCATACGGTCGCGACCGGGCTGGCGGATGAGATCGGCACGGAAGCGGCCCAGCGGCTCCTGGAGCACGCCACGCGGGCGATGACGGAGCATTACTCCAAGTCGGCCGAGCGCGTCGCCACCGAAGCCGCGAAGTCGCTGAAGCTGGGTTGATGACTTCCGCGAAAGCGGTACGCTGACAGTGGCGGGGATACGCTGATCCCGGAAAAGAGGTTTCCTGACCTCCTGCCCCGCCGCTCTTCTCACTCAGGACCACCGGCAAACAGGAAGCCGGAGCGATGGCGAAGAAAAAGGCCGCAGCGAAATCGAACGTCGAAAAACCGTCTCCGCAGTTTGCCTTCAGGGGACTGGCGCATGAGTTGGCCGGTTTGTTGCAGTGGGCAATCGCGCCTTGGCCAACCTCGCTTCCCGACGATTGGTTGACCGGACAAAAGCGGGCTGTTCATCATGCCGCGAGAACGGCGCGGAACGCGACCACTGACAAGTCGGTCGCGAACAAGATCATCACCGCAAACCGCCAAGGGGTTGAGTCCGCGGAGTTGCTTCAACAGCACCCTACAATTTCGATGGTCGCCGTCGAACATTGGACGGTCTTGCGATATCGCCAAATGTTCGATGACGTGTCCGCGCTGCAGCGATACTTCCGTCAAATTGCCGACGAACTGGATGGCGCGGACGGGGGTTCTTCACGCAAGCCGCGTCCGTCGAAGAACACCGCGCTGGTAGACTTCGCAATCCCGCTCGTGGAACAGGACATTGAGTACAAAATCATCGCCGCGCGATTTGTCGATGCGAATCCCAGCGCGGTAGCCACGGCCAATTCCGTCCGCATGGCACTGAAGCGGGCCGAAGAGAAAGCGAACAGCTAGCGAACACGTTCGCTAGCTGTTCGCTCAACGCCGACGAAATATCAGACCCTTGCATCATCACGCGAACCACATCGCGTGAAGCAAAAGTGCGAGGGTTTTTTCATGCCCGGCGAACAGTTCGACGCCATCAACGCCATTCCGCTCAATGAGGTTCCGGCCTACGTTCCCGGCAGGCCCAGCGTGCCGACGGTGTGGCGCTGGATTCTCTCCGGCGTGAAGGGGCCGAACGGCGAACGCATCGAGCTCCGCTCGTTCAAGGTCGCCGGAAAACGATTCGTGAACCGCGACGCCGTTCGCGAATTTATTGCCGCCTGGAATGCGGACGCGCCCGAACCGGCCACGGCGGATTCCGAGCGCGTCAATCGGGCGCTCGAAAAGCTCGGATGCTAAACACAAACGCCGCGCGGCTGGCAGGCCATTGCGCGGCGCTCGGAGGACCATCAACATGATCGTAGACACAACTCATCCGCCCGGCAAGGCGGCGGCCGTCGAGACGTTCGTCATCACGTTGTGGGCCGAGCCTTCGGACTCGCGACCGCCGATCATCGGGTTGCGGCAGTTGCTGAAGCTCGCCAAGCGCGGGTTCCATCTCCAGTGCATCGCGGCCGTGCCCTCCGTCGAGGAGGTGCAGCCGTGAAGTTCGTCCCCTGCGATATCGAGCACGCGACCTACGAAGAAAAGATGGCGTGCGTCCGCCGTCGCCACAAAGAGCGGATGGCGGCCATCAAAGATCGGGCTGCGTGGCAGGCGCAGATTCGGCGGCTCACGAACCCGCCGGAAGTCGTCTACATTCCACCAGACCCGCCGCCGCCGGAGCCGCTATCTCAGACATGGTGCGAGCGGTTCATTCTCGCGCTTGGCGACGGCGAGTTCCGCAGCGCTGTGCGACACTGTCTGGAGGTGGCGTGATGGGCAAGTTCGATCACGTGCTGCCGCAACCGGCGAAGCTGGACGCCGTCGCGGAGGTCCAACGTGCGGGTTCGCTGGAGGCGACTCACGCCGAGCGTGAGTCGCAACCGCAGACGCAGACCAAGCGGAAGCGGAAGCCGCGGCCAGCGGACAATGCAGCCGTCGAAAGGGACGCCCGGTGGACTTTCATCGAATGCGCCCAAGGCCGCACCGACGTGGCGTTCTCGCGACGATTCCTCCAGAAGTTCGGCAACGTCGTGCTGTGGGTGCCGGTGTGGAAGTGCTGGCTCGTCTGGGACAGCCGGCGCTGGCTCATCGACGGCGGCGGATGCGCTGCGACCCGGTTTGCCGAGTCCGTATCCGATTCGATCTGGCATGAAACCATCGAACACCGCACCAAAGATTCCTTGAAGTACGCCGCCGACATGGCGAAACCGTCCCGATGGGCAACGGCGCTCAAGGCCGCAGCAGCGGCACGGGCGACAGCCGTCTCCGATCTGAACTGCAATCTGTGGCTGCTCAACTGCCCGAACGGAACGATTGACCTCCGAACCGGCAAACTCCGACCGCATCGGCAAGAAGATCTGCTGACCACGCTTTGCCCGACGCCATTCAACGCCGATGCCACGTCCTACGAATGGGACAAGTTTCAGGACGGCATCTTCCCCTCGCAGGCCATGCAGGACTTCGCGCGGCGCACCATCGGCTACGCGCTGTCCGGCCGGGTGTTTAAGGCCGAAGAGATTCTGCCGACCTGGTACGGCATCGGCAGCAACGGCAAGAGTGTGCTGATCGAGGCGATTCGCGGAACCGTCGGCAACGACTCCGCGACCGCCTGCGCTCACGGGTTGCTGACCGAGAAGACCAACGATCGCCACGCCACCGAACGCGCATCCCTGTACGGGAAGCGGTTCGTGTTCTGTTCGGAGACGGGGCAAGGCGCGGCGCTGGATGAAGACCTCATCAAGTCGATGACCGGCGGCGATTCCATCAAGGCCCGGTTCTGCCATAAGGATGAATTTGAGTTCGTGCCCACGTTCACGATTTTCCTCGTCACCAATCACAAGCCGACAGTTAAGGGAGTTGACCACGGCATGTGGCGACGGCTGAATCTCTGGCCGTTCAATCAGCGGTTCTGGTGCGAGTGGAAGGGTGAATCCGGTCCGCCAGAACTCAAGGCCGACGCCGAACTGCGGAACAAGTTGGAGGCCGAACGGCCGGGCATTCTCGCCTGGATGGTCCGCGGTTGTCTGGAGTGGCAGCGCGACGGGCTGGCTGCGCCCGAGGAGGTCCGCATCGCCACGGCCGAGTACAGGAGCGCGGAGGACACCATTGGGCAATTCGTCGCCCAGAACTGCCTCCGTATGCCGTCTCTGCGGGTGAAGTTCAACGACTTCTATCAGGCGCTGACCAGTTGGTGCGAGGCCACCGGCGAGAGGACTCCCAAGGGCCGGGCCGTGTCGGATTGGCTACAGCAGCAAGGGTATGAGGCAATCCAGTCCAACGGCCGTTGGTACGTGGGCATCGCGCTGGCGGCGATTGGAACAACGGAACGAAACGAGTGATTTCTGGAAATCGTTCTCGTTACGCGCATAAGAGGGATTTGTCAGAAATGCTCTGTTCGTTCCACCCTTCCATTTTCGGAGTGCTGACCATGACCACCGACCACGCTCAATGCCCGACCTGCCAATCCGACCGCGTCCGGCACTGCTCCGGCGGCATTCGTTACTGCGATGCGTGCGCTCATTCCATGCGGGCCGTGATCGTCAACAGGTTCAGCGCGGTGCTGACCTGGCTGACGGCGACGAAGACGCTGCCGGGCAGCAAGGCGCGGCGGAACGCATAAGGAAAAGTGGACGGGGCCTTCGTGGCGATTTTTCACTTGAAGCCACACACGCAACCGTCAGGAAGCCGAACTGTTTTGACAATGCAACTGTGAGGCTGAAAACAAAACTCTCGGAAGGCGCGCCTGCCGTGTCTGAGGCTTCCTGTCTGGATGCTGGCGGGGGAACCGAAACCCCGGTGAATCATGCCCAAAGTCAAGCAATCCGCGTTCTGCTGCCCAACGTGCGGCGCACCGTGTTCCGTCCTGCGAACTCGCCTTGACGGGCGTTCCCGTCTTGTCCGCTATCGGGAATGCGGCGGGGTTGATGCTCATCGGTTTTCGACGCGCGAAGCGCCGATGACGGAGACTCAATCCGTTCCCGTGAGATTGGCACTAACACAGCACTTAGATTACGCCGGAATCATCATCGACCCCTCTTCACCGTCTGCGAAATCGGACGGACAATCCACCATCAAGGAACCGAAGAGCGGGACTCATTTCACGCCGAACTGAAGGAGCTAACCCATCAGCTCCGGGATCGGTTGGCCGTGGTCGACGATGGGCGTCGGGCGGCCATTGAAGTCCTTGATCAGCGTTTTGGACGAATCGATGCCCAGGTGGTGATAGATCGTCGCCAGAAAGTCCCCCGCGCTGCAGATCCGCTCGATGGAATCCTCGCCCCGCTTGTCGGTCGCGCCGATGTAGCGTCCCGTCTGGAGGCCTCCGCCGGCCCAGATGTTCGAGAACGCGCGCGGCCAGTGATCGCGGCCCGGTTGCTGCGTGCCGGCCGGGGCACTGGCGTCGCCGGCACCGGTGCTGGGTGCATAGTTGATCTTGGGCGTCCGGCCGAATTCCCCCGTGACGACGACGAGGACGCGCTGATCAAGACCGCGCTCGTAGATGTCCTCGATCAGCGCCGAGACCGCCTGGTCGTAGGCGCCCGAACGGAAGCGCATGGCGTCGAACACGTGATGATTAACCGCATGGTCGTCCCAGTTGTTGACCCGACCGCACAGCGGGCCGCTCAGGCTGGTGGTCAGAACTTCCACGCCGGCTTCCACCAGACGGCGGGCGAGCAACAGTTGCTGCCCCCAGGCATTGCTTCCGTAACGGTCGCGGGTCCGGTCGTCCTCCCGGCTCAGATCGAACGCCTCCTTCGTTTTCGGATTGGTCAGCAGCGTCATGGCCTGCGTTTCGAATTCGTCGAGCGCCGCCAGCTCCCCCTGCCGATCGAAGGCCCGCTCCAGCGTGTCGAGATTGCGCCGCAACGCCGAACGCCGGTCCAGCCGCCGGACTTCGCCGGTGTCCGAGAGGCCGATGTTCGGCACGGAGAACGTGGGGAGATTGGGATCGCCCATGACCGTGAACGGCGAATAGGCGTCACCGAGATAAGCCGGGCCGTTGTACTCCAGCGGGGGATTGATGCCGACGTACGCCGGCAGCGGATTCTGTCGCGGGCCGGCCTGGGACCGCAGATAGTTGGTGACCGACATCCAATCGGGCAGGCGCGGCTTCGGTTTGTCGCGCGTGTCGGAGTCGCCGGAGAGCAACTGCATCGACCCCGCGGGGTGGCCGCCCGCCCCCTGGCGCATCGACCGCAGCACCGTGAACTTGTCGGCGATGGCGGCTTGTCGTGGCAGGAGTTCGCAGAAATTCAGACCGGGAACCTTCGTCGGAATGGTGCCGAACGGGCCGCGATATTCGCTGCCGGCATTCGGCTTGGGATCGTAGGTTTCGAGGTGCGAACACCCGCCCGGCTGCCAGACCATGATGACGGCGGTTTTACTCGACGGAGCGGTTGCCGTTTCCCCCGCGTGCATCGACTGCTGCGCCCGCAGCCTGAGCAGTCCCGGCAGACTGAGCGTGGCGAAACCGGCCAGACCGGCCTGCAGGAAGCGACGCCGCGGACCGACGCCCGCATCCCACGGTCCGGGGCAAGGAGCGACCGAAACGGGTTTCAGAACACGGCTCATTTTGACTCCGCTGGCTGGACGCGAATGGCGATGGGTTCGGAGACCACGATGTCGACAATATCTTTCGGCTGCGCGGTCGCAGTCGCTTTCTTGAGTTGCTCCGTCGCAGCTGCCAATACGGCCGCCGCG
>JAWXBB010000700.1:0-6031 GCA_034439795.1 Planctomycetaceae bacterium | reverse complement strand
CGGTTCACCACCGCCGACGCCAGAATCAAACTCAAAGCCCTGTACCCAACGCCTGACAATTAGCGATAGACGGACTAGTAGGGTGGGCTGTGCCCACCAATGAAGATGCTCCGATGTTCGACATGCCTCATACCAATTTTGGTGGGCACAGCCCACCCTACGAAAATCACACCCCGAAAATCGTCTCCACATTCCCGCGGAGCACCTGCCGGCCGAAGTCGAGGGCTTGGGTTTCGGTCCAGCCGCGGTCGATGACGAAGTCTTCCGCCAGCACGCGGGACAGCACGCCGCGGTACATCTGGAACTTCGGCCACGCGAACTCCAGCTTGTACATGTCGCTGTAGTAGCCCACCTGCTTGTTCCGCGGCGCGGCCTGCAGCCGGGCGCGGGTGTCCACGGTGATGTGGGCCGGGATGTTCGAGTACCACCAGTGGCCGTTCATCACCACGTTCGGGAAGATCCAGGCGTAGCTGACCAGTTCCATGTTGCTGGCCTGCGCGAGGACCGACACCGGGAACGTCACCTGCGGGAAGTGGTTGAACAGTTCCTGATACTGGATCAGCGAGACCCGCTGGTCGAACAGATCCTGTCCCTGATAGACACCGTCGCGGTAGACGCGGCGGTTGACGCCGATCATCAGGTCGAACGGCAGCTTGTACTCGACGCAGTATTCGGCGAGCGTCCAGAACACGAACTCGCTCACGCGGGCCTGCTCGTCGGCGGTCATCGGCTCGCTGCCGATGATCTTCTGCAGCGCCGGGCGAACTTCGTGCAGGCCGACCTGTTTCGGCGAGAACGACGGCGGCAGCGAGATCGCGCAGGCCCGGACCCCCTTCTTCGAGAAGTTCGCGAACAGCTTGCCGATGGCGTCCTTGAGCGTCACGGTGTTGTGGAACTCGACGCCGGTGCAGTTCGCCAGCCGCGTGCGGACCTCGGGCTTGGCGAGGTGGAACACCAGATCGTCGGTTCGCAGGCAGGGGATGTATCGGTGCGTGTCGAACCCTTCGAGCGGATCGTCGAAGTCGTTCGTGAGAAACACACGCTCGATCTTGCTCGACTTCAGGCACTGGTCCTCCCAGTCCGGCTCAGCCATCTTCGCCGCCGCCCGGTCGTACAGCGCTTCCCAGTTCTGCGGCGTGATGCGGTCGCCGTCGAATCCGAAGAACTTGCGGCAGAGGGCGATCAGCCAGTCCACCTGGATCGTGTTGTCGAGTTTGTCGAGCCACTCGACGAGCCGGCCGACCTTGGTCTTGGGGTCGAGGCCCGGCTGTTCAATTTTCGCCTTGGGCATCCCCGCCGAATGGGCCAGTTCGGTGTAGTAGTGATACCCCATGATGTCGGCCAGCGTGGTGCTCGCCGGGGCATGCGGATTGATGTGCGTGTGCGGATCGATCAGCACCAGTTGATCGAGTTCGGCCTGCAACCGGGCGGCGAGTTCGCGAGACATGAAGACGGTTTCCCAGGATCGCGGAGTTCGATGAAGACCTGACAAAGTCGGCCTGCGCAGTGTCCCGTAGGGGCGGACGGGAATCAAGCGGGCGATTCCCAACTCCTGATGGATGCGCCCGCACATCCCGCGACATTGAGCATCCAGTTTTTCCTGGCATCTCTCAACAGAACGCAATCGCGTCCAGGGCGTCGGGTTCCCGACCCTTTCCAAAGAAGATCTGCCCTGTGACGACGCTGCCGTCCGTCCGAGCCGGGGCGTGTCGCCCCGGTCTTCTGTTACGGCAGGGAGCGACATGGGGCGGCAGTGACGTCCGTCCGGGCAGACACGGCCCGGCTTCTAAAAGTCACTCGACCGCAGCGTCGGCGTCCGGGGTCCACGGTTCATAGAGCGTGAACGAGAGGAGTGCCGCGTCGGAACTCGTCGGCGTTGTCGTCGTCCGGTTCGGCAGCACGGCGGTCGCGGGCGGGCTGGTCGTCACCTGTTGACCCGTGGAGCCGGTGGCGACAAGGCTCAACGAGGTTGCCGCCTCCTTCGCCGGGACGCGGGCGCCGACGATGTCGGTCAGGTTGATCGTGATCGTCTGTGTGCGGCTGTTGGCGGGGCTGCCGTTGTCTTGCGCTTTCACCGACAACAGGAACTGCGGCGTGGTCTCGAAATCGAGGGCCGCCGAATTGTTGACGATGATCTGCCCCGAGGCGGCATTGATCGCGAAGCCGTTGTTCGTGTTGCCCGCGGTGATGCTGTACGTCCGCGTGTTGTTTTCGGGATCGGACGTGATGACCGTGCCGACGACCGTGCCGTTGGGGCGATTTTCTTGAATCGTGAACGTCGTCGGAGCGAGGAAGTTGGGGGCCTCGTTGAGGTTGGCGATGTTGACCGTGATGGTCTGCGTGCGGCTGTTGGCCGGGCTGCCGTTGTCCTGCGCTTTGACCGAGAGCAGGAACTGCGGCGTGGCCTCGAAATTGATCGTGGCCTTGGCGATGGTGATCACGCCGGTCGCGCTGTTGATCGCGAACTGGGCGTTGGGGTCGCCGCCGGTAATGCTGTAGGTGACGGTGTTCCCTTCCGGGTCGGCTGTGTTCACATCGCCGACAAACTGGCCGACCGGGCGGTTCTCGGAGATGGTGAACGTCGTCGGGGCCAAGAACGCCGGGGCTTCGTTGAGGTTGGCGATGTTGACCGTGATGGTCTGCGTGCGGCTGTTGGCCGGGCTGCCGTTGTCCTGGGCCTTGACCGACAACAGGAACTGCGGCGTGGCCTCGTAGTTGATCGTTGCCTTGGCCACAGTGATCACGCCGGTTGCGCTGTTGATCGCGAACTGTGTATTGGGGTCGCCACCCACAATACTGTAAGTGACAGTGTTCCCTTCGGGGTCGGACGTGTTCACATCGCCCACGAACTGGCCGACCGGGCGGTTCTCGGAAATCGTAAACGTCGTCGGGGCGAGAAACATCGGGGCTTCATTGAGGTTCGTGATGTTGATGGTCACCGTAGCGGTGTCGGACAACGCAGGCGTGCCGTTGTCGGTTGCCTGGACGGTCAGGTTGTACTGATTGATCCCCTCAAAGTTCAGCGTGGGACTGGCGACGGTGATCTGTCCGGTACCGGTGTTGATGGCGAACACGTTGCCGGTGTTCCCCGCGGTGATGGCGTAGGTCAGCGTTTGACCCGCATCCGGATCGGTGGCGACGTCCGTGCCGACGACGTGGCCGCTGGGCCGGTTTTCGGCGATCGCGAACGTGGCGTTGTTCGCCGTCGGGGCATTGTTGACGTCGGCGACACGGGTCAGGTTAAGGCTATAGTCGCCCGTCGACGTGCCGGCTGCGTCTCCGTCTCCAGTGACCGGGTTGTAGTTGCTGTTCGGGTACGCGGACACGCCCAGATAATACATCCCAGCCACGGCGAACGTGTGATCGAGAAAGGACTCGACCGAACCGCTTTCACCCGGAGCGGGACTTGCCAAACTGTCGTCGTTGAAAGCCAGTTGCAGTCCGCTGCCGTCGAACAGTCGAATGTAGGAATCGAGACTGCTCCCGCCGGGCCGGTCGATGTCGAACATCACTCGCTCACCTGCCGCGACCGTGAAGCCGACCAGATCCACGTCCGTCCCCGGATCGATCCTCCCGGTCACGACATCAGAAATCGGGACAGGCAGGGCTTCAACGATCTGGTCATCAAGATCCCCTTCCGCAACGTCGTTCACGCCGATCGTGAACGTCTTCTCGAAGTACAAGTCGCCCTGATCGGTGCTGCGAATCCGGATGGCGTAGCTGCTCTTGCTCTCGAAATTGAAGCTGGACGCCGTCTTCAACTGATTCCCGGCAATCGAGAAACTGGCGTTGTCCGCGCTCCCCGTTCCCGCCACCGGCGTGTAGGTGAACGTGTTTCCCGCGTCCGGATCGGTCGAGCTGAAGTTCCCCACCACCGTCCCCGCCGGCTGGTTCTCCGCCACCGCGGTCGCCGACAATGCCATATTCGTGGGCGGCTGATTCTCTACGGCATCGGTCACGCCGATAGTGAACGTCTTCTCGAAGTACAAGCCGCCCTGATCGGTGCTGCGAATCCGGATGGTGTAGCTGCTCTTGGCCTCGAAGTCGAAGCTGGACGCCGTCTTCAACTGGTTGCCGGCAATCGTGAAGCTGCCGTTGTCTGCGCTTCCCGTTCCTGTCACCAGTGTGTAGGTGAAGCTGTCGCCCGCGTCCGGATCGGTCGTGCTGAAGTTCCCCACCACCGTCCCCGCTGGCTGGTTCTCTGCTACCGCGGTCGCCGACAAGCCGATATTCGTCGGCGGGTTGTTGGCACCTGTCACATTCATAGTGACGCTTGCGTCGTCGATGGTCCAATTCTGAATATACGCAGCACCTTGATCACTGTTTGACGCGGTATCGAACTCATCCATCCCTACGACAATGGTGTTCCCGCTAATCGCCACACTTCTACCAAAGTAATCGAACAGTCCGCCACCGGTTGCCAGAATCTTGCGATGCTGCCGCCATTCGCCGTTGGAAAGAGTAAAGACGTAAGCTGCACCAACGTAGCTCTGGCCAGACACGCCCGTTTGATCCGCGCCAATCACCAATGCATCGCCACTTATAGCAACGCTGCTGCCGAAATGATCGTAAGCATCAGGTTCGTCAGACAAGAGCTTGGCAACCTGCTGCCACTGCGTCCCACTTCTGCTAAATACATAGGCAGCGCCTGCGTCGTTTTCAGAGCCGTAGTCTTGGTACTTCGCACCGACCACAATCGTGTCCGATGAGACCGCGACAGTGTCTCCGAAGCCGACCGACTGCGAAGTGTCTGCCACAAGTTTAGCCTGCTCAAGCCAGGTGTTGCCCATGCGGCTGTATACATAGGCTGCACCACTGGTTTGATCGTTCCCATCGTCGTCTGAACCCACGACGATCGTGTCACCACTGATGGAAAGGCTTTGCCCGAACGCGTCAGAGGAACCGCTCCCATCGCTGGGCGTCAGCGTCGCCTGAAGCGCCCAGCCAGATCCTGTATCTGTATACACGAAAGCGGTACCGTTGCCGTCACCCGGCGCCCCGACGACGACAGTGGACCCGCTGATCGCAACGGCATGCCCCAGATTGTCGTAACCGTCAAGATCCCCACCGTAAAGGCCATACTGCAGATACCACCGGCCGTCAATCTGGCGGTAAATATACGCGGCCCCTTGGTCGTCGCCGTTGACCTCTGCATACTCGGCACCGACAACGATCAGATTGCCACTGATGGCCACGCTTGTTCCAAAACGACTGGCATTCGAAGCATACCCAGCGATTTGCTGTTGGAAGATCCAATTTCCATTCGAGCGGACGAAGATGTACGCTGACCCACGATTATCTTGGCCGTTCACAACATCCAAGTATGCCCCGACGGTTGCATAGTCGCCGTCAATGGCCACACTGTACCCGAAATGGTCCGATGAGTTTCCATCATACGCTAACACCTGGTACTGACGACCCGTGACTGAGTAATCGAAGGTGAATGACCCGCTCGCGTTGCTCTGAAACGACAGCGTCCCATCCTGATTCTGCGCGAGTGTTGGGCCCCCGGGAGTGACGCCTGTAACATTGATGATCTCGACACCCATTCCGTTGGGGTCGATGTCGTTATTCAGGACGTCCAACGTTGCAGTCTGCCCTGTCGTCGCTTGATACGTGTCATCGGCCGCGACGATGCCTGCCGCAAGCAGAATTCGGTCCTCCAATTTCTGAACGAATGCTGCCGACGGAACCCCCAACGCACCGTGGCGGCGCAAGCGGATGCGGCTGCCGGATGAGACAAGCAGGCCGTGACGGAGCGCGTTCAACCAGTGGAATCGCATGATATGCCCGCTTCGCTGGAGAGGCGTGGACCGGCGGAACGAATCCGTTCGCCCGGCGGCGGGTGACATCGACGGCAGAGTCGTCATGACTGGAGCCACCCATGCTAACGGAATGCCCTCAGTTCACCACTGAATTCCGCATTTCGTGACAGGGCCATCGCTTTGATTGGCCTGGGAAGTGCTGAGGAGCTGCGTGGGAGTTTTCCGACCCGTAGTCGTGATGCATGGAGGACAAGTTATGTCGACGG
>JAWXBB010000699.1:0-2866 GCA_034439795.1 Planctomycetaceae bacterium | reverse complement strand
TCGTCGACATCGACGGCCGGCGGTCGTTCGGGCATTCGGGTCGGCTGCTCGGCTTCCGTTCGGCCGTCCGCTGGCTGCCGGATGACGACATCGCGATCGCCGTCCTGACCAACCAGAGCCGCACCGACCCCGGCATCTTCGTGCGGGCCCTGCTCAAGATCGCCGCGGACAACCTCCCCGCGCTCGCGCTCGGCAATCCCGATGAATTGCAGGAGGGGCAGGCGCTGGTCGCGATCGGCAACCCGCTGGGCCTCGACCGCAGCGTGGTCACAGGCGTGCTGTCCGGCCGCCGCGAGATCGACGGCCGCAGCATGTTGCAGATCGCGATGCCCATCGAACGAGGCAACAGCGGCGGCCCGGTGCTCGATCTGCACGGCCGCGTGCAGGGCATCATCACGCTCAAATCGCTCAAGACGGAGAACCTCGGTTTCGCGGCTTCCGTCAATCAGTTGAAGCCGCTGCTCGAACAGCCGAATCCGATCCCGATGGAGAAGTGGCTGACCATTGGCGTGCTCGATCCCGAAGACTGGACGCCGCTGTTCGGTGGCCGGTGGAAGCAGCGCGCGGGGCGGATTCTCGTCGAGGGCCTTGGTTCGGGTTTCGGCGGCCGCTGCGTGTGCCTGTCGACGCAGCCCATCCCCGCGAAGACGTATGAAGTCGCCGTCCGGGTCAAGTTCTCGCCGGCCGAGGGAGCCGCGGGGCTGGTGTTCCACGCGGACGGCAAAGACCGGCACTACGGCTTCTATCCCAGCAACGGCGAACTGCGACTGAGCCGCTTCGAGGGGCCGGATGTCTACGCCTGGACGGTGCTGCACCAGGTCCGGTCGTCGAAGCTGAGCGCCGATGGCTGGAATGCCTTGAAAGTGCGGATCGAGTCGGACCGCATCCTGTGCTATCTCAACGATGAACTGGTGATCGAATCGCGCGACACCGGATTGACCACGGGTCGCGTGGGCTTGTGCAAGTTCCGTCAGACGGAAGCCGAGTTCCGCGGGTTTCAGGTCGCGGAGTCCATCCCGCCGCAGGAGCCGTCGACCGACGTGGCAACGCGCATCGGCGAAACTGCCGCCGGGTTGCGACTCGATCGCCCGGCCGATGCGACGATTGTCTCCGCCCTCGCTGCCGATGGCCCGGCCGCGCTGGCCGCTTTGGAGCAGGAAGCGCGGAAGCTCGAGCAGCGTGCCCGCCGGGTCCGCGACCTGGCGTTGACGGTGCACGAACGCCGCGTGCTCGAACAGTTCCGCAGCGTCGTCGAGCAGCCGGAAGCGGAGATGGACTTGCTTCGCGGCGCGTTGCTGATCGCGGCGCTCGACAATCCCGATCTCGACATCGTGCCGTACGTTCACGAGGTGGACCGCATCGCCCGGCGGATCAAAACACGGCTGCCGGAGAACGCCACCGACGCCGACAAGCTGGCCGCGCTCCAGCGGGACCTGTTCGACGAGCAGGGCTTCCACGGCAGCCGACACGATTACGACAACCGTGCCAACAGCTACCTCAACGAAGTGCTCGACGACCGCGAAGGGCTGCCGATCACGCTGTCGGTGCTGTTCATCGAGATCGCCCGCCGGCTCGACACACCCGTCGTGGGAGTCGGACTGCCGGGGCACTTCATCGTCCGTCACCAGCCGGCCGACGGCCCGGCGACATTGATCGACCCGTTCGAGCGCGGCAAGGAACTGACCGTCGCCGACGCGAAGGCCAAAGTCACCGAAACCGGCCGCCCGTGGGACGACGAATATCTTGCCGCCTCGCCGCCGCGTGCGATTCTCGTGCGGATGCTGCGGAACCTGTTCAGCGAAGCCCGCGACAAGGAAGACACCGGCCGCATGCGGCGCTACACCGATGTCGTGCTGCTGTTGCAGCCGGGTTCTGTGCAGGACCGCTTCTACCGAGCGGTGCTGTGCCTGCAGGAGCAGAATCTCACGCAAGCCCAGGCGGACGTGGAATGGCTACAGGGTCAAAACTCGCCGGACGTCCCCCGCCGTGCGATCGAAGATCTGTCCCGCGCGATCGCACGCGAGATTGAGCAGCGGAAGGAGTGACGAATCAC
Organism: Planctomycetaceae bacterium; assembly: GCA_034439795.1. GTDB lineage: Bacteria > Planctomycetota > Planctomycetia > Planctomycetales > Planctomycetaceae > DSVQ01. The sequence goes on along the minus strand of JAWXBB010000699.1, from coordinate 813 downwards.
TCTTGGTCCGGGTGCCAGGCAACGCCGTGCACGAATCTGATGGGCAGGCTAAGAGTTCTCCACAGATTTCACAGATGACGCAGATTCAAGACATGGGGCATTGGCTGGGCATGGTTGCTCCAGTGCCGTCTTCTGTCGGACTTCAATCTGCGGAATCTGTGAAATCTGCGGACAAATGCCTTTGACCCTCTCTTAAATTCGTGAACGGCGTTGGGTGCCAGGCTTGCAGCTTTGGGCCAGCATGTGTCATCGGGTTCACCCTTCGAAGACATGCTTGCCCAAAGCTGCAAGCTTGGCACCCCAAAAACTCCGTCGAGAGCTCGCTCACACCCCGACTTCCACCAGTTCGCGTTTCGTCTCGGGTGCCGGTTCCGTCCGATAGTATGCACCGCGGTCGGCGTAGGCCCCGGCATCGTCGACCGCCAGGCCGTTGGCGACCACTCCGATGACGTTGAGGGCGTGCGTCTGCACGAGGTCACGCGTCTGGCGGACCGCCTGCAGGCTCGTCTTGCCGAGCCGCAGCACCAGCAGCAGGCCGTCGGTTTGGCGGCCGATGATGCACGGATCGCTGACGGCGAGCAGCGGCGGGCCGTCGACGAACACCAGGTCGAACTCGCGGCGGGCGTCGGCGAACACCTGGGAGAGGGCCGCGGACGACAACAGTTCGGAGGGGTTGGTCGGCGGCTGTCCCGCGGGCAGCACCGACAACATTTCGACGGCCGTCGGACGGATCGCGTTCAGGAATTCGAGTTCGCCGGTCAGCACTTCGGCGAGGCCGATGTCCGCCGGCAGACCGAACAGCGTGTGCAGCAT
>JAWXBB010000698.1:0-12813 GCA_034439795.1 Planctomycetaceae bacterium | reverse complement strand
GATTGCTTCGAGGAAGTTGACGTCGGGCGGCAGTTGCAACATCGCGAGCGCCGCCTGGGCGATGCTGTCGACCGACATCATCGGCTCGTCGTCGGAGGACTTGCCGCTGGCCTGGCGGCGTTCGACCATCACGTTGCCGGGATGCAGGCAACTGCACACGATGCCGTGCGGCCGGCCGTCGAGCGCGGTCGCCTGCGTCAGTCCCCAGACGCCGAACTTCGCGGCGGAATACGGGGCGCTGTGTTCGCGCGGCCGCTGGGCGGAGATCGAGCCGATGTTCAGAATCCGGCCGCCCCCCTGCGGAATCATCCGCCGGAACGCCTCGCGGGTGCACAAAAACGTGCCGGTCAGACACGCGCCGATGACGCTGTTCCAGGCGTCCATCGTCAGCGATTCCAACGGGCCGCCGTCGAACGCGCCGGCGTTGTTGACCAGCACGTCCACGCGGCCGTAGCGCTCGTCGACAGCGGCGAAAAACCGGGCGACGTCGTCCTCGCGGCTGACATCGAACGTGTACGCCAGCACCTCGCCGCCGACATCGCGGATCGTGGCGGCCGTTTGTTCGAGCCGTTCCGCGTTGCGGCCGCAGATCGCCAGCCGGCAACCGGCCCCCGCGAGCTTCACGGCGATGCCGCGACCGATCCCCTGACTCGCGCCGGTGATGACCGCGACTTGTCCTGATAGCAGTGATGTCGTCATGTCGCCTTACTCAGAGAGAGGTTCCGAAAGGACCGCTTCCGACGGGGACGCGGTGGAATCGGTCGGCAGGTATTTGCGGACGAGATCGACCACCTGCTCCGAGTGATGTTCGAGCTCCACTTTGACGCGGCTCGGCTGACCGCCGTGCCCCAACCGCCGGGCGAGGAACTCGAATTCTTCGCTGCGCGACGACGGCACGGTGAGGTCGCGGGCGTCGCCGCGGACCATCCGGAGCGCGTCGATCAGCCGCCGGAAGAAGCTGTACGCTTCCGCAAAGCGTTCATGATCGTCGGCGGAGAACACGTCGGCGTGCAACAACGCCTCGGCAGCGCCGAGCGTGTTTGTCGTCCGTAGCGCTGCATCGCGATGTCCGTGCGACAATTGCAGGGCCTGCACGAGGTATTCCAGATCGACGAGGCCGCCGGGACTGAGCTTCGCGTGATACGTTCCCGCCCGGACCAGTTGCCGGACCTGCCGTTCGCGCATCGCCCGCAGCGCTGCTGGATCGAAGGCGTGCGGCGTGTAAATGAGATGATCGCGGAGCGCGACAATCTGTCGGCCGAACTCGGCGTCCCCCGCAATGGGACGCAGCTTGACCAGCGCCTGCCGTTCGTACGGCCACGCCGGTCCGTCGGGACTGTAGTATTGCTGAAATGCCGACAGCGAAACGGCCAGTTGCCCCGCGCGACCGTACGGCCGCAGCCGCAGATCGACCTGGAAAATGCCTTCGCGGCGAGCCTGAATCGCCTGCGTGAACCGCTCGACGATTCTGGGGAAGTACGTGCTGTTCGGAATCGGCTTCGGACCGTCGGTCAGGCCCTCTTCGGAATAGACGAACAGCAACTCGATGTCCGACGCGAAGCCGAGTTCCCGGCCGCCGCATTTGCCGAGCGCACAGACGGACAAGAGCGCCGGCCCTCCCGACGTCGCACGCGGCCGACCATAGCGCGGCTCCAGATCGGCGATCACGAGTTCGACCGCTTCCGAGACCACGACCTCGGCGATGTCCGCGAGTTCGTCCGAGAACTGATCGAACCGCGGAATCCGTCCCAGAATGTGCCGCATGTCCACCCGGAACATCTCGCGGTCCTTGAACGCGTTCAGCCGGGAGATGCGGCCGGCGGAATCGGTTGTCATCTGCAACTCGTCGGTCAGCTCGCGGTCGAGTTCGCTCCGTGGCTTGCGGTTTTGGATCGCCGACAGATCGTGCAGCACCGGGAAAATGTTGGCGTGCTGCAACCGCAGGAAGTCCTCCCACAGGAAGTCGCTGACGCCGAGCAGTTGCGCGAGCGCATCGAGCACTTCCGGCCGGTCCAGCGACGCGAGCTCCTCGAACCAGTCGGGGCGGCGGAACATGTCGCCGACGAACGAGCGGAAGTGCAGCAGCGACGCCTCCGGGTTGGGGGACTTCGGCAACAGATGCGTGAAGTGCTTGATGAGCACCACGGCGACCTTCAGTTGCTCGATGCGCACCGGGTCGGACAGTTTGCTGCCGTGCTGCGCGTCGGTCACCAGCAGCGTGTCGCACACGCGGCGGCCTTCGCTGCGGATGTCGACCTGCTGGATGTCGATGCCGCATAGCGTGAGCGCGTTGGTCAATTCGTACAGGAAGCCCTGCGAATCGTCGCCGCGGATTTCGAGCACAGTCCCGCGCGGCGAGCGGTGGTTGTCGATGCCGACTTCCACCGGCAGCAGTTTCAGCGGCTCCTCGCCGGAGCCTTCCAAGGCCGCGGCCACTCGCTTGGCCAAGCGTCCCTGGGCGTCGCCGTCCGGCCGATCGCGGAGCCGCATGAGCAATTCTCGCAGATCAGCTTCATAGCGCTGCCAGGCGTTCTCCGGCTCGGCGATCTCCCAGGGGGACTCGATGACGAACACGTCGACGAAATCGCGCACCGGAGCCTGCGTGCGGGGATTGCGCAGGCCCGCCGCTTCAAAGCCCGGCCAGAGTTCCGAGTGCTCGCCCGACGTCACCTGGCCGTTGACGATGTTGAATCCGTAGACGAACAGCAGGCCGCAGATCATCGACAGATCGCCGGGCTGATCGATCCCCACGACCGTCACCCGCCAGCGGGCCTCGCCGACCGGTTCGGGAAACACCGCGACCGGACGGTCGCTCGACAGCGTCTTCAGCCACTCGGCGTGCTGAGAGCGTTCGGCGTCGGTGAACGGGACCAAGAGCGGATCGCTTGCGGGGCGCATCGGAGCGCGGGCGGGCGTCCGATCGCCGGCGGTCGGTTGCTCTCCCAGATGGCGGTCGTAGATTTTGCGGATCGCCGCGCAGTGCCGGTCGTAATGCGCGACGAATTCTTCGCCTCCGGGAAAATCGAGCCGGCGGGCCAGGAAGCCCAGTTCGCGACTCTCGGTCGGCAGTTGATGCACCTGCTTGTTGTGCATCAGTTGCAGCGCATGCTCGATGGTGCGGAGGAACAGATATCCGCTGGTCAGGTGCCGGTATTCGTCGGCCTGCAACAGCCCGGCATCCGTCAGGCGGATCAGGGCGTCGAGCGTGTTCGGCGTCCGCAACTGCGGCAGGTTGCCGCCGTGCAACAATTGCAGATATTGGGCCAGAAACTCGATGTCGCGAATCGACCCGGTGCCGAGCTTCACCTCGCCCCAGACCCGGCCGCGGCGGGCGAGATCGGCCTCGATCCGCTGCTTGGCCGCCTGCACGCTGCGGCGGATGGCGACCGGGTTGTCGCCGAACAAGAGCGGCTGGCAGTCGTCGAGCACCCGCGCCGCCAGCCGCGGGTCACCGGCGATGAACCGCGCCTTGAGCAGCGCCTGCCGTTCCCACAATTCCGCATCGCGGCGCAGGTATTCCAGAAAAGCGGACGAGGACGAAATCAGCGCCCCCGACCGCCCCCACGGCCGCAAGCGGAGATCGACGCGGTACAGGAACCCCTCGGGGGTGGCGTTGTGCAGCGCGCGAATCAACCGCTGGGCGATGGGCACCCAACGGGTCGGCTGGTGGTCGGCCAGAAAGACCAGGTCGATGTCCGAACTGTAATTCAGCTCTTCGCCGCCGAGCTTGCCCAACGCCAGCACGGCGAAGCCGGAATCGGTCGGCCGCCCCTCCGCGGCGAGATGCAGACACGCCTGAATCAGTCCGTCGGCGAGCAGCGACAACTGATTCGTCGCCGCCCGCAGGTCGATCAACCCGACGTTGTCGCAGACCCCGATCCGCAGGATCTCCCAGTGCTGGTACTTGCGCAGCGCGTCGAGTTGCTCGGTCGGACTGCCGGCCTGCTCGGCGGCTTGGAGAGCCGCCCGGCAGAACTCCTCGCGGCTCTTCAGATCGGCAAGCTCGCGATGCTGCGTCAACGGAATCAGGCTGTCGGGGCTGCGCAGTAGCGTTTCCGTCAGATACTGACTGCCGACGAAGACCTTCAGCAGAATGTCGATCGACCGCGGCCGTTCTTTGAGCGAACGGTACATCGCGGGCTTGTCGACCGTCCGGGCCATCAACCGCTCGAACGCGATCAGGCAGGCTTCCGGCGAAGGCGTGTCCTGCAGCGCAGCGAACAACTTGACCAGACATTCGACCGCGTCGGGTCCGTGGCCGATCAGCAAGGTTTTGATGCGGCGGCCGATCGCCGGCGGATCGGGAAAGCCGATCTCGCACAGCAGTTGCTGCTCCGCCGGCGCGGCCAGATCCGCGCTCGTGAACAGGCGTCGCAGCCGATCGTGCATCGCAAAACTCATCCGGTGGACAACGTCGTGCCGACGAGGCAGTCGACCAGTGGCCCGGCACTCTCGCGCGGGGTTGCCGCCGGGATCACGGTTCCGGCGCGAACAGGGACTCCTCCATCGGAATCCGGTCTTCGGGCGGCGTTTGATCGAGCAGTTCGCCCTTCAGGCAGAACCAGTAAATCCGGACCAACGGCCGCAATGGTGAATCCAAGGATGTCTCCAGCACGGCCTGAAGTGCGGTTGCGGCGGCAGCCGCATCGCCGCGTTCGATCTCGCATAACGCCAACTGCACGGCGTTCGACGTCGACTGGCCGGCCTGCCGAACGACCAACTCCTGGACGGCGGTGAGATGCGCCACGGGAAACTGCGCGTCCCCCAGCCAAACGGCGGAACTCGTCGTCAACGGTGCGGTGAACAGCAGGGCCTGCAACTGGTTCGACTGAGACTCCTGGAGCGCCGACTTCCACAAGGCGGCGGCCCCGGCATAGTCCGACCGGGCGAGTCCGGCATAGGCCACCGGGTCGCGCCAGGGGAGCCCGCCCAACTGCGGTGACACCGCCTGCAGCCGGTTGGCCGAGTCGATCAGTTCATCGCCCGCTCCCAGCTCCGCGAGCCAGCGCGTCAACAGCAACCGGATTTGCGGCTGCTGCTCGAGCAGAACCGCGTCCTCTTTCAGCAGTTTGACGGCGAGCTGCACGCAGCCGGATTGATAACAGGCTGCGGCGACTTCCACCCGACTCTGCCCCTCCCCCAACGCCGTCTCGCTGCGAATCTGGATGTCGGCCACCGCGTCGGCGAGTTGGCGTTGCCGGTCTTCGAGCGCCGAGCGCCGGGTGAAATCGTCCACGGTCGCCGAATCGTCCGGCTGCGTCAGTTCGAGCAGGCGGGTGAGCGCCTCGTAGGTGCAGTCCACCTTGCCGGCTGACTGCCACAAGTCGAAGAGTTGGGCAGCGCTCCGCGGATTGTCCGGCTGCAGCGCGACGGCCTGCCGGACGGCGGGGACGGCTTCGTAATACCGCAGGGAGTTCGTCCAGGCGCCGGCCTGCTCACCCAGCATGGAGGCTTCGATATTCCCCAGCAGCCGATACGCCTCGCCCAACATGCGATGCGCTTCGGCGACATGGGGCGTTTCGTGGGCGCCCCGTCGAGCGGCCCGCACCGCCAGCGTGGCGCAACCCAGCTGGAACGGCAACGGCGCATTGCGCCCGGCCTCGGTCAGACGGAGCCAGTGGCTGGCCTCCAGCGTTCCCGCAGAAAGAGACTGACGATCGAGGCTCAACAGCCGCTTGGACCACGCCGGCGGAAGCACGGGATCCTGCGGTTCCAGATTGCTGGTAGCGGGATTTCGGAACGCCCGATCGATCACGTTCACTTCGTGCGACGCGAGAAACTCGCGCCACTGCGGGGCGTCGTTCTGACTGCGATGAAACACCGCCACGGCCGGTAAGACGTCCGTCAAGGCCCATTCGGGATTGGCGAGCAGGTCGACGAACGTCCGGTAATCCGGCTCGGCCAGCGACGAGTTGAGCCGCGGCAGGACGTGCGTAATCTGAAACTCGGCCAGCGTGTTCCGGGCCACATCGGTCTCCTCCGGCGTCAGCGGCGGGGGGTTCGAATGCCTGAGCCAGCGCCGCACCAACCGATGGCGGGCGAGAAGACTGTCGTCGCCCGCGACGGCAAACAAGGCCACGCGATGGTCGACGAATGATCTCCGACCCGCGGCGATCAGCGCGTCCCCCTGACGCAGCGTAAAATGAAAGCCGGCGGCGTCGAACGTCGCCCCGTCCAGTCGGCGCAGGCTGTTCAACTCGTTCGCCAGATTGCGGCTGAGGCCGAGGCCCGTCCGATGTCCGTCGGGGCCGTCCACGCGACCGCTGATGGCCAGCCAGGCCAGCGCAAGCATGGCCAGCACAGTCACGGCCCGCCCGCCGCGCGAAAAGGCCACTTCGAGATTAACCACCGAATACACCTGACCGAAGCGCTGCCTGTACCACTCCTGACCGTGGACCGTCGCCAATGCGCAGTTCACCAGCGCGGCCATCGGCAACTCGTGCAGCGTCAACACCCCCAGCAGATTTGCGACAGCGAACCAAAGCCAATGCGCCGCCGAGACTCGCGAGCGGTTCAGCCACAGCACCACGAACGCCGCGACGGCGAGAATCAGCGCCGCCGTGACCCGATGGTTGAACCGCTCCCAGATCCACGACGACCACAGGGGATACCAGCCCAGATCGTCAACCGACGGGCGCGGATAAGACTCTCGCAGCGCCGGATACTCGACAGCGTACTGCCGCCACGCCGCCCCCCACGTTTCCCAGAGAAACGGATGAATCAGCGTGACAGCGACCGCGATCAGGATCGGTGGTGCCAGCGACTTACCGCCGGCCTCACGAGATCGCAGCGCATCGCCGAGATAGATCACCAGCAGCAGCGCACCGATCCAGCAGCGCGGATCGCATTGCGCCCAGACCCACATCAGGCCCGGCAACCACCAGAGCCATCCCTGCGATCCCGGCCGCTCGCTGCCGATCACGATCATCAGCAGCGCGGCGACGCCCAACAGCGTCATCAGTTCCGGCCGCAGCTCCAATTGCGGATAGGCGGCCAGCAACGCCAGCACGCCGCAGATCGATCCCCACCAGGTGCGGATGCCCGGACGAACCGCCTGACCCAGCAGCCAGAACGCCGTCCCGGCCAACACCGCCTGCATCAGGGACAGGGCGACGGGCCCCGCCTGATTAACCGCCGCGGCGAACAGATCGAACAGCCACGAAAGATTCACCCACTGCCGATCGGCCGCCGTGATCGAGAACGGATCGGTCGCCGGTGGCAGCACTCCATGCGCGGCAAGAAACTCGCCCGACCGCACATGCACCAGCACGCGGGCATCGGAGATTTCGGTGCAACCCCACAGCAGCGCCAGGCCGACCACCGCCCACCGCAGCACGAAGTCGCCGCGGATCGCCTCGTCTTCGAGGATTTCCGGCGACAAAGGCTCCCACTCCGGCAAGTCGGAATCGTCCGCAGCGGGATTCTCCGCTTCCGCGAGATCGGCCGCTTCGCCGGTGGCCGGCAGAGGTTCCTGCGTCGAATCATCGGGGGATGGCGGGGAGTCGGCAGACACGATGGCAATGGAACCCGGCAGAAGGCATCACGACGCGAGAAAGATCGCACGAGACGACAAGGATTTTCTGCCGTGATGCTAGGGGTTGCGGCGGGGGCGATGCAAGCCACTGCGGGGCTACTGCGCCCTCGGCCGCGGGCCCTGAATCAGCGACAGCGCTTCCGCCCGGCTGGACGTGTTGGTTTTGAACAGCCCCCGGACGGCGCTGGTGATCGTCAGACTCCCCGGCTTGCGGATGCCGCGGATCGTCATGCACGAATGGCTGGCCTCGATGACGACGATCACCCCCTTCGGGTCGAGCTCCGTCTGCATCAGGTCGGCAACCTGATGGGTCATCCGTTCCTGCACCTGCGGCCGTCGCGACACTTCTTCCACGACGCGGGCCAGTTTGCTGAGGCCGACCACCTTGCCCCGCGGCAAATAGCCGACATGGGCCACGCCGATGAACGGCAGCAGGTGATGCTCGCACATGCTGTTGAATGTGATATCACGGACCAGGACCAACTCGTCGTACTGCTCGGTGAACACCTTCTGCAGATGCCGACCCGGTTGCAGATGCAGGCCGGCGAACAGTTCGGCATACATCCGGGCCACGCGGCCGGGGGTGTCCAGCAGGCCCTCGCGATTGGGGTCTTCGCCGACGCCCGCCAGAATCTCGCGGACGGCTCGTTCGATCCGCGGCAAATCGACGGGAGACGGGGCCGCAACGGCAGCGGTTCCCGCTCCGTGAATGCAATCGGTGTCGTCAGGGTCGGACATCAGTGATTCCCAGGGCCAGCGGGGGGTTATCGCGGACGCGGAATTCTAGCGGGAAGCTTCAACCACGAAAGTCACAAAATGGCACGAAAGTCGGGGAGAATGCCAAATCCCGGGGGATGCTGCATGAGTCGGTCATCCGTCCTGCGTCTCACCACTCTTCTCATTCTTTCGTGTCATTTCGTGCGTTTCGTGGTTCCTATCCTGGCCTTTCGAATCACGCCGGGCTCTCCGTGAAATGAATCTTGGGTACCAGTTCGTCCTGCAGGGTGATCGACGTCGGATACGCCTCCGCGGAGCCGATCAACTCTGCGAAGCACTGCCGGAAGTCGTCGCGAAACCGGGCCAGTTGGATGCCCATGTATTCGTCGCCGTAGGTGTCCAGCCGCTTGAGCGACGTGGCATACAGTTTTTTCGCGCCGCCGTAGTTCTCGTTGCCGAAGTGGAACAGCGCGACGGCGGCCTGAATCAGTCCCTGCAGGAACGATTTTTCCTCCCCCTGACAGTCGGACCAGATTTCTTCGAGGACATCGTGGCACTCGAAGAACTCCTCTTCGTTAAAGAGGCGAATCCCTTCGAGATACCGATCGGCAATGTCTTCCGACATGCAACAAACTCCCTGCACCATCACGGCTGCCGCGACTGCTCGTTTCCAGTAGTATCCTAGTCCCGTTGGCGGCGAGTCGCCAAGGGGATCGGATTGTTGACGACGAGAAACCGCATGTCCCGACGCGCGACCACGAAGACCTCGGCGGCGAAACCGCCCGTGCGCAAGCTGCTGAACGCGCTTGCGAAAGCCTATCCGGAAGCCGTCTGCGCGCTGCACCACGAGTCGCCGTTTCAGTTGCTGGTGGCAACGATTCTGTCCGCCCAATGCACGGACGCCCGGGTGAACCTCGTCACCCCCGCGTTGTTTCAGCGTTATCCGGGGCCGCGGGAATTGAGCGCCGCGAAGCAGGCGGACGTCGAGGCGCTCATCCGTTCGACCGGGTTCTATCGCGCCAAGGCCACGAACCTGATCGGCATGGCGAAAGGATTGATGGAGCAGCACGGCGGCGAATTGCCGCGGACGCTGGACGACCTCGTGCAACTGCCGGGCGTCGGACGCAAAACGGCGAACGTGCTGCTGGGGACCGCGTTCGGACTGGCCACCGGCGTGGTGGTCGATACGCACGTCAAACGGCTGTCGCGGCTGTTGGGGCTGACGACGGCGACCTCCCCCGAACAAATCGAGCAGGATCTGATGCGGCTCATCCCACGGAAAGAATGGATCAACTTCTCACACCGCCTGATTCACCACGGCCGGCAGATTTGCATCGCCCGACGGCCGCGGTGCGCGGAATGTCCACTGCTGCCGCTCTGCCCGCGCGTGGGGCTGCCGCCGCTGGAGGGGCGGTGAAATCCCTGGCCGGTTGCATCCCAGAGCGTTGCTCCGTAAGGTGATGCGGCAGCCAGACGGACTGGGTGTTCCTCCCTCGGAATGCACTTCGCCATGATTCTGACCGGCTCCGAGATCAAATCGCAGCTCGGCAAGAACATCGTCATCGAGCCGTTTGACGAGAAGCTGATCAATCCAAACAGTTACAACCTCCGGCTGCACGACGAGCTGCTGGTCTACGAGGAAATCGTCCTCGATCTCCGCCGGCCCAACCGCTATCGGCGCTATGTGATTCCGCCGGAGGGGCTGGTGCTGCAACCGCGGCAGTTGTATCTCGGGCGGACGATGGAGCGGACCGAGACGCACAACCTGGTGCCAATGCTGGAAGGCCGGTCGTCGGTCGGGCGGCTGGGGCTGTTCGTGCATATCACGGCGGGGTTCGGCGACGTCGGCTTCTGCGGCTACTGGACGCTGGAGATGTTCGCCGTCCACCCGATCCGCATCTATCCCGGCGTGCCGATCTGCCAGATCTTCTATCACACGCTGGAAGGTGAGATCACCGAGTACCACACCGGCAAATATCAGAATAATCACGACATCCAGCCGAGCCTGCTGTTCAAGGAACTGCAGTCGCAAACGCCGGACCCGCAGAAGCGGCTGGCGTTCGGCCAGGAAGTCATGGAGTAGCCCGCGCACAAAAAAAGCGTCCGGAACGTGCCGGACGCCTTGAAAGCGTGGGTGAGACTCTTGGTGTGCCGCGTTACATCTAGGCCAATACGGGTTCGCTGACGGCCTGTTCGGACAGTTCGACGTCGAAGATGAGTTCGCCGCGGCGAACGTTGACTGATTCGGGGGCCACGACTCCGAGCCGCACGCGATTGCCCTGGATGCTGAGCACCCGGACTTCAATGCGACCATCGATGTCGATGGCCTCGCCCCGTTTCCTGGTGAGCACGAGCATGGTCTGACCTCCTCCTTGATTTCTCAGCGGTGCTGACACTGCGACAGCCGATCCTGGCCGTTCGTTCCCTCGGACTCCGTATTTCTACGCAGTGGCGTTCTCTTAGATCAAGAAAATCGCCTTGGGTGACGAGGATTTTACCATTTTTCGGTGCGATGTAAACAGATGTATTTGATTTTCATTAGTACACTAGATTCTTCTCTGCTTGCCACTAGCCTCACAGCCCTCGATGGAAGTGGTTTCACTGTCGTGATTTAGGACGAGTTCCCTGTTTTCTTCTGCCTGGCTCGTACAGAGTTACAAAAACTCCGTTTTTAGAACGTCCGGGGAGGCGAACGCCGCACATGATTCTGCCAATGCAGCCGGTCCAGCGTCGCGATCCCTTGCCGCAGGCCACACCGCAGGCAGAGTTTTTCGACGGCCCCTTGGAGATAAACCTCCCCATTGACGATCAAGTGAAAGTACGCCTCGCCGGGGTTCTTCTGGTAGCAGTAGATCTTCTCGCTGTCGTTCTTGATGACCGCGGTCCAGTCCTGCGAGTCGGGGACGTACAGCCGCACATCCGGCACCTCGGCGGCAGGCGGTGATTCCGGCCCGCTCGTCTCGTCATCCGCTACGGGATCGTTGTCGGCCACGGTGAAGTTCTCGTGTCATACGAACTGGTCGTTCGCCGGCGTCACACCGTTGGCACGGTCACGCTAAGTTGCGTAGCCAGATCTACGAGCGCCTTCCAGTTGCCGTCGTCGAGCGGAACGCCGGACTGGAGCCGCTGCTCTTTGGTTTTCCGCTCCGGATCGCCGGGGAGGAAGATCGCTTTCGTCTCGTCGATCTTCGGCACGCTGCGGACGTATTTCTCCAGTTGGGCGACTTCCTTCAGGAGATGCTCCGGCCCGCCGAAGAACGCCGGGTTGAGCACGAAGAAGAACGCACAATTACCGACCGGCGGCGGCGGGTTCGCATACGCACACTGTCCGCCCGACAGGCCGCCGCACATCATTTCGATCATGAATGCCAGGCCGAAACCCTTGTACCCCTGGTCGGCTCCGAGCGGCAGAATCGTGCCCGGCGGATCGCCGTAGAGCTGGTTCGGATCGGTCGTCGGCTTGCCTTCGGGATCGAGAATCCAACCGAGCGGCACCGACATGCCGGCGATCTTCTTCACGCGGACTTTGCCCTCCGCGGTGGCGCTGGTGCCGATGTCGAAGATGAACGGCCCGTGCTCGCCGCCGGGCATCCCCAGGCAGATCGGATTGGTTCCCAGCCGCGGCCGTTTGCCGCCGACCGGCGCCACGCGCTGGGCGGCTCCGTGCGTGTTGGCAACGATCATCGACATCATCCCGCGTTCGGCCGCCATCTCGGCGTACTCGCCCAGCCGACCGATATGCGTCGATTGCCGCAGCGTGCCGCAGGCGACGGCGACCGTGCCGCATTTGGCAATCAGGCGGTCTGTCAGATCGCGGGCCAGCACTTGTCCGAGGCCCCAGCCGCCGTCGCAGACCAGCGAGCAGGGGGACTCGCTGACCACGGTCAGTTTGGCTTTCGGGTCCAGCTTGCCGTTTTTCAGGCTGCCGATGTAGAACGGCACCCGCATCACACCGTGCGAATCGTGGCCGCGCAGGTTGGCATCGACCAGACTGTCGGCCACGATCCGGGCATTCCCGGCCTCCACACCGGCCGCCTGAAACAGCGACTCGGTGAACGACTTCAGCACGGCAGCGGACAACGTCGGCACGTCGAGATCTCCTGAATGAGGGATGCCCCATGATAGCCAACCTGCGGAACCGGCGGCAGTGACCGGACACGGTGTCCTCATCTTCGTAGGGTGCAGTCGAGGCTCTGCGAGGCTCACCCCGACGAGCCCCAACGGGGTGAGCTTCACGGACTCGACTGCACCCTACAAGGACTTCCGCAATCGACGATGTTTGACCGGTTGACGTTCGGGGTGAGCCTCGCAAAGCCTCGACTGCACCCTACCAAGACCGGCCACCCCCCCGACGAAGAATCGCAGATTGCCTACGATTGGTGGTTCCGCTAGCATCCCCCGCAAATCTTCCGGCGACCGGCAACCTTGGAATCCACCGTGAACCAATCAGAGTCCGTTCCCGAAGAGCTGCTGCTCGGGCAATACATTCCGCTGCACTATCATTTCCACATGCTGCAAGACCTGTCGCGGATGAACCCCTTCCGCGAGGCGATCGCGTGCAG
>JAWXBB010000697.1:0-8280 GCA_034439795.1 Planctomycetaceae bacterium | reverse complement strand
TGGCAGTGGCCTTGGGTCTGATTACTGGCGCTAGCGCCAGTCTCCAAACCCCCTGAGAACTATGGCATTTTTCTTATCCGTGTGCCATTCGTGGCTACAACCCTGCGCCCCGTCGGGGCGAAACCCCTTGACGATCCATGCGTCAGGTTCGTCGGCGGGCGCCGCGGAGCAATGCCGGGCCGATCACGGCTCCGACCGCTGCGCCGATTAGAAGTCGCTGCCGGATGCGGCTGGGGTCTTTCGCGTCGCGCTCGACGCTGCGGTGGGCCGTGCGCTGTCTGGACACCGGGCGGGTGATGTCGTACTGGCGGTAATAGGAGCCGTAGGCGACGCCAAGGCCGATCACCACGCTGCACAACGCCGATGAGCCCAGGTAGAGTCCGAAGATCTTGAGCATCCGCTCGCTCCCGTTGGTCGTGGGACGAATGATCGTACACAAAACCGATCAACGGATTGACGAGCACGAATCGCACGCCGGCCGTTTCAGAAAATCGCACAGCGCGTCTCGCTTTGCCGCCCGGAGCGCACCGGAATCGCGGTATCATGATGGTCGGCGCCGGTCGCCACAGGGGTGATCGGCCCGCGATAGTGGTCCCAGAGGAACGAACGTGTTAATCATCCCGAAGGAAGTGCTGCGCATCCGCGACGCACCGCGCTACATGCCGACGCTGGCCGAGATTGCCTCGATGTCGGCTGAGATTCGCCAGGGCTGGACGCCCGCCGAAGCCCGCCGCCGCTGGGCGCAGCCATTGCCGATCAGTTGGTTTCCGCCCAAGTCGAGCATCGCTGTCCGCAACCGCGGGCAGTAATTTGACGACCGCAGCCGCCGAGCGGCTGCCAGCTTGGTGAGGAGTTCATGGAAGAACCGGAGACGACCATTCAGACGCTGGAGTCCGAGATCGTCGCACTCGAACATCAACTCCACGAGGCCCACAACCAGAGTGCGGTCCTCGATGGCGGAGTTGTGACGCATCGCCTCGCGCAGCGGATCGCTGCGCTCGACGGACATCTCAGCCGGCTGCACGCATCGGCCGCCGTCTTTCAGCCGTCGCGTCCGATCTGAAATCGTGGACGAGCGACGTGGCTGCCGCGGGAAGCGCGGCCTTACGCCATCCGCTCGATGTTCTGCCGCACGCTGGTGGTGGCGCTCAACGCGTGGGGCAGGGCCGGCGCGTTCATCATTTTTTCCCGCAGGAAATCGCTGGTCACGAACGTGCCGTTGTGCTCGGCCCGCCAGCGGGCCAGTTCGGCTGCGCCGACGTCCAGATTTTCCAGCGGCGTCGCCAGGCAGCGGTCGCACTGCGCGAAGCGGATGTTCTGCATCTCGCCCGTGCCATCCGGGCCGTCCAGAATCAGATGCACGCTGCGGTCGCCGTTGGTGCGTTCGGCGATGTTCGTGACGCGGAGCCGGATCGCCTGCATGCGATGTCCTTGAGTGATGCGAGGATTACTCTTCGAGATTCAGCTTGCCGATGCGGTCCCGCCATTGATCGACCACCGCGGGGTTGCGGGAATCGACGGGAATCTCCAGCGTCCCACCGTTGCGCTGCACGAACCGGATGTAGATCGGCCGGTAAAAGATGGGGTCGTTGGGATCGACCAGAATGAGCCGGTCAGCGGCTCTGAGGCTGCGGTCCGAGGGAGAGAGGAGAGTCGGCATAAGCTCCGGCGGGGGAAGGGTGAGGCTGAGGGATATCCGACTCTCATACTGTACACGTTTCACGGCACGATGGACGGTCCGTTCGGGTTTTCGGTCGAGATTGGCGGCAAAGAGTTGCACAGCACGCAGCGTGCGTCGTCTTACCGGCCGATGCAGTAGAGGAACTTGTCCGAACGGATCAGCAAGCGGTTGCCGTCCACTGCGGGACTGCCGTTGAACAGGCCGCCGTCGCGGAGTTCGTTGACGGCGAGCTGCTCGAACTCCGGCTTCGCCGCCAGCACGAACGTGCGGCCGTCGCGCGTCAGATAATACACACGACCGTCGGCGAGCAGGGCGGAGGAATAAACCTGTCCGGCCCGGTCGAGCCGCTTTTCGTAGACGATTTCGCCCGTGTCGGCTTTGGCGCAGTACGCCGTGCCCCGTTGCTCGTGCATCCAATACAGATGGCCGTCGAGATACACCGGCGACGACACGTTGGAGCCTTTGACGCTGGTCCACAGCCGATGCGTTTTGGTGACGTCGCCGTCGCCGCCGGCCCGCACCGCGAGCGCCGCGACGCCGGATCGGCCGCCGAGGCAGTACACCACGCCGTCCGCCGCCACGATGCTGGGCACCATGTACCAGCCGATGTCGGTCTGGCACGACCACAGTTCCCGGCCGGTCTCCGGATCGACGGCGAGCACCTTCCCCTGCATCGCGACGACCAGTTCCTGTCGCCCGGAGGCCGCGGTGACCACCACCGGCGTGTTCCACGACTCGCGAATGCCTTTGACCCGCCAGCGCTCCTTGCCGGTCCGGCGATCGAGGGCAACCAGCGAATCGCTCTCGACGCTGGCGTTGATGAAAACGAGATCGCCATGCAGCACCGGCGACGCCGACGTGCCCCAACCGTGCGTGCGGTCGCCGACGTCGGCCTGCCACACCTGCTGTCCGGCATGATCGAACGCAAAGACGCCGGTTTTCCCGAAGAACGCGTACACCCGGTCGTCATCCGCCACGGGCGTGTTGGCGGCAAAGCCGTGATCGCGGATCTGCTGCTCCTCCGGCAACTTCGCCGCCAGCGTCCGGTCCCAAATCACGCTGCCGTCGCTCCGCCGCAGCGCCAGCAGATGCCGTTGGAGCTGCTCCGGACTGCCGCCCGGCTGATCCGGCACGAAGAAGCCGGTGTAACTCGTGAGATAAATGCGATCGCCGAAGACGATCGGACTGGACGCCCCCGCCCCCGGCAACGGCGCTTTCCAGACGACGTTCCGATCGGCGCTCCACGTCAGCGGCAGACCGGTGGCCTCGCTGATTCCCATGCCGGTCGGCCCGCGGAACCGGGGCCAATCGGCGGCTGTGGCCGAGGCTGCACACCACAGACTCGATGCGATCATGCAGACCCGGACTGCGCTTCGCCAACCAGCTCGCCCTGGTTTTGTTGCGTCGCGCTGCTCGGCATTGGTCATTGGTGTGCCCCTGCAATCTGCCGTCAAATCGAGTGGTGCCCGCCAGTTGCTGCCAGAATGGCGAGTCGATGATCTTTGTCGGCGGGCACAGCCCATCCTACAAAGTGGGCGCCGTCATCGTCGGACGAAACCGGCGAGCGTCGCAGAATTCTCGCCGGTTTTTCGCTGCACGCCGCCGGAGCAGGTCGTCAGAATGGACGGCCAGTGAAACCGAGACGTTCAGCAGGGGCGGAACATGCGGCGGGCGACTGTGACGACGGTCTGGGCGATTCTTCTTTTGGCAACTGCCGTCGCTGGAGAGACCGTGCGGCTGGCGAACGATCCGGCGTTGTCGCCCGATGGCACGCAGGTCGTCTTCGCCTGGCGGGGCGATCTGTGGCAGGTCGCGGCGTCGGGGGGAACCGCTCATCGATCGACGTTTCACCCTGCGGACGAGCGGCAGCCGCGGTTCTCGCCTGACGGCAAGCAGCTCGCCTTCACCAGCGACCGGGCCGGCAAGACGCAGGTCTACGTCATGCCCGCGGCGGGGGGCGAGCCGCAGCAGGTCACGTTTCATTCCGAGGGAAGCCGGCTCGAAGGCTGGTATCCCGCGGGAGACGCCCTGCTGACCAACGGCGTTCGAGATCACTTCTGGAAGTACGGCATCCGGTTCTTTCGGAGCGAAATCGGCGTTCGCACCGCGGAGAAGCCGCTGTTCGACGACTACGGCCACGATGGGCAACTGTCGCCCGACGGCCAGTCGCTGCTGTTCGTGCGCGAAGGGGAACAGTGGTGGCGGAAGGGCTACACCGGCTCGCGGGCGGCGCAAATCTGGCGATACGACCTCACTGAGAAAACCTTCGAGGCGCTGCGGAAGGAGCCGGTGGAATCCAAGTGGCCGTTGTGGAAACCGGACGGCGAGGGATTCTACTTCGTCACCGGCGAACGCTGCGGCAATCTTGCCGAGTTCTCACTCGGTGACACGTCCGTGACGATGCTGACGAAGTTCGAGGACGATTCCGTCGTTTTCCCGTCGATCTCGGCCGACGGCAAAACGATTGTGTTTCGACGGCTGTTCGATCTGTACGTCTACCGGCCGGAGTCGGGGAAAGAGCCAACGCCGATCACCATCGAAGTCGCCGATGATGCGGTCACCGATCCCGTGCTGCGGCGCACGTTCACGCAGGCCGCCGAGGTCGCGTTCACCAGCGATGGTCTGGAAGTCGCGTTCATCGCCGGCGGCGACGTGTGGGTGATGGACACCGAGCTCCGCGAACCGCGGCAGGTCACAAAAACGCCGGAGGACGAACGCGATCTCAGCTTCTCACCCGACGACAAACGGCTGCTGTTCGTGAGCGCACCACAGGGACAGCCCGATGTCTGGACCGCCGAGCGCGGCGATCCGCAGCGCGACTGGTGGCAGAACGACGAGTTCGCCCTGAAGCCGCTCACCAACGATGCGGCCCGCGAGGTCGCGCCGCAGTGGAGTCCCGACGGCGACACGATCGCCTTTGTGAAAGAGCAGGGGGATCTGTGGCTGATGTCCGACACCGGCCGGCAACCGCGGCGGCTCGTCGCGGGCTTCGATTATCCGGAATACGAATTCTCGCCGGACGGCAAGTGGGTCGCGTATTCGACGATGGACAACGACTTCAACAGCGAAGTCTGGATCGTGCCGGTGGACGGCGCGCGCGAGCCGGCGAACGTGTCGCGGCATCCCGACAACGACGTCCGGCCGCGGTGGTCGCCCGACGGCAAGCTGCTGGCCTTCACCGGCCGGCGGTCCGACATTGAGACCGACATCTATTACGTCTGGCTCAGCGAAAAGGACGACGACCTGTCGCGCCGCGAACGGAAGCTGGAGACCGCGACCGAGAAGATCAAGAAAGTCCGCAAGCCGGCCGCCGAGGCGGACAAGGAGAAGTCCGAGAAGAAGCCGGCCGCCGATGGTCCGGCCGATGCGCTGAAGCCCGAACGGAGCGGACCGAAGCTGCCGGATGTGGTCATCGACTTCGAGAACCTCCACGAGCGCTTGCAGCGGATCAACCTCCCGGACTCCGTGGAAAGCGATCTGTTCTGGTCGTTCGACGGCAAGAAACTGGCCTTTGCGGCGACCATCGACGGCAAGCGGGGGACGTACACGGTCGAGTTCCCGGAAGCCGGCACGCCGAAGTTGCTGACGGCGTCCATCGGCTCGCAGGCCCGTTGGGTGAAGCAGGGAAACTCGATTCTGTGGTTGTCGGGCAATGTGCCCGCCAGCGTGACCTTCGCCGGGGCGGCGTCGCCGTACAACTTTTCGGCGTACCAGACGGTGGACCGCCGCGAGCGCTACCGGGCGGGCTTCGACGCCAGTTGGCGGACGATGCGCGACCGTTGGTACAACCCGAAGCTCGGCAATCGGGACTGGAACGCCGTCCGCGCCAAATACCGCGACGTCGCCGCCGGTGTTCCCGACGATGAAGCGTTCGACGACGTCGTCACGCTGATGCTCGGCGAACTCAACGGCTCGCATCTGGGCTTCACGCCGAATACGAAGCCGAAACCCGACACCGGCTGGACCGAGACCACGGCGCATCTCGGCGTGCGGTTCGATATCGAGTTCGCCGATGGCGGCCTCAAGATTCGGGACGTCCTCCCCGACGGCCCCGCGGAGCGCGAGCAATCGCGGCTGTGGCCCGGCGAGGTCATCGAAGAGATCGACGGCATCGCGGTGGATTCCGACTCCGATCTCACGCTGCTGCTCAACGGCCGACTCGACCGCGACATCCGACTGCTGGTCCGCAACGATAAAGGCGCGAAGCGAACCGTCGTGCTGCGGCCGATCAGTTATTCGCTGGCCATGCCCCGGCTGTACGAAGCGTGGATGCGGCACAACCGCGAACTGGTGACGAAGCAGTCCGACGGCAAGTTCGGCTACCTGCACATCCAGGGAATGAACTTCCCCAGCCTGCTGCGGTTCGAGCAGGAGTTGTACGAGGTCGGCTACGGCAAGGACGGCCTCGTCATCGACGTCCGCGACAACGGCGGCGGCTCGACGACCGATCTGCTGCTCACCTGCCTGACGCAGCCGGTGCATGCTGTCACCGTTCCCCGCAACGGCGGTCCCGGTTACCCGCAGGATCGCAAGCACTTCGCGACGTGGAACAAACCCATCGTCGTGCTGTGCAACCAGAACAGCTTCAGCAATGCAGAGATCTTCAGTCACGCCATCAAGACGCTGAAGCGCGGCAAGCTGGTCGGCGTGCCGACGGCGGGGGGCGTCATCAGCACGGGGGCGGTGTCGATCATGGACCTGGGGACGCTGCGGTTGCCGTTCCGCGGGTGGTTCGTCCTGGGAAGCGGTCAAGACATGGAGCTCAATGGCGCGGTGCCGGATACAATTGTCTGGCCGGAGCCGGGCGAAATGCCCGCCGGTGAGGACCGCCAGATCGAACGAGCGGTCCGGCAGCTTCGCAAGGACGTCGCAAAAGCGCAGAAGCAGCCGCGACCGCCGTTGATCTACGCGACCGATCCCGCGCATCGCAGCGAATAGCGGTTCAGCGACCGGTTGTGATGGCTGTAGGGATTGTCTGTCCCGGGAATCTGGCAGGATGTGAACTTTCCGGTGGACGGTGGTGGACGCGCCAGACACACTCAACGGGAATCCTCTCCGAAGCCGCCCGATTTCAAGGTGCAATGATGCGGATCGCCGTCGTCAGCCCGTGGGGTTCTCCCTGCGGCATTTCGGTGTACAGCGGGGACGTTTACGGGGAATTGGCGCGCCGCGGACACACGATTCAGGTGTTCGCGATGGAGGAGCCGGTCACGGCGGAGACGCCGGCGGACATTGCCGTGTCCCGCAATTGGAGCATGGGGCAGCCGCCGTCCTGGCGCTTGGCCGTGGATCTGCAGCAATTTCGTCCCGACCTGATTCACGTCCAGCACGAGATCAGCTTCTTTTCGCCGCTGCCCGTGTGGCGCGAGTGGCTGGACTGCCTGCAGCGGTTCGGCGTGCCGGTGGTGGTGACCTATCACTCCGTGCCCGATGCCGCCACGGCGATCACGGACCTGCCGGTGTCGGCGGCGCTCGTCTGCTCGCCGGTCGGTGCGAGCGTGCTCGAGTCGCGAGTGAGCTTTCCCGTGTTCGGAGTCGAGCATGGCGTGGACGGACCCATCCCCGCTTCTCGACAACCGGAGCCGCATTCGCTGGTCACGTTCGGTTTCCTGGCGGAGTGCAAGGGGTACGAGCGCATCCTCAGGGCGATGGCGGAACTGCGGTTCGAGCTGCCCGATCTGACGCTGACCATCATGGGCTCGCTGACGTCGCGGGCCCTGGCTTGGCAGATCGACTATTTTCAGCGGCTGCACCAGCACATCGCGGCGCTGGGGCTGACCGGCCGGGTCGACATCTCGTGCGGCTTCCGGACGCTGTCGGAAGTCCGCTCGGTGCTGTCGCGGAAGGCCGTGGGCGTTCTGCACTACGACCGCACCGACCGCTTCGTCGTCTCGGGGTTGGGCGACTGTGCGGAAACCGCCGGATCTTGCCAAGAAGAGGTGTTGGGGACCACCGGACCGTGGGCGCAAGACTGCAGACTGGGAACGTCCGGCAACTCGTGCGTTTCCCAGGAGTCGTCCAAGAGTTCTTTGCCGACGACCAATTGGGGCACCACCGACGTGCGGCCCGCTGCGGCCGAGTCCAACCAGGGGCACAAGGTTCAAGCGGGACGGGTCGGCATCCGCTGTCAGAGCGCCGCGATTTTCCGGATGTGGTCGGCGGGCGTGCCGTGCATCGTGTCGCAGGCCCAGCACTTCGATCTGGGGCCGACACTGCGCCAGGCGCTCATTCGGGCGGACAGCGATCGGAGCCTGACGGATCACATTCGCCGGCTCTGCACGTCGCCCGAGGCGTATTCCGCGGCGTGCGAGGCGGTGTCGACGCACGTCACGCGACGCTGGAGCGACGTTGCCGACGATCACGAGCGGGCGTATGCCGCCGTGATGTGACGAAGCTAAAGCGCTGCTTCAAAAGCCGCATGGTCTTTACGCCGAAGGCGTTCTATATCACAGCCCAGGGTCGCGAGTCTGCGAGCGCACCCTGGGTGGCGATCAGTGAGTTGATGCGACCCTTTCAGGGTCGATTCGCCTCGGACGCCATGTCCCCAGGGTGCGCTCGCAGACTCGCGACCCTGGGCTGTGTGATCGAACGCCTTCGGC
>JAWXBB010000696.1:0-22480 GCA_034439795.1 Planctomycetaceae bacterium | reverse complement strand
GTATTCGACATACTGCCGCGACGCGCTCTCCGGGAACGACTTCAGAAACTCGGCCGCGAGCGTCTGCAATTCGGTCCACCGCTGCTGCTCCAGGTCCAGCACGATCAACTGAAACAGCGACCGCTCCCGCACCTGGGCATCGGACTTGTCGCTGGATCGAAGCTGCTCGAAGGCCAGCCGCGCGGGTTCCAGCTTCCCGGCGATCAGATCGCTCTCCGCCAAACTGAGCCGGGCGTTGTCGGCGAGTTCGCTGTCCGGCGCGTCGGCGAGGAGCCGCCGAAAGATCTCATCGGCCCGCTCGAACCGCTCCGCATCATAGTTGAGCAGCGCCCATTCGTCGAGCAGCTTGTCCAAGCCTTCCGGTTGTGGGAACGCCGTCAGCACCGCCGCATACGTCTTGTCGGCGGCGTCGACATTCTTCAGTTGCCGATACGTCCGCGCGGCCTGCAAGCCCGAGCGGTAGACGAACAGCAGCGGCGGTTCGCGCTCGGCGTTCGCCTGGGCGGGTTCCGTGGGTTTCCCCTTCTGGAACGCCTCGACGAACGACGTCGCCGCGGCTTCGAGTTGTCCCGCCTCACGCAACGACTCGGCCCGATAGTACGCGGCTTCCGCGGCGAGGCGATGTTTCGGAAAATCGTCGACGAGCTTGCCGAACGTCTTCGCGGCGTCGGCGAACTGCTTCTGTTGAAACTGGGCCCAACCGAGTCCACGACGGGCGAAGACTTCGTTCTCAGTCCCGGCGGACACCTTCAGCAACCGCTGCGCGATCGCCGCCGCCTGCAGCCAATCGGCTTGCTTCTCCGCCTGTTCCTGCAACCGCAGCAGCGTGGTGACGGTGACGCCGCTCTTCGGAAACTCCTGTTCGAGCCGATCCAACGCCGCGGTCGCCGACTTCGCATCGCCGGCGGCCATCGCGGCGACGGCCTGCAACGACAGCGCCCGCGCGGTCTGCCGGCCGTTCGGGAACTGGGCGAGATACTCGCCCGCCACCTTCGCGGCGGCGTCGAATTGATCCGTCTGCAGCAGGCTGTCGGATTCCAGCATGAGCGCATCGGCGAACTCGGCGGCTTCCGGCTTCGTTCGGACCGCGGCAGCGAGGTCTTTGACGACGTCCAACGCCTGCGCGTGCTGCCCCATCAGTTGCCGGGTGAGAGCCGCGTAGTATCGGGCCTGCCAGCGCGTGCGGTCGAGCGTCGAATCCTTCAGCACCTGATCGAACCGCACCGCCGCCGCTTTGTAGCGGGGTTCGACCTGCTTGGCGTCCGCTCCGTTCGCCAGCTCGGCCGCCGCCCGGCCCAACTCCAATCGGCCCGAGAGCAGTTCGTGATACATCCGCAACCCGCTGCGCGGATACGCCGCCGCGAACCGGTCCAACCGCTCCCGGGCCGCGGTCAAATCGCCGGCGTCGATGGCCAGCTCGGCGGCGAAGTGCAACGCATCGTCGGCGTAGTCCCCTTTGCCGAAGCGGTCCGCCACGGCGAGCAACGTCTGCTGGGCCTCCTCGGATCGCCCCGCGGCCCGCTCGCACAAGCCGCGTTGAAACAGGATCGCCTCCAGCAGCGGCTGATTCTTCGCCTGCTCGGCGACGCGGTTCAACACGTCGATCGCCTGCGGAAACTGTCCCTGACTTTTGAGGCACAGCCCCTGCCAATACCCTGCGGTGACGGCCCGTGCGGGGTCTTTCGCGGCCCGTTGGAACTCGGCGACGGCGTCCGCGGGCTGGCCGGCGCGATACAGCGAAAAGCCCGCATTCAGATGCGCGTCGGACACCAGCGCGTGTTCGGGAAACCGCTTCGGCAACTGCCGATAAACCACCGCGGCCTCGGCGAACCGGCCGGCATCGAACTCGCGGCTGCCCACTTGGAACAACGCCTCGGCGGCGCGGGGGCCTTGCCCGTCGGCGAGCGTCTGATACTTCGCGATCGCTTCCGGATATTTCTTCTGCGCTTCCAGCGCCTTCGCCCAGCCGAACTGGGCGTCATCGACGAGCGGTCCCTGCGGATACTTCTCGACCGCCTTCGCGAACGCCGCCGCCGCCGGTTCCGGCTCGTTGAGCCGCAGCAGCACGTCCCCCAGATACGGCCACGCGCGGTCGGCGAGCGGGTCGTCGGGATGGTCCTTCAGATACGTCTGCAACTCGGCCTTCGCCGCCGCCAGATCGTTGAGCAGATAGCTGCACTCGGCGACGCGGTACTTGGCCTGCGCGAGATTCTGATTCTTCGGATAGTCCTTCGCAAAGCCCCGCAAGACGTCGCGGGCCGCCTTGTAATCCGCCTGATTGACCAGCGTCAGCCCCAGATACAGCCGCGCGAACGGCGTCCGCTCGTGGTCCAGGTGGTCCTTCAGAAACTGCCGGAAACTCTCCGCAGCGAGCGGCCACCGGTTCTGCTTGTAGAGCTGAACGGCAAGATTGTAATCGTCCAGCCCGGCATCGGCCCCGACCGGCACCGCCGACCCAGCCACGATCAACACCGCCACCAATCCGGCCGTTAGCCAGCGGCAACATCGTCCAGACATCCGGCATGAACCCATCGACACGCTCCCCCGCAGTCCCCGCATCGTAGCCCGCGGTAATTCGCCGCGGCAACTGCGACCCGAATATGGGTGCTGGGTGACTAGCGTGGGTCAACTCTCGGCAATTGGCTGCTGTCTTCCCGGGGGATCACGGGTCCTGAAAGACGCCCCGTTCTGAGTTCCCACCCAAAATGATCCGCATAGACCATGCGACATCCACGCCAGTCCCACCATTCCATGTACGAACGGATTTGCCTTCCGGGTGTTCTGGTGTGTGTTACCAGTACCAAGAGCGGACGGTAGACGTAGGCGGCCACACTGGCGCAGTTCTGACTGCGCCATGCCAACCAAGCTGCTGGGCCGATCAAAAGGACATAGGCCACCAGCAGCACCGGAAGCGAGGCCAGCACCCAGCGCTTCCATGGCTTCCATCGCCACGGGGCATAACGCAAGATCGGTTCCGGCAGCGAATCATCGTTGGGTTCGTCCATCCCCGCACGGTACGCGGCTGGCGCAGGGACGGTCAACGGTGCGGGTGTGGTTCACCAATCACAAATCTCCCAACCGATGTGAGCCGACATGACATCGTTCGCGGCTTCACCGCCCCATAGGTACATGTATTGCTCAACATGGCTGCAATTCGTCCAAAAGATTAGGGACAAGAGCGGGCGATAGGCCCATGCAACGGACCCGACCGTCAGAATGTGGTGACTCACAAGCCAGACCGCTGGACCTATCGACAGCGGATAGGTGGCGAGGAATAACCCGGCGGCCACCCATCGCGTCCACGGCGACCACGTCCACGGCGCGAACCACGCGACTCGTCTCGGCAGTGCTAGGGGTGGGGTCGACATCCATCCATCCTACCAGACGAGAATGCCCGTTATGATCGCCGCGTTCTTGACACTTTCATTCCCGGCAACGTGCCACAGACACAGCATTCCCGAATTGACCTTGACAACCCTCCCGCACCGGCGTATTTTTGACTCATCAAAATATCTGTTTCCACCAGCCGTTCCTTTTTTTGGGGAATACTTTGCGACGATTCATCTCGCGGACATCAGGGCTGGCGCTCGCGATCACAACGGTCTTCGCTGTCTCCGGCTGCAATGAGTCTTCCACCGGCGCGACCGCCACGCCGGCGAAGGCGACTGGCACGAATGCGGCCGGCGAGAAGACGTGGCAGGTCGTCACGACCACTGGCATGGTCACCGACATCGTCCGTGAAATCGCCGGGCCGCGGGCCGACGTGGTGGCGTTGATGGGGGCGGGGGTCGATCCGCACCTCTACAAACCGACGCGGAACGACATGAAGCGGCTGCTCGACGCCGACGCCGTGTTCTACTCCGGGCTGGTGCTCGAAGGCCGCATGACCGACACGTTCACGCAGCTCGCCGGGCAGGGGAAGAAAGTCGTGCCGGTGACGGCCGGGCTGGACGAATCGCGGCTGCGCGAGCCGCCCGAGTTCTCCGGGCACTACGATCCACACGTCTGGATGGACGTGATGCTGTGGAGCGACTGCGTCCGCTCGGTCGGCGACGAGCTGGCGAAGTTCGACGCCGCCCATGCCGACGAATTCCGCCTACGGACCGACGCCTATTGCGCCCGGCTCACGGAACTGGATGCCTATGTCGAGAAAGTGATTGCCAGCATCCCCGAATCGCAGCGGGTGCTGGTGACGGCCCACGATGCGTTCGGGTACTTCGGTCAGCGCTACAAACTGGAAGTCCGATCGGTGCAGGGGGTGACGACGGAATCGGAAGCCGGCGTGCAGGACGTGAACCGGCTGGTCGACTTCCTCGTCGAACGGAAGCTCCCGGCGATCTTCGTCGAAAGCAGCGTGAACTCGAAGAACATCACGGCGGTCATCGAGGGCTGCCAGTCGCGCGGCGTGACGGTGAAGATCGGCGCGGAATTGTATTCCGACGCCCTCGGCGAGGCGGGCACTTATGAAGGAACCTACCTCGGCATGATCGACGCCAACGCCACCCGCATCGCCCGCGCCCTCGGCGGCGATGCGCCCGAGAGCGGCTGGCAGGGGAAGCTGACGCATTGAAATCTTCCTCGCTCTGTCCCCTCTCCCGCCGCTTCGGTGGGAGAGGGTTAGGGTGAGGGTGCTTTGATCTCTTGCCTTTTCTCGCGATGAAATCAAAACCGAAGCACCCTCACCCCCAACCCCAACCCCTCTCCCACCGAAACGGCGGGCGAGGGGAGTGAATGCCTCGAACCCGCAGAGGCGACATTTTTGGGTGCCATGCTTGCAGCTTTGGGCAAGCATGTCTTCAAGAAGTACGATACGACGAAGACACATGCTTGCCCAAAGCTGCAAGCATGGCACCCCACCGAAGATCCCGGCTTGCCTCATGTCTATGACCATCGCTGAACCCATCACGACCACCGGGCCAACCGCGTCCGAACCATCCCCGGTCAGCGTGCGCGACATGACCGTTGCCTATCAGCGGCAGCCGGTGTTGTGGAATGTGGATTACGCCGCCAGGCCGGGGACGCTGGTCGCCATCGTCGGACCGAACGGGGCCGGCAAAAGCACGCTCATCAAAGCGCTGCTGGAACTCGTGCCGCGGGCGTCGGGGGATATTGAGTTTTTCGGGCAGCTGTACCGCAACGTCCGGCAGCGGGTGGCGTATGTGCCGCAGCGGACCAGCGTCGATTGGGACTTCCCCGTCACCGCGTGGGACGTGGTCACGATGGGGTTGTATGGCCGACTCGGCTGGTTGCGGCCGGTCACGCGGGCCGCGCGGCGGCAGAGTCTCGAAGCGCTGGAACAGGTGGGCCTCGCCGAGTACGCCCAGCGTCAGATCAGCCAACTGTCAGGGGGACAGCAGCAGCGCGTGTTTCTCGCGCGGGCGCTGGTGCAGAATGCCGATTTGTATCTGATGGACGAACCGTTCGCAGGCGTCGATGCCGCGACCGAACGAACCATCGTCGGGCTGTTGCGGACGCTGCGGGAGGCCGGGAAGACGGCGCTGGTCGTGCATCACGATCTGCAATCGGTCCGGGAATACTTCACCGACGTGCTGCTGCTCAACGCACGGATCATCGCCGCCGGGCCGGTTGCCGAAGTGTTCACCGACGAGAATCTGCGGCGGACGTATCGCGGGACGTTGCCGCTGCTGGATCAGATCGGTCATCAGATGACCCTCGCCGGCCAATCGCGATGAGGCCGCAATGACCGACCTCCTGCGGCTGCTCACGCTGCAAGACTACAACACGCGGATCGTTCTCACGGGGACGGCGCTCCTCGGCATTGCGAGCGGCGTCGTGGGGACGCTGATGCTGCTCCGCCGCCGGGCGCTGATCGGCGACGTCGCCAGCCACGCGGCGTTGCCGGGCGTGGGGGTGGCGTATCTGGTGATGGAGCGTTTCCAACCCGGCTCGGGGAAATGGTATCCCGGATTGATTCTGGGAGCCGCCTGCTCCGCGGTGGCGGGTCTGGTCGTCAGTCAGATGTTGCGCCGCATTCGCCGCATCAAGGAAGACGCCGCGCTGGCGCTGACGCTGAGCCTGTTCTTCGGCCTGGGCGTCGCGCTGTTCACGATGATTCAGGGGCTGCCCAGCGGTCAGGCCGCGGGGCTGAGCGAGTTCGTGTTCGGCAAACCGGCGGCGATCGTGGCCAGCGACGTGCAACTGCTCGCCGTCGCGTGCTTCGTGGTGCTGCTGATCTGCGGCGTGTGTCACAAAGAATTCGCGCTGCTGTGCTTCGATCAGGAATACGCCCTCGCCGGCGGGTGGCCGGTGGGGGCGCTGGACCTGTTGCTGACGGCGCTGGTCGTTGGCGTGACGGTGCTGGCGATGCAAAGCGTGGGCTTGTTGTTGGTCGTCGCGTTGCTCGTGTTGCCTCCAACGTCGGCCCGGTTCTGGACCGACCGGTTGGGCCCGATGCAGTTCGTCGCCGCGGCGTGCGGGGGCGTCACCGCGGCGCTCGGCGTGCTGCTCAGCGCGGCGTTTCCGCATCTGGCGACCGGGGCGGTGATCGTGCTGATGGGGACATTGGGGTTCGTCGTCAGCCTGCTGTTCGGCACCCGCCGCGGCGTGGTCTGGCGACTCCGCGATCAATGGCGGCTGCAACGCCGCATCGGGCTGGACGACCTGCTTCGCGGCATCTACGAACTGCTGGAGTCGAACCTGGTCGTGAATGACGACCTCACCGCATGGCCGGTGGACGTCGCCGCACTGGAACGGACGCGGCACTGGTCGCAGGGCCGGTTTCCGAAGCTGTTGCAGCGGGCGCGCTATGAGGGCTTGCTGCGGTCGGACGCCCACGGACAATGGCGGTTGACGGCGGCCGGGCGGCGCGAAGCGCTGCTGGCCGTACGGCGGCATCGGTTGTGGGAGCTGTATCTGATTCACTTCGCGGACATCGCGCCGACGTCGGTGGACCGCAGCGCCGACGCCATCGAGCACTGGCTGCAACCGGATCTGCTGGAGCAACTGGAGACGCTGCTCTTGGAACGGCATCCGCAACTCGCCGTGCCGGTGAACCCGCACGAAGCGCTGTCGGAGGGCGTGCGATGACCGCCTGGGAAGCGCTCGCCGATTGGGGGTCGCTCGACACGTGGATCGTCGTCACGGCGGCGCTGGCGGCGGTGGCGTGCGCTCTGCCGGGGACGTTCCTGGTGCTGCGGCGACAGAGCCTGATGGGGGACGCGCTCAGCCACGCGACGCTGCCGGGGATCGTGCTGGCGTTCCTCGCGTTTCACGCGCTGAAGGAGCAGGGTTGGATCGCGCCGGCGTGGTCGGGCTGGATTCAGCACGGGCTGGTGTTCGTCGGGGCCACGCTGACCGGGCTGTTGTGCGGGTTGTTGACGGAGGTCGTCATCCGCGCGGGCAAAGTCGAGCCGAGTGCGGCCCTCGGCGTGGTGTTCACGTCGCTGTTCGCCTTCGGTCTGCTGCTGATCCGGCTGGCCGCCGACTCGGCCCACATCGACCCCGGCTGCGTGTTGTACGGCAATCTGGAAACCATCGTCACCGATACGGTGCCGGTCTTCGGACTGTTACTGCCGCGGGCCGTGCTGTTGAACGGCGCGGTGTTGCTGCTCAATCTGGCGCTGCTGATTGTGTTCTACAAGGAGTTGCAACTGACGACGTTCGACGCCGCGCTTGCAACGGCGCTCGGCATTCGGGCGTCGTGGGTTCAGGTCGCATTGCTGGCGTGTGCGGGGATGACCGTCGTCGCGGCGTTCGAGAGCGTCGGCAGCATTCTGGTCATCGCGATGCTGGTCGCACCGCCGGCGACTGCGCTGTTATTGAGCGACAGGTTGAGCGGCGTGCTGGGCTGGTCGTGCGTGCTGGGAGCATTGAGCGCGATTGGTGGACATATCGCGGCGCTGATCGGGCCGCCGTTGTTGCGTTCTGCGCTCGGTTGGCCGGAGTTGGGCGACGTCAGCACGGCGGGGATGATCGCCGCGGTCTCGGGCGGGTTGTGCGTCGTCGCGTGGATCGCTGCCCCGCGGCATGGACTGCTGCGACAAGTCTGGAACCGCGCGCATCTGCGATTGCGAATCGTTGCCGAGGACTTGCTGGGCCTTCTGTTCCGCATCGAAGAGCCGACGCATCCGGCGACGGGGCTGTCGTCCGTCGCCCAACTGGCGACGGCGATTCAAGCCCCGAAGTGGCAGGTCCGCTGGGCGTTCTCGGAACTGAAGAAGCGGGGCGCGGTGACAATGTCGAGCGACGGTCCGACGCTGACCGACCGGGGCCGCACGCTGGCGCAACAACTCGTCCGGTCGCACCGCCTGTGGGAAGCGTATCTGGCGACCAATTTCCAAATGTCGAACCCGCAGATGCACGCCTCGGCGGCCAAGATCGAGCACTACCTCAACCCGCAATTGCGGGAGGAACTCGCCGCGGAACTCGCGCAACCGGCGGTCGACCCGCACGGAGCGACGATCCCGCCGGAAGAGGCCGCAAGGCGGTGATGTTGAATGAATGGGTAGCGTTGCAACGTGGCGGCAGCTTTCCGGCTCGGTCCCCTCTCCCCCGAAGACGGGGGAGAGGGATAGGGTGAAGGGGCGAGTGCTCCCTGCCGCAACTGACTCCATCGAGCGGGTTGCGGCACTCATCGAATTCTCCATCAATCGAGTGGGTTCATGCCAACTCGATGACTGAGGCGAGCGCTCGTCCCCTCACCCCGACCCTCTCCCCCGAAGACGGGGGCGAGGGGGCCAGACACGAGAGAAGCCCCAGTATTCTCGCTCACACGACCGGGGCTTCCCTCCCGTTGGTCGGTCCAGCCCCGGCCACCCGACATGACCCGCCGACACCAGTGCTGCGTTGTTGTCTGTCCACTGAATTGGCGATCCGTCCCGTGGCCGGTATGGTTGATGCCTTGCTGTGATTTCAACCACATGGTTCAGCCGCAAAGTTATCGTTCAGCATGTTGACGGTCTCGTTGGAATATGGCCAGTCGGGGGAGTTCACGTGGACGCCGCCGGCGTCGGTGTCGGCGGTGCATCATGTCGGGCCGACTTCGGACGTCGCGGTGGGGCCGACGCTGACTGACCTGCTCGCGCAGCCGCTCGATTTTCCGCCGCTGGCGACGGCCATCGTGCCCGGCGACCGGGTGGTGCTTGCCGTGGAGTGGGGCGTGCCCGGCGTGGAGGCGATCGTGGCGGCCGTGTGGGCCGTGCTGCGCGACGTCGGTCTCCCGCCGGAAGACGTGCTGATTCTGCAACCGGCGACGTGGGAAGCCGGGCCAAGGGTCGATCCCCGCAGCGCGCTGCCCGCGGCGGTGCGCGAACTCGTCCGCTGGAAGACGCACGATCCGACGGCCCACGAGGCGTGCGGCTATCTCGCGGCGAGCGCGTCGGATGAACGGATCTACCTCTCGCGCGACGTGCTGGAGGCCGACTTCATCCTGCCGATCAGCACGGCGCGGTTCGACCCGGTGCTGGGCTATCGCGGGCCGTGTGCGGTGTTCTATCCCGGCCTGTCGACGCCGGAGGCCTTCGCCAAGGCCCACGGTCAGGGGCACAGCGAACTCCGTCCGGAGGACGACCGCCCGTTGCGGCAACTGGTCGAGGAGATCGGCTGGCTGCTCGGCATCCTGTTCGCCATTCAGGTGGTGCCGTCGTCGCATCGGGGTGGATCGGCGGAGCTGATGGTCGGCAATCTGGAAGCCGTCGCGCAGGGCTCGCGGAAACTGCTCGATCGGCATTGGCGGCTCAAGCTGCCCGACCGCGTGCAGACGGTGGTCGCAGCAGTCTCGGCCACCGGCGGGCCGGCGACGTGGGAATCGGTCGGCCAGGCGGTCGAAACGGCGACGCACCTGGTGTCGCGCGGCGGCAAGATCGTGTTGCTGACTGACCTTGCTGCCACGCCGGGGCCGGGGATCGATCTGTTGCGCGGACAGCGTTCTCCGAAGTCGGCGCTCAAGCCGTTGCGGGCCGCGACGCCGCACGATCTGTTGCCCGCGACGCAACTCGCCACGGCGGCCGATTGGGCGACGGTCTATCTGCTGAGCGGTCTCGACAGCACGCTGGTCGAGGAGCTGTTCTGCACGCCTTTGGGATCGGAAGCCGAGGTTGCGCGGCTGCTCGCCGGCTCCGAGCAACTGGCGCTGCTGGGGAGCGCCCAACAGACGCACGGGGAAATCGTCTCCTGAGAGGACGGGGCCGGGCGATGTACGCGCTCACGCAGGAGATTCTGAAGCCATTCCCGCTATTCATGGGGCTGACCGGCGTGCTCTTGATCGCGTTGTACCGGCGCTGCCCCGATCAGCGCCGCCGGATGCGGGCCTTGTTATTCGCCTACGCGCTGTTGCTCCTCGACAGCCTGCCGCTGACGGCGATTTTGACGAACCAGTGGCTCGAAACCGCGTTCCCCAAAGTGACCACGCGGCCCGCCGGCGTGCGGGCGATCGTGGTCCTGGGGGGTGGCGTCATCCAGCCACGTTCACCCGACGAGCCGACCCGTCCCGATTACGCGACGCTGGCCCGCACGTTGCGGGCGCTGGAACTGTATCAAGCAGGCCCCCCCTGCCTCCTGATTCTTGCCGGCGGCGAACCGGACCCGCGGGCCCCCGGCGAACCGGCGGCCGTCGTCATGGCCGCATTGCTCAAGCAAGCCGGCGTGAATGACGCGGACCTCGTCATCGAGGATCAATCGCGGACCACCGCCGAGAACGCGAAGCACGCCGTCCGGATTCTACAGGAACGCCACGTGACCGACGGCATTCTCATGGTTTCCACGGCGACGCATCTGTGGCGGTCCGAGCGCTTGTTCCGCAATCAGGGCGCGACGGTCACGCCCGTCGGTTGCGATTACCACGCGGAAGAATTTCCGCTGCGCTGGACTCTGTTCTGGCCTTCGGGCCACGCGGCGATGATGAACCAGACAGCCTGGCACGAGTACCTCGGCTCCGTCTGGCTGTGGATTCGCGGCGAGTGGTGAGGGAAGCCACACACGCAGCGCATACACGGATTTGTTCGATCGGAGAAAGCGTTTATCCACAGATTTCACCGATTGCGCAGATTCAAGACAGAGGCATTTGCTGCTATCTTCCTGAGTGCTGTCGGCTGCCCGCCTTTCAATCTGCGGAATCGGCGAAATCTGCGGATAAATGCTTTGGGCTTTCTGTCAACATCGTGAACGGCGTTGCATGGTCCTTGATACCGCGTTTCGTCAACGCATACACCACGAACGAGCCGACCCAGTGCGTCACGGCGTACTCGGTCGTCGACAGCACCGGCAACCCGGCGGCGACGTGGCGGGCGGCGAGATCGGTCAATGACGTGCGACGCGAATCGAGTTCGGACAGCCCGGACGCGATGCCATCGAGCATCCAGGCCCTGCTGAAGTTCAGCCCGGCGAAGTGCGCTGCTTTGCCGTCGGCGAGATTAGTCGCCACGACCGGCGCAAACGCCGAACATTGTTCCGGGAAGCCCGGCAGCGCGCGATCGAGCCACGTGGCGAAATCGGTCGGAGCCAGGCATCGTCGCACGACGTCCGCCTCGGCCAGCGCGGGGGAGAGGAAATCGTACGCCGACGGTTCCCAGCTCAGTGGTAATGCAGTGTCGTCGAAATAAAACCGTGCGACGGAGTCCTGCACGAGACGCAACGTGGCCGTATCGCCGACGGTGGTCGCCCAGTCGGCGATCAGTCCCAACGCGAACGCCGTCTGGCTGTGTTCGCCCGTGCGGACCGGGCCGGCCAACTTCGGCAACCAGCCGCGAACTCTGGCGGCGATTAGTTCTTCGAGCGGGATCAGGTTCGTCCGCCAGACTTGGGCGATCGGGTCCGACCACTCGTGCAATTCGGCCGCGAGTTGCAGCAGCCACGTCCAGCCGTAGGGACGCTCGAACCCCGCGCGATCCTGCGGCGCGAAGAAGTCGTGCTCGGCGGCGAGACCGTTGGTCGTCAACTGCTGGTGCAACCGTTCCGCAACCTCGACGTCCCAGGGCGCGGTCGGGAACAATCGCAGACACCGTACGAGCAGCCAGTGGCTATGCACCGCCGAGTGCCAGTCGAAGCAGCCGTAGAACACCGGCGTCAGATCGCGCGGCCGGCTGAACGGTTGCGGCGCATGACTCAGCAACGGGAAGTGATGCGGGTATTCGCGGACGATGCCTGCCAGCGCCCAGGCGACGCAGCGGTCGATCGCGTCCGACGAGCGCATGCCTTTAGCCTCGCAGCCAGCGTTTCCACGGCTGGGCGATCCAGCACCACCCGCCGATGCCGACGCCGATCAGCCCCAGCACGCCGAGCCAAAACCACCCGCTCCGTCGCGCGGTCGTCCCACCCTTCGGGCTTTTAATGACCAGCAGCGTGCGGTCGATTTGTTCGCGGACCAGCGACGCCTGCTCGCTCTTTTGGAGGCTGATCAGTCGGGCTGTGTACTTGCCCGATTGCTGAGGGTGCCGCTCGATCACCACCAACGCGGCGGCGCGCGCCAGTTCGTCGGTTGCGGTGGATTCGACCAGTTTGGCGAATTGATCGAGCGCCGCGGGGGACAGCGCCTCGTCGCCTGCGAGCCGTTCCATCGCGACCAGTTGCGCCGGCCCGGACTGCAGCGCCGTGGCCACCCACATCTCTTCCAGATTCCTCGCCCGCGCGCCGGCCGCCGCGGCCGACCACCAGCCGGCGATGGCCAGCAGCAGCAACGCGACGACCGCGATCGGCCACGGCCACGACAGTTGCGGCGTCGATTTGACCGTCGCCAGATGCTCGTCCGAATCGGGGACCGACGACGTCACGGCCCGGACGATCGGGTCCGCCGGCGTGAGCGCCAGCGGATCGACGTGCGACAGCGACGGCCGCAGGACCGATTCCAGTCGTAACTTGACTTCCGCCGCCGACGCCGGCCGCTGTTCCTGATTCTTCTGCAGCAGTTGCGTGATCAGCCGGTCGAGCGCCACCGGGCAATCGAGCATCTTCTCCGCAACAGACGGGATCGGCTCTTTGAGATGCTTGTGCAGCACCTCGGCCGGCGCGTCGCCCAGATACGGCGGCTTGCCCAGCAGCAGTTCGTGCAGCACACACCCCAGGGCATACAGATCGGTGCGGTTCGACAGCGGCGGCTGCCCGCGAATCTGTTCGGGCGCCATGTACAGAAACGTGCCCGCGGTCCGTCCGGCGACCGTCAGTCGCTGGCCGGCGATGATCGTCGCCAGGCCGAAGTCGCTGAGCTTGATTTTCTTCGACTTCGTCAGCAGGAAATTCGCGGGCTTGAGGTCGCGATGAATCACGCCCCGCTCGTGGGCGTATTGCAGCGCGTCGCAGATCTGAATCCCGTACTCGACGACGTGATCCCACGACAGCCGGCCCTGCTTCTTCAGCACGTCGCCGAGGGTGCCCCCGTCGATCAGTTCCATCGCGTAGAAACGCTGCTTGCTCTCCGTCGTGCCGCCGAAGCAATGCACGATGTTGGGGTGCCGCAACTGCGTGAGGATTTCGAGTTCGCGCTCGAAGCGGGCGACGAGCGTGGGGTTCTGGGCGATGTCTTCGGGGAGCAGCTTGACGGCGACGATTTTGTCGTTGCCGACATAGCGCGCGCGATAGACGACGCCCATGCCGCCTTCACCGACTTTTTCCAGCAGCTCGAACGGCCAGATCCATTTGGACGTCATGCACCCTGCCCACGTGTGAAGTCGTCCGCGAACATGTTTCGGAAACGCAACCGCGCGTTACAACCGCTACGAACAGCTTGGCATACCGCGACCGCATCCGACAAGAGCGGACCCTTTGGAAGTATAGTCCGCGTCTCGGCGGCGGTCGCTGCGCAGAGACGCGATTTGTGTCTGACAATGATTCTTGATTTCAATGGTTGGGAACTCTTCGATGTCAAGCAGAACGCGATTGACTATTCAAAGAGGGGTGTGCGTCATGATTCTGAGTGGATTTCACAGATCACGACAGACTGTCGGCACACGTCTTTCTTCAGCCCCGAATGGGGCGGCAGATCGTAGCCCCCGGCGTGAGCCGGGGGACTGATTGCAACCTTGGCGCTAGCCCCGGAGGGGCGACAGACAGCCCGTCGCGCGACCAGCTTCTGTCGCCCCTCCGGGGCTGTGATCCTGTGTGACTGCCCTCCCCCGGCTCACGCCGGGGGCTACGGTCTGCCGCCGCTTCGCGGCTGAAAATTGGGAATGCCGCGGACACCTCGGCCGAAATTCACTCAGAATCGAGATGCACACTCTTCAAAGAGTGATCGGCCCCTCAATACTCCCACGACGCCACGCCGCCGGAGAAAAACCGTTCGGTGGTGAACTGTTCGTTGTCGGAATCGAAGCGGTCGTACTGGGCGACGATCGCCGTCGAAAAGCCCCGGGCGAAATACTTGCGCAGCTCGCCCCCCGCCCGCCAGATCCGCGTGTTGCGGGACGGCTCCAGCGTGAAATCGTAATAGTCCCGGTACGTGAAGCCCCCCCGCAGCGTCAGATGCACGCGCCGCGGCAGCACCATGATGTGCTGACCGTACACGCCGCCGGCCAGATACCGGTACGTGCTGCCGATGGTGTCCGCGTTCTGAATGTCGGCCCCGATGCGCCACAGCCGGAAGATTGAATCCCGATTGGTGAAGTCGTGGACCGCGCCGAGCGTGTTCGACCAGCCGTCCTGTGAGGAGACATCGGGATCGACGCCGTCGTTCAGAATGTGATTGTTGTCGATCGACCAGTACGCGGTGGACGTGTGCGACTTCGTCCAGACCGACCCCAGCGAACTCACCAGCGAATGCCGGTTGCCGAACGTCTCGCCGTCGAATTCGTCGTGCGTGAACAGGTACTGAAACCGCGGCTTGAGCTTCCGGCCGCCCCAGTCGACCGTCCCTTCGACAAAGCCGCCGGGGCGGTAACTCTGCAGGTCGTAGTTCTGAAAGTTCCCTTCGTTGAGCGTGAAGTCGCTGTCGAAGATCGGGCCGAAGCGCAGTTTCGGATGATCGAGGACGTACCACTTGACGGTCGCCGAGATCAGCCCCTGCGCGCTCGACAACCCGTCCGTCGCCAGTTCGCGGCTCGACGGCGCGAGGCCGACGTTGCTGTTGTACTGGCTGCCGAAGTCGAGCCGGACCCCGATGCGGTCGTTCCAGACGAAATCGTCTTCGGACGGATGGGCGATCAGCGGATCGAGATCGGAGCCGTCGAACGTGCGGATCTCGTAGCTGGCAGGCAGGATGCCGGACGATTCGGGCAGCGTCGCCAGCAGTTCGAGCGACTGCATGGCGTACTCACTGTCGGGAGCGAGCTCCAGCACCTTCTGCAACGCGGCGTGGGCGTCCTCATGCCGGCCGAGTTGGGCCGCGGCCTGGCCGACGCCAAAGTACGCCGACACGCTGAGCTTGTCGTGTTGCAGCGCTGTCTGCAGCGCCTGCAGCGCCCCGTCCCAGTCCCCCTGCTGGAGCCGCAACTGGCCGAGCATCCGCCACGCGGAGGCGTCCTGGGCGTTGCGGGTGATGCGTTGCTTGAGGGAGGCTTCGAGTTCGGCGAAGGACGGCTCGTCCATCGCCAGAACCGGGACGCAGAGGCATGCCAATACGCCGACAAACATCAGCCGGGCCATAGAGTTGCGGCTCCGACGCAGTCCCGAATAACGGGGACTGCCCGAT
Source organism: Planctomycetaceae bacterium (assembly GCA_034439795.1). GTDB lineage: Bacteria > Planctomycetota > Planctomycetia > Planctomycetales > Planctomycetaceae > DSVQ01. Next base: position 6,906 of record JAWXBB010000696.1, on the reverse strand, counting down.
CGTATACGGGAAGGGATTCGGCTGCCGCCGCGTGCCGACGCTGACACGCGAACGTCCAACCGAGGTGAAGACGGGCCGTCTTATAAGCCGATAAATCGTTACAGTCGATAGAGTCCACCGGATCGTCACCGGCCAACGCCCCGTTCGACGGGGTCGCAGGGAACGAGCGGTTGCGAATCGGCAGAAACCAACCAGTGTCGGCGGCGCGCGGCCCGATTTTGGACCGCGCACCACCGATTCCCGCACGGTCGATCTTCCGCAGTCGCACCCCGGCGATGATGATTCGATCCGCGGGCCAACAGCGTCCCCTCTCCTTTCTTCTCGACAAGGATGTCGGCATGAAGCGTATCGCGTGGAGTCTCGTGGTTGCGGGCTTGATGGCGTCTCCGGTCCTGGCCAACGAGCCGACCGAAGTGCATCTTGAGACCGGCGTCGAGTGTCACCTCGGCGAATGCCTGGTCGGCGAATGTCTGAAGTGCGATCTCACGCTGGTCGATCCGGTGCCCGTCGACATCGACGTCCGCACGCTGGACGACGGCGTCGTCGCCGATGACCAGATCCTGATGATGTCCGCGACCGGCGGCATCGCCGACAGCGGCCCGGTCGGCGAAATCCAGACCTTCGGCGGCGAAATCCCCGCCAACTTCCGCGGCGGCGAGCAGGAACTCAGCATGAACACCGCAGCGCTCGGCTTGCCGGGCCTGGGGGACAACCGCATCAACCTGAACGCCTTCGGGCTGTTCGGCGAGCACCGCGACTCGATGCGGCTGGCGCGCGAGGGGCAGACGGTGACCACCCGCAAGGTGGGCCTGCTGCACCTGTTCAGCAAGAACAAGGCGAAGTCCGGCGAGGCCACCGTGCGGACGGTCTCGACGGTCGAGAAGGCCCGCGCTCAGAAACTGGCGGAGATCGACAAGCTCCGCGACGACGCGCTGCGGACCGGCGACCGGGCCAGGCTCGCGCAGGCGGACAAGCTCGAAGCCCAGCTCAACGGCGCTCCGGCCAAGACGCCGTCCAAGTTCAACATCTTCCGCAAGTAACCGACGAACATCGGCGACGGCGAATCGAGCAACTCCCGTTTTGCGACGGGGTTGTCTCGTTTCCACCCCTCGCCCGGCGCTTCGCTGGGAGAGGGGTTGGGGGTGAGGGTGCTTTGAGTCTTTGCCTTCCTTTGTGAACGCGAAGATGGACAAAACCCAATGGCACCCTCACCCTAACCCTCTCCCACGAAGCGCGGGAGAGGGGACCGGAGACTCACCGCTCCAACTCGCTCGGCACGATCGGCTGCCCCTCCCACATCCAGCGGCCGTTGTCCTGCACCAGCAGGCGATGCGCGCTGCCCGGCACCGGGGCGGCATTCACCTTCGGCAACCACGCGGCATGGTCGCGAATGAGCGTCGCGAATTCCGGCCGCTTCGCCAGATTCGTCCATTCGTTGGGATCTTGCACGAGATCGTAGAACTCCTCGGAGCCGTCGGCGTAACGGATGTAGCGATGCCGTTCCGTCCGCACCGCGTGGTTGTTCTGATTGTGCGTCGTGATCGCCGGCCACGGACGCTTCGCGGCGGCATCGGTCAGTTGCGGCTTCAGCGAATGCCCTTCGAGACCGCTCACGGACGGCAGGCCGCACAGTTCGATCAGCGTCGGATACAGGTCCAGCAACTCCGCCGGCTGAGCACACCGCGCCCCCTCGGCGACACCCGGTCCGGCGAAGATCAACGGCACACGCGTGGATCGTTCCCACAGCGTGTTCTTGCCGCTGATCCCTTTCTCCCCCAGATGCCAGCCGTGATCGGACCACAGGACGACAATGGTGTCGTTCGCCCGTCCCGACTGGTCGAGCGCCTCCAGCACGCGGCCGATCTGGCTGTCCATGAACGCGATGCTCGCCAGATAGGACCGGACGAGCGGTCGCCAGTCGTCGGCCTTCTGGAGCGCCGACAACCGCGGCTCCGGAAGTTTCCAATGCAGATACCACGCGAAGTCGGGCACGTCGTCGCGATCGTCGTCCAACACCGGCGGCATCTGTAACGAGTCGCTCGGATACAGATCGAACCACTTCTGCGACGCAAAGCACGGCACGTGCGGCAACCGGAACCCCGCGGCGAGAAAGAACGGCCGATCCTTCGGCAACGCCTGCAACTGCGCGATCGCGGCGTCGGCGATCTTCCAGTCGGCCTGATCCTCATCGTGCTCCGGGAACACGCCCCAGTCCATCGCCGGATGCTGCCACGGCCCCTTGGACAGCCGCTCCTTCGGCTTGGTCATCCCCGGTGCGGCTCCCCAGACCGTCACTTCGGCGGCCCGGTCTTTCGGCGCGATCGAACCGTCGTGATAGATCTTGCCGAACACGCTGGTGTGATACCCGTTCCGCCCGAAGTGCTGCGGCAGCGTGACGACCGACTTCGTCGCCTCCACCTGCCGCATGCCCGGTTGCAAACAGTAGATGCCCGTCGTCGACGGCCGCAGCCCGGTGAGCAGACTCGACCGCGACGGATTGCACAGCGGCGCCTGGCAATGCGCGTTCGTGAACACCGTCCCGCGGGCCGCAAGCCGGTCCATGTGCGGCGTGCGGACCTGCGGATGCCCCTTGAGCGGTCCGACCCAGTCGTTGAGATCGTCGACGGCGATCATCAGCACATTGGGCTTCGCCTCCGCGGCATGGGCAGAGACCGCCGTCAACGCGAGCAGCATTGTGCTGAACAACAATCGCAACATCGTGGTGGTCCTCGTCGAATGGGATGATGTGATGATCCCAACCCTACCGCAACCGGCCCAGAGTTGCGACGATGACGGGGCACGCTGCGACCGCTGATGTGTCGTCAGGCAACAACAAGGGACGCACAATGATTCCCAAAGTCAGCCAATTATTCTTGGGGATTGCGGTTCTGCAAATCGCGCTGTGCTCCGCCTCCGTTGCCGAGGGCCAACTGTATATTGAACGTCCCGTGGTCGATGACTACCGCAAGGTCACCGCCTGGATGAATCGTCAAAGCGCCGTTCCCGAGGCGGTGATCGATGGCGACTGGCTACTGACCGGGTGGGGACCGTTCATCGTCGATACGCCCGGCGTCGCGCTGGTCCAGCTCTCCACCGGAAAGACGCTGTGGACGGAACCGGCCGAACCCGAAGACTGGCTCACCGCGGCGTTCATCGACGGAAACGTCCACGTCTGGCGAAACGTCAATGACCACGATGACATGGAATACCAAGTGCGCAACCCCGCGACGGGTGCGGTCCATCATGCCGAGACGATTACCTTCGGCCCGAACTCGACGTATCTCCAGCATCTGACCACGGTGTTCATCGCCGGACACGGGGATGTGTTCGACCGACGGACCGGTCAGCGTCGCGGTGCATTGCCGGCCGAGGTTGCGTCGAGACACTGGGTGTTTCGTGAGCTCGCGGGACGGCTCTACACGATGCCATACTCGTCGACCCAACTCGACCCACAAACGAAGCCGACCGAACTCCTGGAGATCGACCTCGGCAACCTGGCAATCACGCGGCGGTGGAATTTCGCCGAGTGGTTTCCCGACGGGAGGTTTCGCGAGCCTCTTCAAGGTGATGAGCGTTTTCTCGTCTTTTCGGACTCTCCCCAGTGGAATTCGCGAGCGCTGACGGCAATCGATCTCGAGCCCCGTCAGGTTGCCTGGAGAATCGAGGTTGCGCCGCATGCGCCATTGTTCTTCGTCCACGATCTGTCGGCGCAGCCGGAGATGCCGGCGGACCTGGCCGTCCGTCCGTTATTGATCGAATGGAGCACCGGCGAGCAGCGCCTGGGCGAACCGCGGGATCCCCGCTACGCCGGTCTGGGCTACGCCGATCTGGTGCAATGGCTGAGTCCCGATGGGCGTGGCGAGATGCGCGAGATCGACGACGGCTTCGCGATGCACCTCACCAGCGTCAACAAGACGAGCTGGTTGGTCGGCCTCAATCGGCAAGGCAAGCCGGTTTGGAACCGCGAGTTTGGGGCGAAGATCCTGATGTCCGACCGAGTGGCGGTTGCTGTCGGCGCTTACGAACTGGAACTCGTCGATCTGCACACCGGCGAATCCACGCATCGCGTGACCCCCGAATCGGTCGGTCTGGTCCGCAAACCGATGCGGCCGGAGAACACCGTCGCCGCAGAGCCAACGACAAAATCGACGCCACCCGCGACTCCGCCATCATCCGGCTGGAAACTTTCCGACAACGTCACGATTCCTGCGGTCGCGCTGATCCTGCTCGTCGGTTACCTCGTTGTCCGACGTGTCGCCTTGCGGCCCGGTGGGAATCCGCCCGGAACACTGTGATCGATGACTAGGAAACTCACGTCGAGGACGAACCCCCACCCATGTCCCGTTGGAAACTGATTGCGATCGCGACGATGACGCGACCGCGGATGTTTCGCCAGGTCACAACAGGGAATGCACCATGATTCCAAAAGGCAGCCGATACTTCGTGGGGATCGCGGTTCTGCAAGTCGCTCTGTTCTCGGCCGGCGTTGCCGAGGGCCAACTGTCTATTGAACGTCCCCTGGTGGACGCGAACCCCCAGGTCAGTACCTGGGGAAGTCTTCAAACGGCGGTTCCCAACGCCGCCGTCGACGGGGACTGGCTGCTGACCGGTTGGGGGCCGTCGATTGTCGAAACGCCGGGCCTCGCGCTCGTCCAGCTCTCCACCGGAAAGACAATGTGGACCGAGCCGGCCGAACCCGATGACTGGCTGACCGGCTGGCTGATGGACGACCGCGTTCACATGTCACGGCACCTCAACAACCATGAAGCCATCGAGTATCAGATTCGCGACCCCGCCACAGGCGCGGTGGAGCATTCCGAGACGATTGATACGACGAACCTCCAGCATCTGACCACCGTGTTCATCGCCGGCCACAACGAGGTGTTCGATCGCCGGACGGGTGAGCGCCGCGGTTCGCTGCCGGCTGACGTTTCAGATCGATCCTGGTTTCGCGAATCCGCGGGACGGCTGTACGGCAATTCCGTATCCGACTCTCCGACGAAGCAGGGCGAGCTGCTGGAGATCGACTTGGCGAATCTGGAGATCACGCGACGCTTCAATTTCAGCGAGTGGTTCCCCGCCCGCCGGCTCCAACCAATCGTCTTGTCGAATCCACGACATCTCATTTTTTCGAGTGATCCGCAGACCGGTCTGCCGTCCCGGTTGCTGACGGCGGTCGATCTGGAGCCCCGTCAGATCGCCTGGCAGAGGGAAGTCGCGCCGCATGCGCCACTGCTCTTCGTCGACGATTTGGCCGCGGATCCCGAGCTGCCGCCGGAATTGACCGTCCGTCCGTTGCTGATCGAGTGGTCGACCGGCAAACAGCGCCTCGGTAACTGGCCGCAGCATAGCCATGCCGATCTCACGCAATGGTTGAGCCACAACCATTCGGGCGTGGACGGGTTGCGCAAAGTCGGGACTGGTTTTGTGACGCAGATCAGCGGCGACGAGGGAATCCGCCAACTGGTCGGCTTGAATTCCCTGGGTCTGCCGATCTGGCGTCGCGATCTGACAGCGCAAATCCTCATGGTGCATGACCCGGTGCCGGTGTCGTTACGCTTCGCCAGAGTGTGGATGTCCGATCAAACGGCGGCCATCGCCGGCGCGTATCAAATCGAACTCGTCGATCTGCGCACCGGCGACATCACGCATACCGTGACCCCCGAATCGGTCGGTCTGGTCCGCAAACCGATGCGGCCGGAGGACACCGCTGCCCCACAGCCAGCCGCAAAGACATCGCCCGTCGCGACACCGCCGCCGGGCTGGAAACTTCCCGACAACGTCACGATTCCCGCGGCCGTCCTGATCCTGCTCGTCGGTTATCTCGTTGTCCGACGTGTCGCCCTGCGGCCCGGCGGGAATCCGCCCGGTACACTGTGATCGACGACCAGGAAACTCACGTCCAGGACGAACACTCCCCCATGTCCCGCTGGAAACTGATCTTGATTGCGACGCTGTCGCTGCTGCCGGTGGTGTTGTTCACCGGCGTGGGGGCGTGGAGTCTGTACGAATCGGGACGCTGGTTCTGGCTGTGGTGGACGCTGCCGATTTGTTGGGGGCTGAGTTCGCTGCTGTGGCGGCGCTGGGGGGCGGGGTGGCAGTTCCCCTTGCCCGATCTCGACCGCCGGCATTGGACCGCGCAGGACGAGGCCGCGATGGCGCTCGTCAGGGCCGTGCAGGAGCGCGTCGGCGAGATTCCCGCGGCCCGGCTGGTCGACCCGCAGTTTTACACGCAGCTCACGCAGGATCTGTCGTTCGAGATCGCCCGGCACTACCACCCGCACGCGGCCGACCCGTTGGGGTCGCTGTCGGTCGTCGAGATTCTCGCCGCGGTCCAACTGGTCTCGGAGGACATGGAGGACTCGTTTCTGAAATACGTTCCGGCGAGCCATCTGGTGACGGTGTCGCAATGGCGAATGCTGTCGAAGGCCCCGCAGTGGTATGAGGTCGCGGTCAACACCGGCTGGGTGGCGTCGATTCTCTTGAACCCCGTCAACATCGCGCGGTTCTTCGTCTCGAAGTTCGCCGTCGAACCGCTCACGCAGCAGTTGCAGCAGAACCTGCTCGGCACGTTCTACACGCTGTACGTGAGGCAGGCGGGCTACTACCTGATCGAACTCAACAGCGGCCGCTTGCGCGGCGGTTCGAAGCGCTACCGCGAAGTCATGCGGCGGATGACGGAATCGACGGCGGTCTCGGCGTCATCACCGACGGCGACCGCGCCGGTGACGATCACGATCGCCGTCATCGGGCAGGTGAAGGCAGGCAAGTCGAGCCTCGTGAACTGTCTGCTCGGCGGTCAACAGGCGGCGACCGACATCCTCCCCGCGACGCAGACGGTGCAGCGGTTCACGCTCACCTGGCCCGAACGGTCGGACCGGCTGGTGCTGCTCGACACGCCCGGTT
>JAWXBB010000695.1:0-9454 GCA_034439795.1 Planctomycetaceae bacterium | reverse complement strand
TGCCGATACCGCCGCTGCAACCGGGCCTCCAGCCCGGGAAGTGTCCAAGCATCCAGTCATCTATACCAACAACCGAAAGTTGTGTAGATACCAATGGCCACTGGCCGAGGCACCGAAGGGCATGGCACTGCCGGAGTACGACCCGGATGGAAAGCTGGTGCGGCCGACCGGTTATGAGAAGTGGGTGGTCGTGGGCACTTCGATTGGCCTCGACTATTCAGACGGCGGCAAGAAAGCCCCGAACAATCCGGGAACATTCCACAACGTCTATCTCCAGCCCGAAGCCTTCGAGCACTATGTCGCAACTGGGAAATTCCCCGAACAAACCGTGTTCATCGTCACGAACAACAAATCGCAGCCAGCCAAGACGAAGGGGACGGTTTCTCGATCGGGATTTGTGGCCGCACCGACCTCGGGGTTGGAGATCGCCATCAAAGATACCAAACGGTACCCCGACGGCTGGGCGTACTTCATGTTCCACGACGGGCCCAGCAAATCGAACGCACCAGTCCGGCCCGCCGAGCGGGCGTTTGAGCGGAAAGACTGCTTCGACTGCCATGCGGAGCACGGCGAGGTGGACAACGTCTTCACCCAGTTCTATTCCGTGCTGACGGCCGCCCGCGAACGGCGGTTAACGAACGATGCCCCGGAAAAGTCACCGGCGCGATAGAATCCGATTTCATTTCGCTGGAAAATTCTCCCCGTCAAAAGGTCCGTCCGTCAGGGAAATCTCGAATGAGTCGCCTCAGCGCACTGCTGCCGGTTCTGATGGTGGTCCTGACAGTCCGCTCCCAGGGACTCACTGCCGAACCGGTCTCCCCCGGTCTGAAATCGGATGTCGAATTCGCCAAAGTCGGCGATGTCACTCTGACGCTCGATGCGTTTGTCCCCGAGGGGGCGGGGCCATTCCCGACCTGCATTCTGGTTCACGGGGGCGGCTTCGTGCGGGGGGACAAGCAGACGTACATCAAGCCGTTGTTCGAGCCGCTGAGCCAGGCCGGCTTTACCTGGTTCACGATCAACTACCGGCTGGCTCCGCAGCATCGCTGGCCGGCGTGCGCCGAGGACGTCGAAACCGCCATTCGATGGGTGAAGGCGCACGCTTCAGAATTCAAGGTCGATGTGGCGCGCATCGCACTCATCGGAGAATCGGCCGGGGGGCATCTGGTTTCCTACGTCGGCACTTGCGCTACCGACGAGACGCGCGTCGCTGCCGTGATCCCGTTTTATGCCCCTCACGATCTGGAACTGCAGGTGCGACATCGCAATGCCCTCGGCGAATCGATGACGGCGCTGCTGGGCCTGAACGAGTTGAATGACGAGGCGTGGAAGCGGCTCCGGGAAGCTTCGCCCAGCAGCTATGCTCACGCCGGGATGCCGCCGTTCCTGCTGGTGCATGGCGACCATGACCCGACGGTGCCGTATGAACAATCGGTGCGCTTCCAACTGCAACTGAAGGCGCTGGGGAACCAGTGCGACCTCATCACAATTCCCGGCGGCGTCCACGGCATGGGTGGCTGGGACAAATTGAACTCCGACTACCGAAACCAGCTCGTCGCCTGGCTTCGGACGAACTTGAAGCCCGTCGATCAGGAACCCGCGGCGGCCCGCCTGACGAAACTCGGTGCTCAGGTGACGCAGTCGGACAACGTCGTCAAAAACGTCTCCTTCAAAGACTGCTCACAGCTCGGCGACGCCGAGTTGACCACAATCGGGCAGCTCAAGGAGCTGAAGAGCCTGACGCTGTATGGACAATGCAAAGGACTGACCGACGCCACACTCTCCCGCCTGTTGGGATTATCCGCACTCGAACAGTTGGGCACCGACGGCATCCAGGTCAGCGATGCCGGTTTGGCGAAGTTCGCGGCTTTGATCAACTTACGGTCGTTGTCCTTCTTTCATCCGTCGTTCGGAATGAAGGGCTTTGACGGATCGGGGTTCGCGGCTCTCAAGGCTTTGCCGCAGTTGGAACGGCTGACGATCGCCGGCACGCCGTTCGATGACCGGGGCATGGCCGCCGTCGCTGAAATCAAGCAGTTGCGAGAATTCCGCACCTGGCACACTTATCAGACTCAGGCGGGCAACGCTCAACTCACAAAGTTGCCGGAACTCCGAACGCTCTGGCTCGGACAGCGACTGCGGCGCTACGACGGCGGCACCAATGCGGTGAGCCTCGATGACTCGACGTTCGACGTGCTAGTCCTATTGACGACTCTGGAGTCGTTGACGCTGGACGAAGCCCGGTTATCGCTGGCGGCTTTGCAACGCCTGCGGGACTTGCCCCAACTGAAGAAGCTCGAACTCCGCCGGATCGACCTCCCTGCCGCCGACGTCGAGTTACTCAAAGCCGCTCTCCCGTCGGTCACGATCGGATGGACACCGCTGACCGCTGAGGAGCGCACGAAGCTGGATGCGTTTCTGAAAAACTGACCGAGGTGCGCAGCTCGCTGGTGGCGTGGAAACGGCAGCCGCAGCACAGCGAAGGATGCTCCAATGACTGGGGGAAGGTTGACCTCGGTATAGCGGGGGAGTGCGAACATGTGCGGTCGCTTCAATCTCCGACTCAGTCCGGCCGCATTGCAGGAATTCTTCGACCTGTTTCACGTGCCGCTATTCTTGCCTCGTTACAACATCGGCCCCCTCTGCCCATCATTCCGTGAGCGTCGGCGTCTCAGTTCGCTCAGCAGTGACACCCATCCGCCGTTCTAGCGAATCGAGAACCGCGCGGGGGTGTTCCCACCACTCTTTGGCGAGAACTACCACGACCGTCCAGCCAAATGAAGCGAGCAATTTCGGCTTCATCAGCTCCCGTTCGAGCAGGTCGGTTTGGGCATACCACTCGGCGGTATCCAGTAAGATGCCGAGCCGGTAACGTGCCTCATCAGGGCGTCTGACCGCCAGGTCACAGCGGAAGTGCGATTGTCCGATCGACGGGTCGACCAGGTAACCCCGCTCCCGCAACGCAGCGGCAATCTGCCCGGCGATCACGTCGCGGGCGGCGTCACCCGCCGGTTCGGCATCGCGCGCCGCCGTCAGCGTCCGAAGAATGCGTCGGACCGTCGGCCGATCGCCCCGTGAACAGGCCTCCGCGTACGCCAGGTAGCTCTTGAGACAGTTCGCGCCCACGTTGTAGTCATTGGTGATGGCCGTTGAGCGGATGGAACTGACGATCACCATGTGGCGTTTGGCGCGCGAAAAGGCGACATTGAGCCGCTTTTCGCCACCGGACTGATTGATCGGACCGAAATTCATTCGCATCCGCCCGTGCTGATCCGGCCCGTAGCACACGCTCAGAATGACCACATCGCGCTCGTCCCCCTGGATGTTCTCCAGGTTTTTGACCAGCAGTCCAGCGAACTGCCCGCCTTCTTCCCGCTCCAGCTCGGCCTCCATTCGTTCGCGCAGCGCGCGATCTTCGTCGGCAAGGCGATCCAGGGCCGATTGAATTTCGTCCTGCTGCGCTTCCGAAAACGCAATGATGCCGAGCGTGGGCGGACGTTCGGCTCGCAGAAAGCCGCGCACCAGCTCCGCAATGTACTCGGCTTCGGGCCGATTACGGCGCTGGTCGTAGACGCCGCGCTCCACCAGATGAAAGCTGATGGCTCGCGCGAACACCGCCGCAGCATTGGCCATCCCGTCCGTCGCCGACGCGACTAGGACTTCCGGCAACACGCCGGTCGCGATGGATTCCTCAGGCACGGTCAGCAATCGCCCCTGATAGAACGCCGCATTGGAAAAGCTGATCAGCGATTCAGAGCGGCTCCGGTAATGCCAGCCCAGCATGCGGGACGGGAGATTGCGGGCCGAATGATTGAGAAAGCTGTCCGACTCCAAATCGTACTGGATCAGCTTGCCCGATTCGGTGAACGATACGCCTTCTTCGTCGTCATTGCGTTTGGCCGAAAAGAAGTCGGTCGGCGGCAGTTGCATCTGGTCGCCGACGACAATCGCCTGGGCCGCGCGAAACAAGCTCGGAACGGCTTCCTCCAGCGTGATCTGGCTGGCCTCGTCGAAAATCACCACGTCGAACGGCTGTTCGTCCAGCGGCAAGGTGTCGGACACGCTCAGCGGGCTCATCAACCAGACCGGTTTCAAATCGCGGACCACCAGGCCGGAGTCGCCGGAGACCAGATCGCGAATCGACTTGTAGCGCATGCTTTTCCCAAATTCGTGCTCCAGCTCTCGGCGGCCGCGCGCATAGGAACGCTGGAAAGTCTTCTCCGTGGTGGTGAGCTGTGCGGCAGGCGCTGTCGACAGTCGAACGTGTTCCAGAAACCGATCGCGGACTTGACCGCGGATCGCCGCCGCGTTCACCTCCAGCCACTGCTGCGTCAGCTTGTCCAGTTGATTCACGGCACCCGACCGCAGGTCAGTAGAGAACTCGGCCAAGTGAAGATCCCCGTGGAGGATCTCATTCCATGTCCGATGCGCCGCCGCGGCTTCGAGGGCAGTCAGTGAGAGCGGCAGCGTTCGCAGCGCCGCCAGTACATCCGGCGGCAAGGCAGGCAACGCCTTCAGGACGCCGAGGTAACTCGAAAGCTTCGGCAGAGCGCTCTCGACTTCACAGACAAGGTTTGACAGCGAGGACAAGCTCTCCCGATTGACGCCGTCGAGCAATCCGTCCAGGCGTCCTCGAAGTTGTTCCACGGTGGCCGCACAGTCCGCGAGTCGCTGCACGCATGCATCGGCATCGGACAGAGAAAGGAGTGCTTCGTGGCACGCCTTGAAGGCAGGATCAAGGCCGTTGATTTTCTCAACAGCGGCTTTCAACCAGCCATCAAACTTGGCGAGCGGTTCCTCAATCTCCAGACTGTCGCGAGCCGCTTTCTCGGCGGCTTCCCAGGCAGCCTGGGCAGCGTGCTCCCCGTTCAGCCACGTGAGCACGTCGACCCACGTTGGACGAATCGGTGCGGCCTGGAATTCGCAGGCCCGGTGAAGGACTGCCCGCAGCCCCCACCAACCTGGCTTCAGGAACTTCAGGCGGTCGTGGGCGAAGGACTGAGCTTGCCACAAGGCAGAGGCAGTCATCTCGGGCGATAGCTTTTGCCTCCAGCATCGGGTCGCGTCGCGCTGCTTGGCGAGCGAGCCGGCTAACTCGCCGACTTTCTTGATATGCTTCCGATACTGCTTGGACCGGGCGCTCTTCGGACGGAGCAGGTCGATCAGATTTCGCTCCGCCAAGTCAACGAGTTCGCCGGCGTGTCGAATCAGCCGCTCCACTTTCTCCAGGGAACTCCAGTGCTCAGGCGGCATTCCGGACTCAGCCAGCATGGACTCCAGCCGGGGAAGCAGTTGACGCGACTCGCGCAGTTGAGGAATGGCAAAGTCGAGTGGCCGATCGTGTTCCGTGATGCGCGGCGATAACCAGCGCAGCGGATGTCGCGCCAGCACGCCGTCCGGCCGAATGCGGCTCAGCGTTTCGTTCAAGCGCTGCAGATCGCCTCGCGCCGCATGGATCGCTGCAAACTGTGGAACGAATTCAATCTGCACCGGCGACAAGTCCGGCAGGTTGTCACGCAGGGCCGCCAGCCGTGACAAGAGTTCCCGAGTTGGTATCCCTGCTGCGTCGTGCGTGGCGGTCATCGCCTTCTGAAAACGCTCCAGCGGCACCAGTGCCTCCTGAATGTCGGCGATCAATTCTGGTCGCCGGTCGTGCTGGCTGCCATCATCCGACGCCGCTCCCAGGTGTTCCTCATAGGTTCGCTTCAAGTCCATCACAAAGCCGCGCTTATCCGATTGCGAGTCATGGATCAGACAGCACAACCGGTCGAGTTGCTGTTGCTGCAGCCGGTGAAAGACGACGTCGATCGCCGCACGCTTCTCGCAGACGAACAGCACGCGCTGACCGCGCGCGACGTAGTCGGCGATCAGGTTGGCGATCGTCTGCGACTTGCCGGTCCCCGGCGGGCCTTGAATGATGTAGCTCTGCCCGCGGCGGGCTTCCGAAATCGCCGCTGCTTGCGTCGGGTCGCACGAGACGACGTGAAACCGCTCCGCGAGCGGCAACGGTTCCGCCGAGCGCTCTTCAACGTCGCGGGGCGCCAGCGAAAAGGTCGCCTCGAACGGCGGGTTCTCGACCGGCGCGATTTGTAGCGCATCGTAGTCCCGGACCAGAGACATCTTCCGATAACGGAAATTGCCCAGCGTCAGGCTGCACAAGTCAAATTCCCAGGTGAACGGATTGCTGTCCGCCTCCTCCCGGAGTTGATAGAGCTTCTGCTCGGCCACCGCAGTCGTTGGCTCCTCGGGGGCGACAAGGAATTGTCGTGTCGTCGGAGCCTTGCCCAGCACGGCTTCCAGATGCGACACCGCCGGCCGCACGAATTCGCAATACAGCTTCAGTCCCATCGGATGGTAGTTTACGCGGTCATAGCTGTACTCCAGATCCATGAAGCTCCGTACACCGCGGCCGTACAACCGTGCTCGTCGGACATACTGGTCCAGCCGGCGTCGGGCCTGGTTGTGAATCAGTTCGATGCGCGGCCGATCGATCTTGTGCAGTGCAACCGCGGGTTCATTCGCCTCAATCGCGCGGGCCATCAGCTCAAACAAGTCGTCCAGCGACGAATGCGTCAAATCGATCGCTTCCGGCAGTGAGATCGCATACAGTTGCTGGAACAAATGCCGCACCACCGGGTTGATTTCGGCGACCGTCTCCAGCGGCTCGAATGACCATGTGTCGCGAATCCCCTTTTGTTTGCGCAGCTCGACCGGAATCAGCACCAGCGGGGAGCGGTACATCACCGGCGGCGATTGTTTCAGGTCGGCCCACCGCAGCATGCACGCCACCAGTCGCAACTGGGCGAAACCATATTCCGTCCGGTCGCGCAGGGCGTCGAGTCGAATGCGGTCCAAGACGCTGGGCAGATACACGGCCTCGCGGAAATTGAGATGGCTGTTCAGCGAGACAGTCTTGCCTGCGGCGATCGCGTCGTGCAGTCCGTTGTTCCACACGAAGATCTGATCCGGACGCAAATGGTGACAATCGAAGCTGAGCGGCACCGAGGCCTGGGTGAGATTGACCGATTGCAGCGTGGGTTTGAAATCGAGCAGATGGTTCCGCTTCGAGACCTCGAACAACCGTTCCTGCAACTTGCCCAGGATAACGTGCTGTTTGCCGGTCCGGTCGCGCTGCCGAAAGCCCGCGGCCGTGGCCAGATCCAGCTCGAAATCGACCGGCTGGTCCCGATAGTTTGCGAGCGCGCAAAGCAATGAGCCGAGATCCTGTGGCCGACGGTCCCGCTGGAGCTCCGTCATCCGGCCGATGATCCGCGCCAGGACCGGATGCAAGTCGGGGTTGAGCGCGAACAGGTTGCGACGATTGGCGACAAAACGCTCCAGGTCGGTCGGATCGCCGACGTCGACTCCGCATCCCAGGCTGGCCAGAATCAGCCCCAGGCTGAACGTATCGGTCAGCGGATCGTGGTGTTCGACGTGGTGCTCCCAGCAGGCATATCCCGGCAGATAGACCGGCTGCTTCAGTTCCTCATCGGGCCTCCCGATTGAGAAGTCGTGAACATTGATGGTGCCATCATGAACGTCGTGCGTTAACCTCGCTTCACGGAGAATCTCGACCGCTTTGGCCGCGGAACGTTGCAGCTCCTTTACGTTCGCCAGGTTCGCAGCCGGCTTCTGCAGCGCGCTCTCGGCGAACCAGATCTGCACTCCTTCCACCTGCAGCGCGGCGAGTCCATCGAGCGGCGCGACATGGCCGGCCTCGTGGGCCTCGATCGTCTGTCGCAGGAGCGGCAAAAAGCTCGACAACACGTCTTCCGTCGTGAACCCGCCCGACGCCAGGCGATCGTGAAGGAACTGTTGGAAGTGCATTACTCGGTACCCATGGATTGCTCGGCCCGCGCCACCAAGTCGGGCGCAGTGCGGCGAACCAGGTCGATCTGCTTTTTCTTGAGCTTCAGCTCTTTGCGGACCAGCGCGTCAAACCGATCGGCGAGCCGCAGATGCTCGGCGAGCCCCAGCGCTTCCGCCAGCGGGGCTTCCTCCAACTCCACATCCGCCGTGCAGAAGTCCAACATGAGAAAACAGACATAGTCCGCGACTGAGTCGTCCCCCGCCGCCAGGGCTTCAGCCAGCTCAGAGTCGGCAACCAGTCCCTGGGGCGCGCCGTAATCGTCGAAAAACAGTCTGGCGTGCGCCATCATGGAATCAGTCTGCATCCAGCGGTGAGCCAGAAGCTGATCGAGGATGCGCCGCGTCAGCGATTGCAATCGGGACTGGTTCAGCAGATCGAGTTGTCTCAATGAAAACGGACCTTCGATCATTTTCTGGAGATCGGCATCGCATTCGGAGCCTCGCTCCTGCCACAGCTCCAGCCCGCGCGCCCGCAGGAAGCACTCCGGATGCGAATCTTGCTCGGACGCGGCGATGCCGGTCTGCAGGATCTCTTCGGCCTGCCGCAGGTAACTGGCCGCATCGACGTGCCTCAGACCCGTTTCGATCTTGACGAGCGCCGCAACGGCCGTGTGCATGTCTCCGACGGCGAGCATTGAGCCGCGATCGCAGAACAGCTCGGTATAAAGCTGGTAGCGCCGGGAACTCTCCGCATGCGCAGCAGCGACCGCAGGATCGTTGGCGAGTGCGGCGAGCACCTCCCAAGCCGTCAGGTACCGCGAATCCCAGCCAGACCACAACAGGCTGTGAGCGAGCTCGTGGCCGAAGAGTGCGGTCAATTCCCTGTCGTCCAATGTTTCAGTGACGGGGCCATGCAGGACGACATGCACTTCGTGCGGCATCGGGACCAGCGCAGCGTTCATCCCCATTGACCGCTGCGATTGATAGATCGTGATCGGAAGCGGCAACTCCAGCGCTTCCGCTGCCCGCTGTGCGGCTTCGTAAACTGGAGTAGCACTGCCGGGTTCCAGTCGATAGGTGGTCTTCAACAGTTCGAGGCGCACCGACGCGACTTGCTCTGCGCGGACAGAGTTTGACCGGAACCAATCCCAAACGCCCTTCAACTCGGTTTCCAGCCAATCGGCAAATGCGCGGTGGTAGGCCAGCGGCTCTAGGCGCATGGAAGTCAGAACCCTCGGAAGCAGACTCACGAATTGACCCGTGATTCTGGGGCAATTCGGAGAACAGGTCAACCGGGAGACAGTCCAGGGCCATCGTCAAGTAGGGGTTGACCTCTTGGGATAAGATGGGCTGAGGATTCTGTGGGAGTCGCGTTCTTCACGGAGGGTGGTCGATGAGTTCCGTCTACAGGGGGAACTTGCTGGCGCAGTTGTCGCAAGTTCCTGATCCACGTGGGCGTCAGGAACGCCTTGTACAACAAACCAACCCGCAGCGAAACGTCTCATTCACCGCCACGCGGGGTGTAGCAGAATTGGTGAGGTCCGGTTTAGCAGCCCGTTGAAGTATTCCACAGGGCGGCTGGGGTTGGCGGTCGAGCGGGCTTGACTCGTCGGCTATGATCGGTCGGTGTTCGGGAGCGTGTCGG
>JAWXBB010000694.1:0-27471 GCA_034439795.1 Planctomycetaceae bacterium | reverse complement strand
TTCGTCGCGCGACCGAGGTTCTGCCGCCCCTTCGGGGCTGAACAATGCCATGACGATGTTTCCCCAGGCTCACGCCTGGGGCTACGATCTGTCGCCGCTCCGCGGCTGAAATCTGGGGATCTCACCGCTCTCTCAACCCAGATCGAGATGCACACCTGCCACGTGGCTACTTCCGCGCGTTCATCGTCGCCAGCGACGCGGCGACCTGTTGCTGGGCGTCGCGGGCTTCGAGGATGACCTGGCAGAAGCGGTCGGGATAGGGGACGCCGCGGAGCAGCAGCAGCGTGTCTCCCGCGGCACTGCTCAAGCGGACGTCGCCGGTCTTGAAGAACGCCAGACGGGAATCGGGGTCCACGGTCACGCGGTCGATGCCCGCCAGCGGGGTTTCTTCGAGCAGCCGGTCGCCGATCGACACCCTCCGCTTCACCGACCGGTTGGTGACGACGTACCTTGAGCCGCCGACCTTCATCAGCAGGTAGCCGACAAGCGCGAACGGCCACGTCACCAGCGCGAAGGCGTGCGACAGCTTGATGTTGCCCATGCCGATGGGGATCGACTCGTACAGACCATTCAGCAACTGTCCCAGCCACGTCGCCGTGATCGACGGGTAGAGTTCTTCGATGATGCTTTCGGAACCGGGACTGACCCCGGCGATGGCTTGCGGCTTCTTCGTCAACATCGTGTTCGGCTCAATACACAGGGGAAACAACGGGGCAATGGAGTGGGATAATACTCGCACGGAGGAGGAATTGCGACTAATCGGGCGCGTTCTCGGAGGTCAAGTACGCCGAAGGCGTTCGATCACACAGCCCAGGGTCGCGAGTCTGCGAGCGCACCCTGGGGAATGGGTTTCCGAGGGCGAATCGACCCTGAAAGGGTCGCATCACCGACGGCGTCAAACCAGGATGAAACCCTTTCAGGGTATGGGATACATTGATCACTACCCAGGGTGCGCTCGCAGACTCGCGACCCTGGGCTTTGCGATCCTACGCCTTCGGCGTAAAAAACATGTGGGCTTGAAACCGCTTCATTGCCGCGACCCGCGGAGAAGCGCTCCGCACCGACCGCGCGTTCGACGCCAGCGCTCCCCTGCGCAGAGCCTCCGGGTCGCGGCTAACGGGGCGTCCAAAATTACCCCGGCAACCGGAACTTGCGGCGGGCTTTGCGGAGGGCGTCGGCGAGGGCGTCCACTTCGCCCATCGTGTTGTAAAACGCGAAACTGGCTCTGGCGGTCGCCGTCAGGTGCAACAATTCATGGAGCGGCATCGTGCAATGATGTCCGGCCCGGATGGCGACTCCTTCGCGGTCCAGCAGGTCCGCCAGATCGTGCGGATGGACGCCGTCGACCGTCAGGCTGACAATCGCCCCTTTGTGTTCGACCGCCGGGCCATGAATCGTCAGGCCGGGGATCGCGGCCAGTTGTCGGGTGGCGTAGTCCAGCAACGACTGCTCGTAGGCGTGGATGCGGTCCAGACCGAGCGCGGTGACGTACTCAACCGCGGCTCCGAGGGCGACGGCTTCCACAAACGGCGCGGTCCCCGCCTCGAACTTCGCGGGCGGGTCGGCCCACGTCGCGTGATCGTGGAACACCTCGCGGATCATGTGGCCGCCGCCGAGGAACGGGTCCATCTGCTCCAGCAGCCGCCGCTTCGCGTACAGCACGCCAACGCCCGTCGGGCCGTACAGCTTGTGCCCGGAGAACGCGAGGAAATCGACGTCGAGCGCGCGGACGTCCGTCGCCTGATGCGGCACGCTCTGGGCGGCATCGACGAGAATCTTCGCCCCCACGGCGTGCGCCCGCCGCGCAAGTTCGCCGATGGGGTTGACCGTCCCCAACACGTTGGACATGCCGGTGACGGCGAGCAATTTCGTGCGCGATGTCAACACATCGTCGAGCGCCGTCAGGTCCAAGCGGCCGTCAGTCGTGAGCGGAATGTATTTGAGCACCGCGCCGGTGGCCTTCGCGACCATCTGCCAAGGGACGAGGTTGGCGTGATGCTCCATTTCGTTGACGAGAATCTCGTCGCTGGGCTTCAGGAACTTGCGCGCCCAGCCGTGGGCGACGAGGTTGATCGACATCGTCGTCCCGGAGGTGAAGACGATCTCGTCCGGCTCGGCCGCGTTGAGGAATCGCTGCACGATTTCGCGGGCGGCTTCCAGCTCGGTCGTCATCCGGTCGCCGAGTTGGTGGATGCCCCGGTGGACGTTGCTGTTGTACTGCGTGAGGGCTTCGACCAGCTTGTCGATCACCACCTGCGGCTTCTGCGCGGTGGCCGCGGTGTCGAGGTACACCAGCGGCCGGTCGCCGGCGAGGCGCTGATGCAGGATCGGGAAATCGTCGCGGATCCGGGCAACGTTCCAATCGGCGGCGAGCGCAGTGGCGGTCATGGCGTGGCTCCCGCGGCGTCGTTCTGCGGATGCGTCTGCGAATAGACCATCGTCTTCAGCACCTTCCACGCCAGCAGCCCGCACTTCTGCCGGCTGGGGGTCAACGGCACCTGCAACAAGCCGAGCATGTCCTTCGCCGCCATCGTTTCCAGTTCGGCGACTGTTTTGCCTTCGACGTGCTCGCAGAGCATCGACGCCGCGGCCTGGCTGATCGCACACCCTTTGCCGTCGAACCAGGCCTGCTTCACCTGGCCGGCGTCGTCGAGTTGAAGCTGAACGGTGATCTGATCGCCGCAGATGGGGTTGCGGTCCGAATGTTCGCACGTGGGTTGGTCCAGCCGGCCCTTGTGGTACGGGGATTCAAAGTGGTCGAGGACGTGTTCGTCGTAGATATCGGACAAACGGTCGGACACGGCGGGCTTTGCGTCAGGGCAGATGGAGCATGGCAACGCCGGAATCGCGCGGCGCACCATCATTCTAGGGGGGTGACCTGGGCGTATCCAACCCTGATGGGCATGCGCTGCAGAAGGACTAAGGATCAAGAAGAGAAGGAAGACCGCGAAACCGCAAGCGTGGGTTCGACCGACGCTTGCGGTTTCGCGATTCTTTCTTGGTCATGGGATGTACGACTCATCAAATCGCCCGAGAATCTCCGCACGCAACCGCAACAGCAGCGCGGCGGCGGTGCCGATGTCGCGCTTCTGGCGGATGCGGTCGTTGGCGATTTCCCGTTCGATCGTCAGCGGGCCGCGGTAGCCGAGGTCGTTGAGCGTGCGGAGGTACGTCTCCATGCCGACGTCCCCCTCTCCCAACGCGACTTCCGTGCCCCACGCTGAACCGCGGCTCTCCGGGGCAGCCCATTTGGCGTCTTTGCAGTGGACGCTGCGGACGTACTGGCCAACCTTCTGGAGCGCCTCGATCGGGTCGCCGGTGCCGTAGAGGATCATGTTCGCCGGGTCGAAGTTGATGAACAGATTCGGCCGGTTGACGTCGTGGAGGAACTCCAGCAGATGATCGGCGGTCTCCTGCCCGGTTTCGAGATGCAGGTTCTGCCCATTCCTGGCAACGTGGTCCAAGAGGTCGCGCGTCCCGGCGAGCAGCGACAGATACGACGCGCTCTTCCGGTCGGCGGGGACAAAGCCGATATGCAGGCCGACGGTGTTGCAGCCCAGCAGCTTCGCGAAGTCGGAGATTTCCTTCATCTCCTGGAGGCGGGCAGACCGGGTGGCTTCCGGGACGAGGCCGACAGTCTTCGCCGTGGTCTCGATGTCGGCGTAGCTTTCGCCCTCGAAGCCGCCGAACACGCAGGTGACGGTGATGCCGGCGTCAGCGCACTTCTGACGGAAGGCGTCCGCCGCGGCCTGATTGCGGGTGTTCGCGTGCGGGGCGTGAACCTGCACGGTGGGAATGCCGAGGTCTTTGGCGACGTCGAGATGAACGCCAAGGCCGGCGTCGACCGAGGTGAAGACACCGATTTGCCACGGTTGCATGGAGGATCTCCGAAGGGCGCGGCGCGGGCGAATGAACAGGCTCCCAGAGAATAAACGCCGCTGTCGCGGGACAACAGTCTGCCGACCCGATTTTCGGAGCCGGGGCGTGTCGCCCCGGTCTTCTTCTTCCGCGTCTGCTCCCGTTCGTCCGGGGCGACACGCCCCGGCTCCTAAAGAACTAGTGGTCAACGCCGCGGCCCATCGGTATTGTGCATCGTCTTGAAACGCACCCCTGACGAGTTCCGCCCGTGACCGCACCGCCTGCCGCATCCATCGAAGATCCCGTCCCCGTGTCGGTCAGCCGCGCGGGGTGGGTGATCGGACTCGGTCTGTTCGCGGCGATTCTGCTGGCCGGCCCCCCGGAGGGACTGTCGCCGGCGGGACACCGCCTGGCCGCCGTCACCGCGTTGATGGGGGTGTTCTGGGTCACGCAGGCGTTGCCGATGGAGGTCACCAGCCTGATTCCGCTGGTGCTGTTTCCGCTGTGCGGCGTGCAGTCGGCGAAGTCGGTTGCGGGGGCGTATTTCAGCGACAGCTCGTTCCTGTATCTCGGCGGGTTTCTGCTCGCCCTGGGCATCGAACGGTGGGGTCTGCATCGCCGGCTCGCGCTGCACATTGTCGCGATGACCGGGCTTGGCGTGCGGCGGATCGTGCTCGGCTTCATGCTGGCGACGTTCGCGATTTCGATGTGGATCAGCAACACCGCGGCGGCGTTGCTGATGCTGCCGATTGCGCTCGCGTTGCTGACGGCGCTGGAGCATCCCGAAGGAGACGACGGCGAACCGGCAGTTCCCCGACCTCGCGATCCCGACTTCGCACCGTTCGGCATGGCGACGATGCTCGGTCTCGGTTACGCCGCGACGCTCGGAGGCATGGCGACGCTCGTCGGCACGCCGACGAACGTGGTCTACGTCGAAGTCTTTCAGAAGCAGTTCCCCGATGGCCCGCCGTTGTCCGCCGCAGAATGGATGCTGACGTGGACTCCGTGCGCACTGGCGTTTCTGGTCGTCACCTGGGTGCTGCTGACGTTCCGGCTGCGGACGCCGTCGCGGCTGGCGTCGCTGGACAAGACGTTTTTCACGCAGCGCGTCCGGGAACTCGGGCCGATGCGGACCGGCGAATGGTGGATGTCCGGCATCTTCCTCCTCACGGCATTGTTGTGGCTGTCGCGGACGGGTCTCGACGCCGGCGAAGCGTTTCAACTGCCGGGCTGGAACACGTTTGGCGACCGCTGGCTGACGTGGTTGGGCGTCGAGAAGCCGCGGGATTTCATCAACGACTCCACGGTTGCAATGGGGATGGCCTTGATCATGTTCGTGATCCCGTTGCGGGCCGAGCCCAAAGGGCCGTTTGTGCCGTTGATGGACTGGCACACGGCATCGCGGTTGCCGTGGGGGATCCTGCTCCTCTTCGGCGGCGGGTTCGCGATTGCGGAGGCGTGCCGGACCACGGGGCTGGCCGAATGGAGCGGCGTCTGGCTGGCGACGTCGGTGAGGGGCATGCCGACGTGGCTGATTATCGCCGTCATCTGCCTGTTGGTGACGTTCCTGTCCGAATTCACGTCGAACGTGGCGACGGCGAACGCGCTGCTGCCAATCGTCGCCGGGCTAGCGGTCGCGCTGGAACTCGACCCGCGGCTGTTGATGCTGCCCGCGACGCTCGCCGCCAGTTGCGGCTTCATGCTGCCGATCGGCACGCCGCCCAACGCGATCGTGTTCGGCACGGGTCGCATCCGCATCACGCAGATGGCGGGCTACGGGTTCCTCTTGGACATCATCGGTGTGGCGCTCATCGTCGCCGCGACGTTCACGCTGCTGGTGCCGCAATTGCAGATCGACACGCAACGGATTCCCGCATGGGCGAAGGCGAAAACGCCATGATTCCCAGCCCGGAGCGCCAGCGACGGCTGCATACCAACCCGAAGCGTCAGCGAGGACGAACGTTCCCTGCGGCGATGGATGTGCACGGCCACGAGTCTTCGAGGTGGTCGTGCCGAATGAGCACACGCACGGCCACGTCGAGGACTCCGTGACCGTGACAGTTCCATGCGGCAGGGAACGTTCGTCCTCGCTGACGCTTCGGGTTGGTGGAAGAACGCCGTCGCTCGCGCTCCGGGCTGGGATTGTGCGTTACAATGTCGCGGGATCGGATTCATTCATCGCCAAGGACTCTGCCGATGGCATCGCGCTTGCCTCTGTGTCTCGCGTGGCTGGCGTGCGTCGCTGCAACGGAGGTCGTGTGCGCCCAGAGCCGCGACACCTTCCGCGAGGCCCGCGAAAAGATGGTGTCGGACTACATCGAGCGGGAGGGCATCCGCAATCCACGCGTGTTGTCGGCGATGCGGCTCGTTCCCCGGCACGAGTTCGTGCCGCTCGCGCAACGGAATCTGGCCTATTTCGACAGCGCCCTCGCCATCGGACAGCAGCAGACGATTTCGCCGCCGTTCATCGTGGCGTTCATGACCGAGGCCCTCGATCCGCAGCCGGACGACGTGGTGCTGGAAATCGGCACCGGCAGCGGCTACCAGGCCGCGGTGTTGTCGCCGATGGTCAAAGAGGTCTACACGATCGAGATCGTCGAGTCGCTCGGCAAGACGGCGACCGACCGGCTCAAGCGGCTGGGGTACGACAACGTCCACGTCAAAGTCGGCGACGGCTACCTCGGCTGGCCGGAGCACGCGCCGTTCGACAAGATCATCGTCACCTGCTCGCCCGAGAACGTCCCCCAGCCGCTCGTGGACCAGCTTCGCGAAGGGGGCAAAATGGTGGTGCCGCTCGGGCAGCGCTACGACCAGATCATCCATCTCTTCGAGAAGCGCGACGGCAAGCTGCAGGCGACCAGGCTGATCAACACGCTGTTCGTTCCGATGACCGGCGCGTCGGAAGCCCAACGGCAGGTGAAGCCCGACCCCTTGCATCCGCAGATCAAGAACGGCGGCTTCGAGGAGGACGCCAACGCCGACGGCTATCCCGACCATTGGCACTATCAGCGGCTGATTACCATTGTGCCCGATGGCGGTCCGAACGGATCGCCGTGCGCGCTCTACGAAAACGATCAACCCGGCCGGCCGAGCCAGTCGTTGCAGGGGATGGCGATCGACGGCACGAAGCTCGGCAGCGTGCGGATCGAGCTCGATTACAAGCTCGCCGACAACCGCGACGGGACCGAAGCCTGGCACAAGCCGGCGGTCGTGCTGCACTTCTACGACGACCAGCGCCGCGTGATCGCCGAGCCGGTCATCGGCCCGTGGCTGGACACCGACGGCCGCTGGAGCAAAGCCGCGAAGACGCTCCCCGTGCCGCAGAAGGCCCGCGAAATGATCTTCCGCGTCGGTCTGAACGGCGCAACGGGCAAGCTGTGGGTGGACAACGTGTCGCTGACGCCGCTGCCGCGGTGATCGCTCAGAAGCCGCGGGATGCTATCCCGCGGCTTCCGGGGTCAACTCGGCTCGACCGGTTCCGCATCGGGTTCGGATTCATCCGACGTCGGCGTGACCAGCACGCGGTCGATGCGCGGGCCGTCCATGTCGACGACCTCCAGCGTCAGGCCGCTCCACGACAGCTTGTCGCCGATGTGCGGCGGACGCTTGAGCAGGCCGAGAATCAGCCCGGCGACCGTCCCCACGGCCCGCGGCGGCGGTTCGAACCAGCGCGTGATCGCCAGCGCTTCCTGCAACTCGTGCAGGTTGGCGGCTCCGTCGACCAGCCAACTGCCGTCGTCGCGGCGGACGAGCCGTTGCGAATGGTCCTGCCGGTGCTCGTCGTGGATGTCGCCGACGAGCATCTCGAACACGTCCTCCAGCGTCACCATCCCCTGTGTGCCGCCGTATTCGTCCAGCACGATGGCGAGCTGCGTGCGATGCGTCTGAAACTGTTCGAGCAGCCGGCTGATGGTCAGCGTCTGCGGCACGAACAGCGGCGGACGGACGAGCCGTCGCAGATCGATCGGCCGGCTGAGATACTGTTGCAGGAACACGTCTTTGATGTAGACGAAGCCGACGATGTGGTCGATGTCCCCCTCGCAAACCGGCACGCGCGAGAAGCCGGACATCGCGATCGCGCCGATCACTTCGTCCGACGGCGTGTCGATGTCGATGGCGTCGATGTCCACGCGCGGCCGCAGGATTTCGGTCACCGTCCGGTCGCCGAGCCGCAACGCCTCCATCGCCATGCGGTGCTCGTAGTCCGCCAGCAGGCCCGACTCCCCGCCGGCGTCGATCAGGTGCTGGATGTCCTCGACCGAAACCCCCTGCTCAACGCCCGGCTTCATCCGCAGCAGCCGCAGGACCAGCACGGTGACGGTCTGCAGGAACCAGATCACCGGCCGCGTGATCCGCTGCAACAGCAGCATCGGATACGCCACGATGCGGGCGAACGGCTCGGCGTTCTGCAACGCGACCCTCTTCGGGACAAGTTCGCCGAGAATCAGCGAGAAGAACGCCAGCCCCAAGACCACGACGGTGAACGCGATGCTGTGGTTGTGCGCGACAATCCATGCGACCGGAATGGTCGCGAGCCACGCCGCCAGGTTTTCTTCGACACGCGCTCCTCCGAACACCGCGGCCAGCGTGCTGACCAGCGTGATGCCCACCTGCACGGTCGGCAGAAAGCGGTCGGAATCGCGGGCCAGATCCAACGCGACCTGGGCCGCGCCGTCTCCCTCGTCCGCGAGCTGTTGCAGCCGCCCGCGGCGGGCCGTGAGGATGGCGATCTCCGCCGCGGCGAAAAAGCCGTTGAGCAGGATCAGCAGGAAGATGACGACCAGTTCCCAGGCCCAGCCCGCGAACACCTCGGTCTCCAAAGCGAATCGGGTTTCAGGACGGCACGATTATGCCCGACGGCCTCGCTGGTGAACAGCGCGCAGGATAGATAGTGTTGAGTGGCGCCCCGAGCGGACCACCATTTCATCGAGACCACCGCCATGCCCGACACCGATTTTCACCGCGTGGGACTGCCCCTGGGGTTCATCGCGAACGATGCCGGCGTCGCACCGGCGACGTTTGCGGCATTTCTGGAAGGGCCGGCGGTCGCGGCCAATGGAGATGTCTACTTCAGCGACATCGTCAACAACCGCATCCTCAAACTCGACCCGCCCACGGGACGGTTTACGGTGTTCCGTGAGCCGAGCGGCCGGACCAACGGGCTGTTGTTCGACGCCCAGGGTCGACTCCTGGCGTGCGAGGGGAATGAGTTCGGCCCCAACGACGGTCACCGCCGCATCACCCGGACCGACATGGCGACCGGGAAAGTCGAAGTGCTGACCGACCAATTCACCGGCAAACGATACAACGCGCCCAACGACATCGCTGCCTGCTCCAACGGCCGGATTTTCTTCACCGATCCGTGCTACGGCGACCGGACCACGATGGAGCTCGATCACGAGTCGGTGTACCGCATCGACCCCGACGGCCGCGTGACCCGCGCCATCACGCAGCCGCAGATCGAGCGGCCGAACGGCGTCGCCCTCAGTCCGGACGAGCGGACGCTGTACGTCGTCGATAGTTGCGCGGTCCCCGGCGGCGCTCGCAAGATCTGGGCGTTCGATCTCGCCGACAGCGGCGCAGTGAGCAATCAACGCCTCGTGATCGACTTCGCCCCCGGCCGCGGTGGCGACGGCATGTGCGTCGACTCGCAGGGGCACCTCTACATCGCGGCGGGCATCAGCCGCCCCCGCGGCCCCCACGAAACGACGAAGATTCCGCCCGGCATCTACGTCGTCAGCCCCGACGGCACGTTGCAGGGCCGCATCCCGATCCCCGAAGACGTCCTCACCAATTGCACGTTCGGTGGCGAGGATTTACGGACGCTGTACATCACCGCGGGGAAGACGCTGTTCCAGGTCCGCGTGGAAGTGCCAGGTTGGGTGGTCCATCGCAAGCGTTCGTAAGAGCCAGGGCGTGTCGCCCCGGTCTTGTTTTCATCGAAGACGAAGACCGGGCCGGCACGGCCCGGCTCCTAAAGATCGCTACTTCTCAACCGCATACTCCAGCGCCGGGCCGATGCGCACGTTGCGGAACTTCACGACGGTGCTGTGATTCTGCAAGCCGAGGTAGCCGTCGATCTTGCGGAGGGCGAGCAGCGGGTGCGTGTCCGCGGTGATGTTCGTGACGATCCGGCCGTTGTGTACCGTCGTCACGTGCTGGCCGCGGCCGTTGAGTTCGAGCGTGTTCCACTGGCCCGCCGGCTTCGAGACCCGCAGCTCGGCACCGGCGATGTCGTACACCGACGCGGAATACTGGTAGTCCTTCAGCTTTGCATACTGCTCCGCGGCGTCGTCCAGCAGTTGCACCTCGAACCCGGCCGGCGGCAGCGTGTCATTTTCGCGGTGATGCAGGCCGTCCTTCGGCACGCGGACGTACACGCCGCTGTTGCCGCCGGGGGAGACGAAGTAATCGAACCGCAGGTTGAAGTCGCCGTACTCCTTCTCGGTCCGCAGCCACGGACCTTTCTTCTCGCCGGTGCAGACGAGCAGGCCGTCCTCCACCTTCCAGCAGACGTCGGCCGGAGCGCCGCCCCCCTCCCAACCGGCGAGATCCACTCCGTTGAACAGCGGCTTGTAGTCCAGCTCGACGAGCGTCACGTTGCGGATCAGGAACTGCCCTCCCTTGGGGACTTCGATCTGGAACCCGACATA
Source organism: Planctomycetaceae bacterium (assembly GCA_034439795.1). Classification (GTDB taxonomy): domain Bacteria; phylum Planctomycetota; class Planctomycetia; order Planctomycetales; family Planctomycetaceae; genus DSVQ01. The sequence continues at coordinate 16,960 of JAWXBB010000694.1, read as the reverse complement.
CCCCTGCGACTGCGTCAACCCGGCGACCTTGTACGCCGCTGAACCGTTGACCGCGAGGGCAACCGTGTCCCCGACCACGCGCAGATGGAACCGGTTCCTGTCCCCCGGTTTGATCAGCCCCTGGAAACTCGCGCCGGGGAGGTTGCCGATGTGGCCTTCCTTCCCTTCGAGCAGATTCACCTGGTGCGTCGGCTTCGGAAACGGCTTTCCGGTCCCCGCGGAGCGAATGTAGATGCCGGCGTCGTACTCGTGGGCCTTCAGCGCCTTCCATTCCAGTTCCAGCTCGAAGTCGCGGTACTGATGAGCCGACCGCAGCCAGCCGTTGCCCGCTTTGAGCAGCAGGCAGCCGTCGACGACCTCCACCTCGGCGTCGTTCTCCAGCACCCAACCGTCGAGCGACCGGCCGTCGAACAACGTCTGGCGAACACCGTCGGCCGCGGCGAGCGTCATCGGTAAGCCGCCTGTGATGATCGCTGCGAAGAGGCCAAACAGACTCGGGCTGCGGCCGCTTATCAATGCCATGGATTGGGTCCTCACATGAGGCGATGTTGATTGAGCATCAGTAGTCTGTGTGCGGCGAGCAACGCAAGCGAACCCTTGCATTCGCGAATCAACCGGCCGCCGGCGCTCGGCGCTCCCGTGTGATGCGCTCTCACTCTGGTCTCGCACCGTTCGGTCGGTGAAACCGCACCGAACAGTGAGTGGATGTCGATGGACTAATCTCTGCGGCATTTTAGAGCACGTCATCGAGTTTTGGCAAATCCTTTCGACGGGGAAGACGGCGGCATGACACTTGCGGGCTTCACGGTACCTTTCGCACACACTCTGGGGAGGCATTCTTGATGTGCATCCAACGATCAACGGTCCGGCGATCATTCCTCTGCGCAGGAATGGTCCTGTCACTGGCTCTCGGGGGCGATTCGTCGGCTCAGAACGCGACCAGCGACAAAATTGCCGATAGCCCTGGGGACATCCGGGCCGGCCGCGATGTTTTCCGGTTCGAGACCTTCGGCAACGAGGGCTTCTGGACCGACGCCATGCGCCTGCCTCAGGGAATGGAGGAGGCGAAGTTCACGCCGCTCGACGCCCTCAAGGCGGGCTTGCATGTCGATGTCGAGGCCGTCCCTGCGGACCTGAAGGAAAAGCTCGCCGCCGAACTCAAGACGGATCTGTCCGCAAAGAATGCTCCGCTCCTCAACGATCCGGCGACGACGATGAAACTCGTCAAGGCCAATGCGGTGATTGGGGTGGTGCACAAGGGCGGAAAGGTCGGCATCTCGTGCGCCATCTGCCACACGATCACCGACAACTCCGCGTTTGAGATGGCGGGCAAGGGTTCGGTGGGACGCCGTCTCGACGGCCGCGCGACGCACTCGATCGACATGGGCGATTTGCTCGCCATGGCAGCGAATTCGCGGGCCTACTATCCGAATCTGCAATTGGAACTCGGAGGCAAGACCATCGGCCGCGCGCCCCAGGGCCTTCGCAAGGACTCGTCGGAGGAAGACATCGACGCCTATCTGAAGAACGACGAGTTCTATCCCCGTGGCACGTTCGACGAGACGCAGGACGGCATCGGCAACCCGGTGCAGAACACACCGTTGTTCCGCCAGGATCTGGCCGGCCCGTATGGGACCGCCGGAGAATTCGCGGTTCTCGATCACATCAGCAATGCGTCGTACACCACCAACCTCGATCCCACCAGCCTGGTCACTCCGGACGGACGAGAGTTCCTCAAGGCGAAAGCCGGCAAGCTGGGCGAAGAGTTGGCCGACAACTACGCGGCGATTCTCAAAGAGACCGGCGTCAATGGCCACCCGTTCGTCACCGCGACGACTGGTCACAAAGTCGGCGACTTGGCCAGTCCGGTGGGTCGTCAAGTGGACATGCAGAAAGTGCGGGACATGAGCGCCTACCTGAAGGCGCTGCCCGCTCCGGCTGGCATGAAGGGGGACGCGAACGCCATCGCCCGCGGGAAGAAGCTCTTCGCGGCCCACTGCACGAAGTGTCACAACGAAGACCAAAGCCAGCCGGTGCCGACCACCCTGGTCGCGTTGAAAGACCTGTGGCCGGCTTACGAACCGAAGACATTGGCCAAGCGCAAGCCGCCGCTGAGTCCGATCGTGAATTCTCCCGGCGGGTTCGACGACAAGATGATCGTGATCGACGCCAGTGACCGCATGGAACGGCGCGGCAACGCCCTGACGCTGCTGCTGGATCTGGCCCGCAAGCCGACGTTCCTCCACGACGCCTCGGTGTCCAGCCTCGACGCATTGCTCGACCCGGAACGCGGCGCGCAGGAGCCGCACCCGTTCTCCCTGAAGGACGAAGCGGAGCGCGGTGACGTCGTGGCCTTCCTGAAGGCGCTCGACACGGGCAAACCGACCGTGACAGCCGACGCCAAAAACGGAGCCACGCCGGCCATCAAGCAGCCCGGCCCCGCGCCCAGGGGGCGTCGTGGCCGTCGATAATTACCTGCTCGGTGGGTTGTCGCCCTGTCCCGACTTCTGCGATCGGCCCGGCCGGGACATCACGCTCCGCGCGAGTCGGCGCACCCGTTGACGGCGCTGGCTAACAACGAAGGCCGAACGGTCGAGACGTCGGCCTTCCAGCCGTTCGGCATCACGTTGGAGAAAGACACCGTCATCGCGGGCTGACGGGTCGCGCCGGTTGGCGGCGTCGCGGTCGCGGGATACGATTGGCAGCGAGATCCGCAAACGTCCGCGCACGCCACTCTCATCCGGAGTCACCGATGTCGTCGACCGCCCGCCTCACCCGGCGTCACTTCCTGCAATCGGCCGCGGCGGCCGGATTGTTCGCTCCGGCGGTCGCCCGCTGGACTTCCGCTGCGCCGCCGAGCGAGACCGTCCGGCACGCGAGCTTCGGGGCGGCCGGCATGGCGCGGTCGGACCTGAATGCGATCACGACGCATCCGAACGTGAAGCTGATGTGCGTCGCCGAGGTCGATCTGGCCCGCGCGAAAGACGTGCAGGAGAAATTCCCGGACTGCCGCGTGTATCAGGACTGGCGGGAGATGCTCGACAAAGAGGCGAAGAACCTCGACTGCGTGAACGTCTCCACGCCCGATCATATGCACGCGCCGATGGTGATGTCGGCGATGAACCGCGGCCTGCACGTGTACGGGCAGAAGCCGCTGACGCACGACATCTACGAATCGCGCCGTCTCGCCGAAGTCGCGAAGCAGAAGAACCTCGTCACGCAGATGGGCATCCAGGTTCATTCCAGTTCGGAATACCGCACGGCGGTGCAACTGATTCAGTCGGGTCTCATTGGCCCCGTCCACACGGTGCATTCGTGGAGCGAGAAGAAATGGGGCGACCCCGATCCGCGGCCGGAGAAATCCGACCCCGTGCCGGAGAATCTCCAGTGGGACAACTGGCTCGGCGTGTGCGCCGATCGGCCGTACCTCGGCAACGGCTATTACCATCCGGGGAACTGGCGGAAGCGGCTGGATTTCGGCACGGGGACGTTCGGCGACATGGGGTGCCACATCCTCGACCCCGTCTGCAAGGCCCTCGAACTGACCGCGCCGACGTCGGTCCGCTCGACCGGCAACGCCCCCAATGACCACAACTGGGCCAACGATGTCGTCGTCGAATTCAACTTCCCGATGACCAAGCACACTGCCGCCGACGGGGTCAAACTGACGTGGTACGACGGCGACCGTCGCCCTGCCGCTGAGGTCTTATTCGCCATTCTTGGCGAACACGAGGTGCCCGGGCAGGGTTCGTTGTTCGTCGGCTCGAAAGGCGCAATGCTCCTGCCGCACGTGGCGAAGCCAGCGCTGTACCCCGAGACCACGTTCAAGGCGATCAGTTGGCCCAAGATCGGACCGGTCAACCACTGGCATTCGTTCATCGACGCCGTCCGCGGACAGGGCACGGCGTCGGCCCACTTCGGCTACGCCGGCCCGCTGACCGAATGGGTGCTGCTGGGGGGCGTCGCCACCCGGTTCCCGAATCAAACGCTGAACTGGGACGCGACCGCCCTCAAAGTCACGAATGTCGCCGCGGCGAATGCGTTCGTCCGCCGGACCTATCGCTCGGGTTGGGAGGTGGAGGGGCTGAGCTGACGACCGGCCAGTGTCCCGGACGCTTAAAGCGTCCGGGACACTGGTCGCTAATTGGTGGTCTACAGACGTCAAGGTCAGCGGCCTTTGCAGCCCCGATTGGGGCGACCGGGCTGTAGCCACGGGTGGAGCGGCGCGGCGGCGGTAGCCGTCCGACGCGGAACCCGTGGTCGGATTCCCGTCCGACGCATTGCCCCGGCAGGGGCAACGGAAGCGCGCGCCGGCCGGGAACTTCCGCCGGCCCTCCGGGACGGGACTGATGATCGCCTCCGTTCCACGGGTTGCGCTGCGCCCGAAGCGGGCTGCGCTCCACCCGTGGCTACAGTCCGTGGCCCCTGCCGGGGCCAAGAACGAGTCTTCCTCACAAACGTTCCCCACCAATTAGCGACCACACCCGCGTCCGGGACACTTTGCGGATTGGCTCTCGACGGATCGAAACGCCGCGCGTTAGACTGCCGATGTCTACGGACTGCTGTTCAGCATGGGCCTTGGTGAACCGGCAATCCGCAGACGGTTTCGACGAACCTGCCGCTTCGGGAGTTTCCCCATGCCGCAGTCGGCGCGTCATCCGTCGTCGCATCTCTATCCCTATGAGCTGTTCGGCAACACGCTGGTCGTCAGGCCGCACGGCGATGCGCTCGGCTTCTCCGTTCACGAAATGCGGAGCGAGATGGGGCAGGTCAAAGAGCTGGCCTGCGACCCGCGCGTCCGGCATTTGCTGGTCGACCTGAGCGCCGAACACTACTACGGCTCGATGGTCCTGGGCGATCTGATCGAGTTCGGGCAACTCGTGAAGACTCGCGGCGGCCGGATCGGGCTGTGCGGCGTGTCCTCCGATCTCGCCACCGTGCTGCGGATGATGCACCTCGATCAGCAATGGGAGATCTTCCCCGACACCGAATCCGGACTGCGCGCCGTCGCGGTGATTCCAGCGACGCAGCGATTGTGGCGCTACCGCTGGGTCGCCGTCTGGTTGATCGCCGTCGGCGCGGCCGGCGTCGCGTATGCCTTCTGGCCGGCCACCGATCGCGGAGCAGTCTACTATGCGGAGCTGACCGGAGTCTGGCGCGACTACGACGAGCGGCGCGGCAAGGTCGGTGAGGAAGAGGGAGAGCGGTTGCGTCGCCGACTGCGCGTGAAGCTGGAGCCAATCTTCGCCGACCTCTCGCACCGCGGCAAGAACCAGCCGCTCACGGAGGTGGAGCAATCGCTGCTGTTCGCCACGCGGCGGTGGCGGGAGGCGATGGATCTGACCGGCCCCGTTGCCGAAATGCAGTACGACGAAGCCCGACTTTATCTCGAACTCGCCGGCGAGATGCTGTCGCAGCCCCCCCGGACCGTCGAACAGCTTCCGCTGGCGGCAATTCCCAATGCGTCCGACGCTGCCGCGGACGAGTTGGTGCCTCCGCCATGACGCGGTGAATTGAATCGCCGCGTTGCCACTGCTTCGGCGTCTTCGGAGAAGCAGTGTCGTGGCGGCGTAAACGCGTCGAAGTGCACCGCTTCTCCGAAGACGCCGAAGCAGTGGCACGGCACTGGTTGACTTGCATCTCCAAGGACAGTGGCCGATTGTCCGATCACAGCACGCCGTACTTCGCGAACGCCTCCTGCGCCTTGAGGCCGTTGCGGATCGCGTCGCGGACCTCGTTCTCGGCGTGGACTTTCTCCCACGCGCGGCGGATCGCCTCATGCTCGACGGCCTGCGGGACGACGACCACGCCGTCCGCGTCGGCAAACACGAGGTCGCCCGGTGCAAACGTGACGCCGTCGAGTTCGACGGGGACGTCGACATCGACCACCCGCTGCCGATGCAGGCTGTCGTAGATCGAGACGCCGCGGGCGAACACCGGAAAATCCATCGCCCGGATCTTGCCGACGTCGCGGATGCCGCCGTCCACGATCGCGCCGACGCAACCGGTGTTCCGGGCGGCGGTTGTCAGCAACTCGCCCCAGATGCCCGACCGCATCGACCCGCCGGCCGCGGCGATCAGCACGTCGTCCGGCCGGCAACCGTCCACGGCCTGCAACTCCAACTCGTACGGCCGCGGATCGGAGTGGGCCATGTCGACCCACAACGTCGTCTTGCAGCGGCCGACGAGCATCCGCCCGGAGGTCAGCGGCGCGAGCGGCAGCCGCGGCGACTGCCGGCGGCAGCCGAGTCCGTCGAGGGCGTCACAAACGACGGCCGAGTACAACTCGGACCGCATCATGGGCAGCGTGATTTCCGCGGGTGCGCCGGACATGCGTGGTTCCTGGAGGATGCCTTCACGGACGACGATGGTCTAAGATACACGGCGGGGCACGGGTGATACAGGGGCTTGAACCCGAAGGGTTCACAGAGCGTAGCCGGGGGTCGCAGCGCTTCGCGAAGACCCCCGGAATGTGTCTGAAGTGCGCTCGCATCCTGAAGGGATGCCAGACTCGCGTGATTCTGGCATCCCTTCAGGAGGCGTTCCACAATTCTCGCCACTTTCCGGGGGTCTCCGAAGACTCCGACCCCCGGCTACGTTCTGCGACCTCTTCGAGGTCAAGAACAGCATCATTCCGTGGGGAATCCGTCATGCACCGCGTCGGCATCGTCGCTCTGCTTCAGGAATCGAACACGTTTCTCAGCGGCGCGACCACGCTCGAACACTTCCGGCAGGACGGGCTGCTGACGGGGCCGGCGATCCGCGAGCGGTATGCCGGGTCGCATCACGAGATTGGCGGATTCTTTGACGGCCTCGACCGGGCGGGCGTGGAGGCCGTGCCGATCTTCGCCGCGCGGGCGTTGCCGTACGGTGCAGTCACCGCGGAGACCTTCGCCGCGTTGATGGAGATGCTGCGCGAGGAACTGGAAGCCGCGGGGACGCTGGACGGTTACCTCGTCGCGCCGCACGGGGCGACGGTGAGCGTGAACGTGCCCGACGTCGATGGCGCGTGGCTGTCGGTGGTGCGGCGTCATGCGGGGCCGGCGGTCCCGATCATCGGCACGCTCGATCCCCATGCGAACCTGTCGCCGGAGATGGTTGCCGCGACGGACGCGCTGTTCGCCTACCGCACGAATCCGCACATCGACCAGTTCGCCCGCGGACAGGAGGCAGCGGCGCTGATGGCGCGGACGCTGCGCGGCGAAGTCCGGCCCGTACAGGCCGCGTGCTTCCCGCCGATGGCGATCGGCATCGAGCGGCAATGCACGACGGAATTGCCGCTGAAAGCGATCTGCGACGACGTCGAACGAGTTCGCGGCGAGCGGAACGTGTTGGGAGCGAGCCTGATCCTCGGCTTCCCGTACGCCGACGTCGCCGAGATGGGTTCGGCGACGCTCGTCGTGACCGATGGCGACACCGACCTTGCGCTACACGACGCGAATCAATTGGGAGCCACGCTGTGGAACCGCCGCACCGATCTGGTCGGTAATTTCTTCTCCGTCCCGGAAGCGGTGACGCAGGCGCTAACGCTGCCCGGTCCGGTCTGCCTGCTCGACATGGGGGACAACGTCGGCGGCGGCAGCCCCGGCGACGGGACGCTGATCGCGTGGGAACTGCATCAACGCCGTGTGGCGAAATCGCTGGTCGTGCTGTTCGATCCACTGTCCGTCCAGCAGGCCGAAGCCGTTGGGGTGGGACAGCGTGTCACATTGTCCGTGGGAGGCAAGACCGATGATCGCCACGGTGCGCCGTTGAGGGCTGAATTCATCGTCCGACACACTTCCGGCGGCGTGTTCGAGGAAACCGAAGTCCGTCACGGCGGCATCGCGCGGTTCGATCAGGGCCGCACGGCGATCGTCGAATCCGACACGGGTCTGACGGTCATGCTCACGTCGCGCCGCACACCGCCGTTCAGCCTGCGGCAGATCACGGCGTTCGGCTTGGATCCGAGGGACTACCGCGTCATCGTCGCCAAGGGGGTGAACGCGCCGCTGGCGGCGTATCAACCGGTCTGTCCGAGCTTCGTCCGCGTCAACACGCCGGGGGTGACGACGGCGGACATGACGCAGCTCACCTTCCACCACCGGCGGCGGCCGATGTGGCCGTTTGAACGCGAGACGAGTTGGGGCGCGTGAGGCAGAAGCCCAGGGGTTGCAACCCCTGGGCTTCGGACGCTCACTCCGCTTCGGGCACGCGCACGGCGTGGAAGCCGAATTTGCGGCCGGTGAGCGTGATGGTGCCCGCCATCTGCGATTTGTCTTTGGTCCACAGGTAGGCGTCCACCTGCATCTGCGCGTTGGCCAGGAACACGTCCAGCTTCAACTGATGCGGCGCGGCGGCCGGCTGGCCGGTGATGTCGTAACGGTTCTGCAGCTCTTCCGAGACGAACGTCCCGCAGATGCGGCCGTTCTCATTGACGGCGAGTTCCCAGTCCCCCTTCCAGCGCCCGTCGGCGTCGATCTTCCAGGTGCCGACAAAATCCTGCACCACGACGCCGTCGTGCGCCAGCGGATCGTGCCGGGCGGCTTTTTCGGGCGGAGGCAGCAGCGATCCGTTGAGCGGCACAATCAACGCGGCGGCGACCGGTTTGACGGCCCCGTCGACGGTGAATTCGATGTCGGCCCCCTGACCGACGGGAACCACCTGGCCGATGTCGAAGTTGAATCCGAAGCCGGGGAACAGCATGACGTCCTTGCCCGCGGCGGACGTGAGGCCGGGGCGATCGACGCGGAACGTGACGAACCGCTCCAGCAGCACGACCGGCGTCGGCTGCCCGCCCCCCTTGCGCAGACCCCAGCCGAGCAGCACCTTGGCGTAGTTGCCGTCGTTGGTTTTGATCGCGATGCACGGGCTGCTGAGATTGGCAGCCAGCGGCTTGAGCTTCGCCGCATCGTTGAGCGTGATCTGCGTCGTCGGCGTTCCCTGCTCGATGCCCCGCTGCAACTCCTTCAGTGTATGCCGGTCGAACACGTCGGCGGCGAACGTGGGAGCCGTCAGCAGCAGCGAAAGACCGGCGAGTGTCGCACGCATGGAAATGCTCTCTGGGACGAAACCGTCGAAACCAGTCACCAGACGTTTAGCCGCGACCCGGAGGCTTTGCGGAGGGGAGAGCTGGTGTGGATTGCAGGGAAAGCGCTCCCCTGCGCAAAGCCTCCGGGTCGCGGCTAAACAACCCCAACCGCTTCGGGCTGGTGAGATAACCTACCGCGACCGGCGACGTTAGAACAGCGCCGTCAGCCTGTAGGGTCCGCTGTGCGGACCATCCGTGCGACGTTGCGGTCCGCACAGCGGACCCTACGGTTAGAACAGCGCCGTCAGCGGTGAGCCGCCGTAGATCGCGTGCGGGCGGTTCAGCGCATCGCGCAGCACGGCGTCGTTCGGAATGCCCAGCGCATGGAACATCGTGGCGGTGATGTCGTGCGGCGACACCGGATTCTCCGCCGGAGCCATGCCGATGGCGTCGCTCGCACCGTAGATCTGTCCCCCGCGAATGCCCCCGCCGGCGAGCACGCCGCTGTAGCAGCCCGGATGATGTTCCCGACCCGACGAGCCGTTGATGTGCGGACCGCGGCCGAACTCGCCGACCCACACGATCAGCGTTTCGTCGAGCTTGCCGCTCGCGGACAGATCGTCGAGCAGGGCGGCGAACGCCCGGTCGTTGGGGGGAATCAGATCGTTCTTCAATCGGTTGAAGTTGTTGCCGTGCGTGTCCCAGAAGCTGCGGCCGTCGTCGTGCCAGTTGACGGCGACCAGCGGCACGCCGTGATCGATCAGCCGCCGGGCCAGCAGCACGCATTGACCGTGGATGTGGCGGCCGTAGCGGTCCCGCGTCTCGGCCGATTCCTGCTGCACGTCGAACGCCCCGCGGACCGTCGCCGACGTCAACAGCCCGAACGCCTGCGACTGCTGCGACGACAGTTGTTCGATGATTCCGCCGCTCTCCAACACCCGCCGTTTCCGATCGAGCGAGTTCAGCAGATCGCGGCGATGATTCAAGCGGCCCGGCGACTGGCCGTCGATGAGCGCGAGCGCCGGCACCTGCCAGTTCGGCTGGTTCGGATCGCCCGCGACCAGGAACGGATCGTGCTGATGGCCCAGCCAGCCGCCCTGCTGACCGGGAGCCTTGCCGCCGGGCGCCGAGGGGTGCGACACAATCCACGGCATGGCGACGAACGACGGCATCGCCCCGGCGGCCGGCCGCAGCTTCGACAGCACGCTGCCGATGTGCGGCGTGTCGCGGTCGCTGGGAGGCTCGGCGTCGCTCTTGTTGACGGGGGGCAAATGGCCCGTCAGCAGCGTATGCACGCTCGACAGATGGGCCGGATCGTCGTGCGTCATCGACCGGACGATGGCCAGCTTGTCGGCATACCGGGCGACGCGGTGATAGTGCTCACTGACCTCGATGCCGGGGACGTTGGTCGAGATCGTCGCAAACGGCCCGCGGACCTGCTGCGGGGCCTGCGGCTTGGGATCGAATGTATCGATGTGGCTGGGGCCGCCCCACATGAAGAGCAGAATGCACTGCTTCGCGCGGCCGAAGCCATCGGCACCGGTCGTGGGCGAACCGGTTTGCGCCCGCAACAGATTCGTCCAGGACAATCCGGCCAGGCCCAACGTCCCGGCCTGCAACAGTGCCCGGCGGGGCAGGCCGTGCGGCGGAACGGTCAACGGCGAGGCAAACGGCTGGCGGGTGGGCATCCGGCGGCATCCTGGCGGGTGCATCAACAGGGGCTGATGCAATTGTCGTCCAAGCCGGGTCGCCGAGTCAACCCTGTTCGCCACCCCGAGATGGGAATGCCGCCAATGTCACCTTTCGCTCCGCGAAAGGAATCGCTTTCGCGGAGCGAAAGCCGACGATTTGCCAGACTCACTTGGATGAACGAACCCGAACAGTCGCGATGACGATCACGCCGCAACCGTCTGTGGTGATACTATTTGCGATGCCGAATCTTGCTGCGCATTTTGCGCTTCTTGCGACCGATCTTCCGCCGCCCTTTACCCGTCTTCTTCACACCCATGACCACACCACTCCTGAGACTGTCCGCAGCGCCTGCGTCCCGGTCGAAAATCGCGAGAATCCGAGAGGTTAGCGTGCGGCGTGCAGTGAATCAAGGGCAGCGTCAAGCCATTGACGAATCGCAAAGTGTCCCGGACGCTCCCAGCGTCCGGGACACGGGACGCCAACGGCGCGATTACGGCGTCTTCTCCACGCTCACGAACACCGGCGGGCTGCTGTAGGTGGCCTTCATCACGAAGTTGATCGCGAAGTTCGCCATCAGCGACGCGAGCTGCCTCTCCACCGGCGGGGCGTCCTTCGCCGCTTTCAGGACGATGTGACCTTCCGACGCGCCGCCGGCGAGCAGCGTCTGGCTTTGGGCGGCGTCGATGGTCACCCCCTCGGGCAGCGTATTCGCAAAAATCTGCGAGAGATGCTGATACATAAAGTCCAGCGTGATGTTCGCCTTGGCGTCCGCGGCCCGTTCGATCTTCACGCCGATCTTCTTCGACTCGCCCGGCTTGAGGCGGATGTCGGTCTCGGTCAGCGCGATCGAGCGGATGTCCGATGGCGCGCCGACGGAGACGAGATGCCCCGACACCGGCCAGTGCGCGCGGCCGCCGCCGGGCATGTAGACTTCCTGATACGGCGTCGCGGTCGCGGCCAGTTCCAGCGGCGGCTGCCCTTCTGTCTGGGGATGCATCGCCGTGCCCCGGAGGATGATCGTGCCCGCCGCCGGCTTCGCATCGGCCGCGGCGGACAGCACGATCGCGCCGTCCACGCTTTTGCCGGCGAGAATCCGGCCGCAGGTGGCGGTGACGCCGTCGGGGAGGCCGTCGACGTGCAGTTGCACCTCGCCGGTGAAGCCGTGCTTCCGAGTCACCCGCGCGAAGACCACGCCGAACGTGCCGGGGGTGAGGTTGGTCTTGTCGGTGTCCATCGCCAGCTCGAACGACGGCCGTGACGGACTGATCTGCAGGGCATAGCCGAAGCCCTCGCCGCCGCGGAGATGCACGTCGCGGAGTTCGACGAAGTATTTGCCGTCGGCGGGGACCGACCAGCCGTCGATCCAGGTGTCGGCGTGCAGCAGCTTCCCTTCGCGGAGGTCGTCGTCCTCGCGGAGCGTCTGCCCCTTGTCGTTCAGAATCCGCAGGTACGAATCGAGCTGCGACCCCGTCCGCCGGGCGATGACCTCGAACGACAGCAGATCCCCCTTCTTGGCCTCGAAGCCGTAGACGTCGAGATCGTTTTCCTTCTCGACGCGGCCGTTGACGACGATCGGCGAGGCGACCGCCTGCGCGGCTTCGAGCTTGTCGTTATCCCCCGCGGCTTCCGTGGCGAGCGGCAGATCGGTCGCGTAGACCGTCACTGGGTTGGCCGGTTGATCGCCGACCGTCAGCGGCACCGTCACGCGGCCGCGGGCGTCGGTGGGGAGCGTCACCGCGGCCGGCTTCGATTCCGGCAACAGCCAGCCGGCGACGTCTACCGGCTGCGTCCCCCCCGCGGCGATCGCCAGCGGAAACACCTGCGACACGAACGGCCGCGAATTGACCTCGACGCAGTATTCCCAGTACTGATTGCCCTGATACCGCACGTCGCGGACTTCCAGGACGTACTCGCCGGCCTGCTCGAACTTGTAGGTGAAGAACGGATCGGCGAAGAAGAAGTTGTCGGACATCGCCAGCACCGCCCCCTGCGCGTCGCGCAGGAAGACGATGGGGTCGAGATGGTTCTGCAAATCGTGGATCTTGTCCTCCAACCGCTGTCCGCGGACGTGGAACGCCACCGACTGGCCCGCCTCGACCGTGAACTTGAAGAAGTCGGAATCCTCGACCTTCTCAATTGCCCCGCACAGCACGGCGGGCAGGGTCACCGCCTGAGCCTTGTCGGCGGAGTTGTTGTCGGCGGTCTCCCCGCTCACCGGATCGCGCACGATCACCAACTGCCCGACGGTGCTCGCTCCGTTCGGCGTCGCCAGCCGGAACTCGCGCACGCCCGGCTCGGCGTCCGCGGCGGCCGTGATCTTCAGCTTGAGCTTCGTCAGCTCCTTCGGCTTCTCCCCCGGCTTGACCTCGCCCATCTCCGGCGGCACCACCTCCGCCGTCACGCCGCTGCCGCTGACGAGCACGCGATGCGTCCCCAGCAGCGTGTACCGCGACTGCACCTCGCACTCCGCGGCCGTGCCGATCTGGAGGGCGACCGGCTTGAGGCTCATCAGCATGGGGTAGGAGGTTTGGGCGGAGGCCGACTGGATCGCAACGAGGCCCAGTGTCACAACAGTCGCGATGATGCGATGAAGCATGTTCATTTCCTGGCCGCCTTGATCGGGTGCCACTGGCGGCGGCTTTGGGCCGCCAGTGTCTTCGCTACGTGTGTGATTCGACATCGTCTTGGCAATCGGCAAGCGCACTGGCGGCCGAAGACCACCGTCAGCGGCAACCGGCGCATTCTTCCCACAGTCTTATGGCGTATCATCCATTCCAGGTCTAATGGTCGATTTGGGTGGTGGAAATGATTTGATAAACGTCTGCGTCGCCGGAAACCGGTCACCGACAGGAATCCGTTCCACATGCCCATCGAGAAACAGCACGTGCATGGCCTCGCAGGGATGTCCAGCGTTAGAGTCGAGCACTTCGAACATCACCGGAATCTTGGACTTGAGCTCAGTCAACTCATCGAGATCGCTCGGATTGGCCGCGAAGCGCGTTTCGACGTCGGGCACAAGGCGATAGAGCGTGCCGTGGGACGTTTCGAGATTCTGGTCCAATGCGACTTGCGACCGATTTTTCAGCGCGGATTTCAAAGACAGGACATCGTCGTCGCTCATGACAACCCAGCCCAGGTACGTGTAGTTGCAAGCGGCCCGTCGAGTCATGGCGGCGGCATTGACGTTTCCAGACTTGGCAAGCTGGATCATTTCAAACATCTGATTAAAAGCGTCATTGTTCAAGGGGTTGATGTATGAGGCGGGGACAGCCGAGCCAAAAGACTCGGGTTTGATGTCATACATCCACACGCCTTCGTCCCTCGAAAGCGTGGGGAAATTACCGACGTGACCCGATTGAAGGTCATATCCCAGAAAAAACCTCATCGTGGACTCCGGCGAAATGTTGACGCCGCTGGCAGTCCCCCATGAAATGCGGATGGTTTGGTCATTGACTCGCGTCAATGTGAAACCGTATCGGGTGCGCTGATGCAAGTGCCCTTTCAGGATGGCGAGTGCGACAACAAGCACAATGAGACCCGTGACGACGATGAACCGCCGCATTGTCGGCGCTCCTGCACGTCCAACTCGTTATTTGCTCGTTCCCACGCTCTGCGTGGGAACGCACGGTCTTCGACGCTCCGCGTCGTCTTATCTGGGCCGTTGGGCTGCTTGTCATAGTCCACATCATAAACGACGCAGAGCGTCCCGGCCTTCCGTTCCCACGCGGAGCGTGGGAACGAGTGGAGGAAGGCGTTTACCGCACGAACAAAAACCCCTTGCTGTTGAGCAGCGCCCAGAGCAGATCCTCGTAGCATTCCTGCGGGGTCGCGTAGTCCGCCAGCAGCCGTTCGGCGGAGGCGACTTCGGCCGCGGTCGCCGGGCGGCAGAGCGTGGCGAGGTACAGTTGCTGCACGATCTCCGCGTGCGGCTTCTTCTCGGCGAGCAGCTTCGCGACGCGGCCCTGCTTGTCGGCGATTTTTCCCGAGAGCACGTCGCCGTTCAGCGTGTGCAACGCCTGGGCGAGGTTCGGGTCCGGCGACCGTTCGCATTCGCACACGCTCACGCGGCGCGGCTTGGCGAACGTGTTGAGGAAGAAGTCCGGGTACTCGGCGTCGGGAATCTCGATGGCCCGCGTGCCGACGGGGAGCTCCTTGAACTTCGTCTGCGTCCCTGCGGCCTGGTCGATGGCGTCCAGCAGCGGCTCGGCGGGGAGCCGCTTCACCAGGAAGTGGCTGTAGAACCGCGTGTCCGACAGGTTCTGCGACGTCGGCTGCGAATCGAGCTGGTACAGCCGGCTCGACATGATCGTCCGCACCAGATGCTTCAGGTCGAATTGATGCTGGACGAAATCGTGCGACAGCGCCTGCATGAGCGCGACGTTCGTCGGCGGGTTCGTCGCGCGGATGTCGTCCACCGGTTCGACCAGACCGCGGCCGAGGAGATAGCTGACGTAACGGTTCACGACGGCCTGCGAAAACGCGGCGTTCTGCGGCGATGTGAGCCACGCCGCGAGCGGAATGCGGCGGTCGAGCGGGTGATCGACCGGTTCGGCGTCGAGCGGCTTCGCGGGCATGGTCTTCCCCGACCGCGGCTGCCGGACTTCGCCGGCGGTCTTGGCGACGACCACCCGTTCGCCGCCGAACAGGCCGAACTCCTGGCTGGTTTTGATCCCCACGCGGGCGAAGAAGGCGGCGAAGGCGTAGTAATCGTCCTGGCTGGTTTTCTCGAACGGATGATGGTGGCACTGGGCACATTGCAACCGGACACCGAGGAACAGTTGGGCCGTCGATTCCGCCATCTCGTTGGGGTTGTTGTTGACCAGGAAGTAGTTCGCCGGGCCGTTCGAGAAGACCGACCCCTTCCCCTGTACGAGCTGATGGACGAAGCGGTCGAACGGGACATTCGTGCGGAACTGCTCCTTGATCCAGTTGTGCAGCGACCACATCCCCTGGTCCTGCAGGTCGCGGCTGTTGTTGCGGAGCAGGTCGGACCACTTCAGCGTCCAATAGGCGGCGTAGCGCGCGTTGTACAGGCCCGCTTTGGGGGACTCCGCGAAGCCGAGCAGCCGGTCGATCCAGAGTTGCCGCTTGTTCGGTTCGGTCGCGGCGGCGAACTCGGCGACGTCTTCGGGCGTCGGCAGCGTGCCGGTGGCGTCGAGGAAGATGCGGCGCAGAAACGTGTGGTCATCGCACAACGGCGACGGCTCGATGCCCAGCTCGCGGAACTTGGCGACGGCGAGTTCGTCGATGAAGTTCTGATTCGTCCAGCCGGCCAGTTCGACCGAAGCGGCATACGGCGACAGGAACGTGCAGATGCCCGCCTGCCCCTCGAACCGGACCATTACCGCGGCCTGGCCTTTGCCGGCGGTCGTGCAGACGCCGTCGGGCGTGACCGTGACCACCCCCTCATCGAGCGAATCGAATCGCGCCCAGGGGGTGACGTCGCGGATTTCGCCGTCGGCGTAATGGGCCTCGGCGCGGAGTTGCTGTTTCTGCCCCGGTTCCGTCACGCGCTGCCCCGGCGTGACCACGAGCTTGCCGATGATCCGTTCCTTCGCCGCGGACTTCGTCGCCCCGGCGGTGATCCACGCGACGATCATCTCGTAATCGCGCGACCCGGCCTGCAACCGGCGTCCGCCGCCGTGCGGGGTCTGCATCGTCGGTTTGCGGAGCAGGAGGCTTTGCGTCGGATCGAGCGGATTGATGCGGCGGCCCAGCGACTCGCGCGACATCGCCACGTGATCGGCGACCGGATCGAAGCCGAACACGCTCAGCTTGAAGCCCCCCTGCCCATACTGCGCAGCATGACAGGCCCCGAGCGCACACCCCTGCTTGGTGAGTACCGGCCGCACTTGATCGAGAAAATCAACCGTCGGCTGTGCGACGACGCCGGACACGGTCACCGGAACATCGAGGGCTTGTCCGTTGACCGAGACGGTGACTGCCGCCATGCCATCGCCGCGCGGGATCAACCGTCCGGCGGGAGTGACCGTCACGATCTGTTCGTTGGTGGAGGCGTAGGTGGCGGACATCGTGAAGTCGACGGCGCGATCGGGCGTGGCGGTTGTGGCGGGGACGAGGAGTTGCGCCTGGGCGAAGTTGCCACGCAACTCGATCTGGGCTGGTTCCACGCGAAATGACGACGGGGATTCCGCGAGTACGAAGTCGGCCGAGACTGCGAGGCACGACACGATCAGCCAAGTCATTTGGCGGTTCATCAGCGAGCCTCCTGGAGGGCATTGGCGGGCGGGGTGTTGC
>JAWXBB010000693.1:0-20430 GCA_034439795.1 Planctomycetaceae bacterium | reverse complement strand
GGCGTGCCGTCGTCCGTGACCTGCACCGTCAGATTGAACGTGACCGGGACTTCGAAGTCGAGCAGCGTCGGATCGTTGACGGTGATCTGCCCGGTGGCGGCGTTGATGGCGAAGGTGTTGTTGGTGTTCCCGGCGGTGATGGAGTAGGCCAGGAACTGGCCGGGATTGGGATCGGTCGCGACGACCGTGCCGACGACCGTGCCGTTGGGACTGTTTTCGGCGATCGTGAAGCCCTGGTCGTTGACGACGGGCGGGTTGTTGGGCTGGAGCTGGATGTTGCCGGTGATGAAGTACTGGCCGATGCTGCCGTAATCGGAGTAGCCGAAGTCGTTTCCGTTGGCTGGTTTGCCGGTGCCGTCGATCTTCAGGAAGTACGTGCCGACCGGCAGGACCGCCGAGAACGAGGCGTTCAACTGGTTGACGGGATTGCTGCTCTGGACCAGTTGGCCGTTGGTATCGTAGATCTCGGCGAGAATGTCGAGCATGGCCCCGCGGACCGCGGGGTTGATCGTCAGGTTGGTTGTGCCGGCGGTGTTGAAGCGATACCAGTCCTGGTCGCTGGTCTGCTCGATCACGCCGCCGTCGGAAATCACGCCATTGATGTCGGCCATGATCGGCGCGGCGGTGGCGGCCGATCCGCCGCGGTCGTCGGGCCGGTAGCCGAAGCCGTTCTGCGTGACGATCCGGTTCAGATCGTCTTCCATGTTGTTGGCGGCGGGGTATTCGCCCTTGCTCCACTGGACCAGTTGCTTGCCGTAGCCGACGCCCATGTGGGGCGCCCAGCCGGTCGCCCCGGTGCCGTGTCCGGCGTAGTATTCCTCGACCGGAGAGTTTCGGCCGTCGTGAGACAGCGTGAGCGTATGTCCGACCTCGTGGACGGTGGCGTCGGCAATGAATTTCTCGTCGTTGGGTCCGAGCTGATCGGTGAACACGAAGGTCGGCGTGTCGGAATCCCAGTCGAAGGAGCCGAGAAAGGCAATTCCGCCGGCGCTGACGCCGAGCATCGTCTGGCTGTTGCCGCCGATCGCGACGCGGATGCCCCAGCGACTGTCGACTCCCCCGGTGTTGCGCAGGTCTTCCAGCGAGGGCTCTTCGGTCGTCACGTCGACGTCGAACGGGCTGAAGGCTTCGGAGACGCGCTGCCAGATTTGCTGGATGCGCGTGTGCTCGTTCGGCGTGACGGTCCCGGCCCCCCCCTCGAAATCCCAGGTGGGGGTGGTGATCGTCTGCCGGTTGAAACTGATGTTCCATTGGGTGCCGGTCGTCACGTGCCCGTCGAAATCGAGGTAGATGACCTTCGTTGCGCTCGGCCGGCTGTGCAGCAGGAAGGTGTCAGAGTCCGGGAACGGCCCCTCGGCTGGAACTTCGGCCTCCTGCGATCGAAACAGGTTGGGGTCCACCGGCGGAATCGCGTCGATCACCGCCCCCGCCGCCTCCAATCGGGCGATGAGCGCCGCTGAGTCCTCCGCCGGGGCGACCGGTTGGGCCGTCAGCATGACGCGCGGTTCCAGCCGGCCGATCTGGGCCGACAGCACCGCCTCGCGGACGTGCCGTCGCACGCGAACCACGGGACGAGTCGAACGCAGGCCAACCAGCCAATCCGAAAAGTACATCGTGCGATCCTGGACGAGTGACGATGAGCGCCGCTCCGCGCATGATGACAGACATCACCGCGGCATCGTGACCGGCAGAACCCGGTAAATCGACTTTCTGGGAAGCTGTTCAAAGGCTACCCGGCCGGTCCACCGTTTGCACGCCAATTCACCGTCCCGCCGCAAAATCGCGCAGGCTGACCGTGCGGCGCCGCGGCGGCTGAGATTTCAACGGTTCTCGCCGGATGAGTCGCGGGCCGGCTGACCGGAGTTATTCCGCGCGCTCGTCGCCCGTGAGTTGGAGCCGCTCGGGCGATCCCGCGGGTTGCTCGAAGGCGACCGACACCGGCAGCTCCTGATACGGCTGCCCCGGTTGCCGGCCGGTGGTCTGCTGGATCTCCGAGCGGACTTCGCCGTTCTGATACGGTCCCACGCCGAGGACGTACCAGTTGTTGTCGCGCGACAGCGACGACGAGACGCCGCCGTCGCCCAGCAACCGGTGCGTCTTGGCGTCGTAGGCGACGAGGCCGATCTTTGCCATCGCCGACTGGTTGTTTCGCGCGATCAGCCGCACTTCGGGCAGCGTCAACATCCCCGGCAGCACGATCTCCGGCGTGCCGAGGAATGAGTCAGCCGTATCTGTCCCGACGGCTCCCGAGCGGATTTCGAGGACGACGTCGGCATCCTCCGCCTTGGCGACGAGACTGGCGCCGTTGACCATCGCCCGGTGCCGGATCGAACCGATGATGTAGCCCTTATCGACGCAGTCCAGGTACTTTTCTTCGACGTAGATTTTGGACCCCTGGAACGCTGTGAAGTCGATTTTCGCCAACGACTGGTCGACGGCGTTGGAGATCAGGATCTGTTCGCGAGCCGTACGGGCCGTGTTCGTGGTCCGGGCGGATGTACAGCCGATCACCAGGCTCGCCGCCAGCACGCCGAGAAGCAGATTTGTTCGCGCGACCATCCGGTCTCTCCCTGACACGTCATCCCACAACTCGCTCGGCGGCCCGACCGTCGGATGTTGTAGTGGCGGCACGTCGCCGCACCAATGGGAACAGCACCGGCGTCGGACGGCGCGGCACGCTGATTGCGAACATGTCCGGCAGAGATCGGCAATTCCTGCCGGGCGATGTCACCATCCTGCGGTTTCCGGCATCTCACGGGAAACGTCGGTTCGATCCCACAACCCAAGAGGCCGTTGACATGGTTCGTCTTGCCGCTCTGACCGTGTGTTGCCTGCTGCCCAGTCTGTCCGCGTGGTCTGACGAACCGCTCAAGGTCGGCGACCCCGCTCCCGAGTTCGCACTTCTCAATGGCGACAACATGACCGTACGGCTGTCGTCGTTCCGTGACCGACAACCGGTCGTGCTGGTGTTCAGCCGCGCAGAGTGGTGTCCGTACTGCCTGGGCCACATGAAGGCGATGCAGGGGAAATACCCGGATTTCAAGAAAGCCGGCGCGGAGGTCGTCGCCGTGTTCCGCGAAGACAGCGCCCGCATCGACGGGCTCAAGAAAGTCCGCGAGGCCTCCAAGACGGAATTCGTACTGCTCACCGATTACGAGGCGCAGAAAACGAAACCCTACAGTACCGAGGGGTATGCCGCGTATGTCGTCGACCGGATGGGAATCATCCGCGCCATCATCCCCGGCACCAAAGCCGGCCGCCCGGATGTCGACAAGCTGCTCGAAGCCGTGAAGATGCTGTCTGCGAAATAGGATCGCATGCGGACGCCCAGGGATTGCTATCCCTGGGCGTCTTTCATCCACGCGCGAATCGCCCGGTTGACGTCCGCCGGCTTCTCCGTCGGCGCCATATGTCCCGCACCGGCAATGACGACGGCCGTCGCGCCGGGAATCGCCGCCGCAAACCCCTGCATCTCCGCGGCGGGCGAGATGGCGTCGTGCTCGCCGACGATGATCAGCGTCGGCACTTTGATCTCGGCCAGCGTCGGCGTGGAATCCGGCCGGTCGGCCAGCGCCAACTGCGCCGCCGCGATTCCTCGCGATGACGACGCCAGCATCACGTTGCGGACGGCGTCGACCACCTGCGGCTGTTTTTCGTTCGTCGTCGGTCCGAACAGCTTGGGCATCATTGTCTCGACGACCGCCGGCGGACCGTCCGTCAGCACCTTCTCGGCCAGCTTGCGGCGGTTGGCGACGATCTCCGGCGTATCGGCGATCGCGCGGCAATCGCACAGAATCAGACCCTTCAACCGCGATGCGTGCCGACGGACGAATGCGAAGGCGACGCAGCCCCCCATCGACAGCCCGCACAGGATGACCGGTTCGGTGACGCCGACCGCATCGAGCAGCGCGGCGACGTCGTCGGCGAACAGGTCCATCGTCACCGGCACGGGCGAGACGTCGCTGCGGCCGAGGCCGCGCAGGTCGGGAATGATCACCCGGTGCGTGTTGCGGAACTCGCGGCGCTGGCCGTCCCACATGGAATGATCGAGCGGGAACCCGTGCAGGAACACGAGCGGCGGGCCGTCCCCCTCGTCGATCACGTTCAGCCGGATTCCGTTGACAGTGAGCGACGGCATGGCGGTGTCCTTGCGAGCAGGCCGGGGAAGTGGCGATGATGTGGCCCCCCGATCTTACCGAATTGCGGGATAAATGCAGAGTGCATGGATGCCCGACAAATGCCAAGCGGAGTTGTCCACAGATTTCGCAGATGACGCAGATTTTAAGACAACGAGATTCGACGGTCTTTCAAGTCTCTAGCCCCACTCTCTGATGCTCTTCCCATCTGCGGAATCTGTGAAATCTGTGGATAAACTCTTCACCTGCTGAACAAGATCGAGGTCGTGACGCTCACCGGTGAGAAATCTCAGAACCGCATCCCGAGGAATCTCCGCATGTCGCTCCGTCTCGGTCTTACGTCGTTCGTGCTGTTGAGCACGTTCTGCCCGGCCCTTCGCGCCGAGAATTGGCCGCGGTTTCGGGGGCCGACGGGGCAGGGGATTTCGGCGGAAACGAAGCTGCCCGTCGAATGGTCGGCGACGCAGAACATCGCGTGGAAGACCCCGATTCCCGGCGATGGCTGGTCGTCCCCCATCGTCTGGAACGACCGCGTGTACGTCACCGCGGCGACGGACAACGGCGAGGCGTGCCACATCCTGGCCCTCGACCGCGACACCGGCCGCATCGTGTGGGACCGCGAAGTCTTCCGGCAGGAACTGAAGCGGAAGGAGAACAAGAACTCGTTCGCGACGCCGACGCCCTGCACCGACGGAGAACGGATCTACGCCGCGTTCGCCGACGGCAGCTTTGCCGTGGTGAACCTCGCCGGCGACATGGTCTGGACCAATCGCGATTACCCGTTCTACAGCAAGCACGGACTGGGCGAATCGCCGATCGTCTATCAGAACCTGGTCATCATGCCCCGCGACGGCAGCAGCCCCGGACCGGACATTAAGGTCGGCTGGAAGGAGCCGTGGGATCAGGCGTTCGTCGTAGCCCTCGATGCGGCGACCGGCCAGGAAGTCTGGAAAGCGCCGCGCGGCATGTCGCGCGTCTCGCACATGACGCCGATCGTTCTCAATGTCGACGGCCGCGACCAGCTCATCAGCCCGGCCGGCGACCGCATCCAGGGCTTCGATCCCGTCAACGGCAAACTGCTGTGGTCGGCGTACTCGCAGGGGGAAGGGGTCACGCCGTCGCCGGTCGCCGCGAACGGGTTGCTGTATACGTCGTCGGGCTTCGAGAAGCCGACGGTCCGGACGGTGAAGCTCGCCGGTGCGAAAGGGGAGATCACCGAGTCACACATCCTGTGGGAGCAACTGAAGGGGACGCCGACGCAGTCGTCGCTCATCTATGTCGAGCCGCTGTTGTACGGCGTGTCCGACAACGGCGTCCTCTCCTGTTACGACGGTCAGACGGGGGACGTGGTGTGGCAGGACCGCCTCGGCGGCACGTTCTGCGCGTCGCCGATTTACGCCGACGGCCGGTTGTACTTCCTCTCCGAACAGGGGGAGACGACTGTCCTCAAGCCGGGCCGTGAGTTTCAGATGCTGGCGAAGAACGCGATTGAAGAGCGCTGCCAGGCATCGCTGGCGGTGTCATCCGGCCGGTTGTTCCTGCGGTCGGAGAAGCATTTGTATTGTGTGAAGTGAGAACGAAGTGACCCGGACGCTTAAAGCGTCCGGGTCACTGGTGCGATTCGCCCGGAGTTCCCTGATGACGCGCTGCCTGACCGCCTTCGCCGCACTGTTCGTCGCTTGCGGCTTCGCGGCCGCGGACGAAAAACTCAAGGACGTCGCCTGCCGGTCGGTGCATCTCGGCTACCCCGCCCCGGCCGGTCTCGCGTTCTACAATGAGATCGCCATCGAGCAGACGGCACGCGGGACGTACTTCGCCGTCTGCGGGTGGGACAAGGGGTACTTCGGCCTGCAGGAACTCGGCAACGGCAAGAAGCTCGCGATCTTCTCGGTCTGGGATTCCAAGGAGAACGATCCGTCCGAGACGCCGGAAGAGCAGCGCGTCAAGCTGCTGCACAAGGACGAGCAGACGCGGATCGGCCGGTTCGGCGGCGAAGGCTCCGGCGGGCAATCGTTCTACGATCTCGACTGGCAGCTCGGCGAGACGTGGAAGTTCGTCGTCACCGCCCGGCCCGATGGCGACCGCACCGAATACGCCGGCTGGTTCCTGCCGCCCGACAAAACCGAGTGGACGCACATGGTGACGTTCTCCACAATCACCGGCGGCAAGCCGTTGCGCGGGTACTACTCGTTCGTGGAAGACTTCCGCCGCAACAAGGTTTCCGCGAGCGAAGCCCGCCGCGCAGTCTATGGCAACGGCTGGGTGTTCGATACGGAACAGCAGTGGACGCCGCTGTTGTCCGCCCGCTTCACCGGGGACAGCAACCCGGCGACGAACATCGACGCGGGCCTCGATGGCGAGCGATTCTTTCTCGCGACGGGCGGGGCGACGGAGAACGCGCACTTCAAGCTGCGCGAAACGATCACCCGGACAGCAATGGACGGAGCCATGCCGCCTGAGGGGTTGCCGGTTTCGCAGTGACACTAACCCGAAGCGTAAGCGAGGGCGAGCGCTCGCCCTCGCTCACGCTTCGGGTTGGTGTTACTCGATCTTCCACAAGCGAATTGCGCCGTCGCGGCCGCCGGAGGCGAGCAGGGTGCCGTCGGCGTTGAACGCGACGGTGTGGATGGCGATCTCGTGGCCGAGGTAGGTGGCGAGCAGGTCGCCGGTCTCGGCGTTCCACAGCTTCACCGCGCCGTCGTGCCCGCCGGTGGCGAGCTTGGTGCCGTCGGGGGAATACGCGACGCCCCAGATATCACCGTGGTGGGCCTCCCACGATTTGACGAGCTGCCCGCTGGCGGCGTCCCAGATGCGGACGGTCTTGTCCCACCCGACGGACGCCACTCTCTGGCCGTCGTGATTGAATGCCAGGCCGTAAACCGGCCCGGTATGCCCCTCCAGCGGCAGCTTCTGCGTCAGCGATTTCGCGTTCCACAACCGGACGACTTTGTCGTTCCCCGCGGTGGCCAGCGTGGCGTCGTCGGGGGACAACGCGACCGCATACACGGCCCCGGGCTGCGTCGCCTCGGCGAGCGGCTGTTCGGCATCGAGCGACCAGACCTTGAGTCCCCCCTCGCGATCACCAGCGAAGATCCGTTGGTCATCGTGCGAGAACGCGAACCCGCGGACGGCGTTGGCGTGCTTGAAGGTCTGCAACGGCTCGGTCCGATCGGGTTTCCACAGTTTGATGAAGCCGTCGTCCCCCGCGGTGGCCAGGCGGTCGCCCGTGCGTGTGAACCGAGCCTCCCACACGACGCCGCGGTGGGCGGCGAACGTCGCTTTCACGCTCTTGGTCGCCCGATCCCACAGCCGGACGGACCCGTCCTCGACGGCCATCGCCACGGTGTCGCCGGTGGCGTCGAACGCCACGGACCAGACGGTGCCCGCGTTCGCGCTGAGCACGGCGACCGGTTCCGCGGAGGACACGGCAACATCGGACGTAGTCGTCTTGTTGCCCTTGCCGCTTGCGAAAAACAGTCCGCCGAGAAGGCCGAACGTCAGAAACGTTGCGCCAATGCCCGCCGCGATCCAGCGGTTGCGGACTTGCTCGCGGCGCTGCTCGATCTGGCAGACCTGCGGGACTTCCTCCGATGTGGCCTTAATCAATGCCCACTCGAACTCGAACAGTTCCGCCAGTTGAGCCGCGGTCTGAATGCGGTCCTCCGGCTTTTTGGCGAGCAAGCGGTCGATGGTGAAGGCGAGCCATTCGGGGACCGCCGGGTTGAGTTCGCGGACGGGGCGGTGCTTCGCCTCCGAGATCTGCTTCAGAATGACGAGCGCCGAATTCCCCTTGAACGGCGGCTCGCCGGCGCACATCTCGTACAGGATCGCGCCCAGGCTGAACAGGTCGGACCGCGGATCGGCGTCGTCCCCCACGGTCTGTTCGGGGGCCATGTACAACGGCGTGCCGGTGACGAAGCCCGTCCGCGTCAACTTCACGTCGTCGGCGACGCGGGCCAGGCCGAAGTCGGTCAGTTTCACGCGGTCGTTCGGCGGCTCCAGCAGGATGTTGCCCGGTTTGACGTCGCGGTGAATCAAACCTTGTGCATGGGCCGCGGCCAGCCCCAGCGACGCTTGCAGACCGATACGGACGATCTCGCGCAAGGGCAGCGTCTTGTCGCGCGCGAGCCGTTGTTCGAGCGATTCGCCGGTGATGAGCTGCATCACCAGATACGGCAAGCCCTCGTCGCCCGATTTCTCGACCTGATGCACGGCGACGACGTTCTCGTGCGAGATCGACGCGGCTGCGCGGGCTTCGCGACAGAAGCGCTGCCGGGAGATGTCGTCGTCGGCGAGATCGGGATCGAGCACCTTGACGGCGACGTTGCGCTGCAATTTGGAGTCGAACGCTTCGAGCACGATCCCCATGCCGCCGCGGCCGATGACGCGCATCACGTCGAATTGCGCGAGCCGTCCCAGATACGCCGGGTCGGTCGCCGGTTGCAGGAAGTCCAGCGAGGCATCCTTGCGGCGCGCCGTCGATCGTGGGACGAAGGTTTCCTGGAAGTTGGCGTCGAGCGCCTGCACTGCGGGCCAGTACGCCGAGGTCGCGTTCGGCTCGACGACGTCGAGATGCTCGACGAGTTGCGACAGGTTTGTGCCGTCGGTCGCGATGGCCTCCAGTTTCGCCTGGCAGCAGAGGCACGAATCCATGTGGCTGGTGCAGTCCTGCTGGCGCTCGCCCGACAGCGAGCCGTCGAGCAGTTGCCGCAGTTCTTCCGGTTCGGGGCAGTTGGTGATCGTGGCCATGATGTCAGTTCTCTTCCTGCCGTTGCAGGGTTTCGACGTCTTCTTTCAAGCGGGCCAGCACGCGGCTCTTGGCCACGTACACCGCGCCCGTGGACAACCCGGTCTCCCGCGCGGCCTCACCGGCGGGCCGGCCGTCGACCGCGGTCAGCCAGAAGGCCTTCCAGGTGGTCTCCTGAAATTCCCCTTTGACGCGCTCCATCGCCAACGCGGCGAGCCGGCGTTGATATTCGAGTTCCCACGTCTCGCTGCCGTCGCCGCCATCGGGATGCGCGTCGAGCAACCGATGCGTCGCCGTATCCCCGGAGCTTTGCGGCCGGATGCGGCGGGCCGACAGAAAGCTGAAGATCTTGTTTCGGGTGATCGTGAACAACCACCCGCGGAACGTCCCCTGTTTGCGATCGTAATCGAGCCGGCCGATCGCTGACGACACCGACCGCATGACGTCCTGCATCAAATCGGCGGCGTCGGCGTCCTGCAAACCCCGCTTGCGGGCGAAGCCATACACCAACGGGCCGTAGACCCGCAGGAATTCCTGCCACGCCGCGTGATTGGTCCCCTCCCGCAGTTGAACCAGCAGGCTGGCACGGGTGAGCGGTGAATCGTCCACGGGCATCCAGACACCTGCACGAACGAAGATGGGCCGCCGGGCGGTTGAGCGCCGCCGCCACGGCCAGACGATGCCCATCATAGGCGGCCAGCGCCGTCCGGACGAGGACCGCCGGCCCGGAATTGTGCGTTCGGTGTCGTTCACGCGAATCTCCCACCAGGAGATACCGCTGTCGAACGAAAATCTTACACGTCGATTTCCAGCAAATCCTCCGCCAGCTCGGTGGCCGGGAAGATCGCATGGGCGGTGGCGAGGCCGATGGGGTCGTCGTCCGGCCGGTTGGGGTCGATGTGCGTCAGATACAGCCGTTGGACGTTCGCCGTCGCCGCCTGTCGGGCGACCGCCGACGTGTGGCTGTGGCCGGTCGGCTCGCACCAGGATTGATCGCTGTCCGGGAAGTAGCATTCGTGGATCAGCACGTCCACACCACGGATGAAGTCGACGTAATCGGGCACGGTGATGGTGTCGGTGATGTACGCGAACGACCGGCCGTCGTCGCCATCGAACCGGTAGCCCAGCGAACCGCCGGGGTGATGCAACGGATGATGCGTCACCACGCCGCTGGGGACGGCGATGCGGTCGGTCAGTTCGCGCAGCTCGAACCGCGGTTTGACGGGGAACACGGGTTCCGAGAACAGATGCGTCTCAACCGCGGCCAGCGTCTGTTGATTGCCCCACACGGTGCAGCGGTCGATGCGATTCTGGATCAACGGCACGAGCAGATAAGACAGCCCGCAGATGTGGTCCAGGTGGGCGTGTGTCAGAAACAGATTCAGCGACCGTTCGACGAGCCGGTCGGCGATGCGGAACGCGCTGGTGCCGGCATCGAACGCGACGCCGATCTCCGGCAGCAACAACCCCGCGGTGTGCCGTCGCTCGTTCGGATGAAACCCGCCGGTGCCGAGAAAGATCAGCTTCATCGGTCGGGGTCTCCGGTTCGTCGAACCTGAATATCAGGTCTTGAATCTGGGTGCCATGCTTGCAGCTTTGGGCAAGCATGTGCCTTCAGAGCAGTTTGAAGACATGCTTGCCCAAAGCTGCAAGCATGGCACCCAACGCCGTGCATGAATCTGATCGGCAGGCTAAGAGTTCATCCACAGATTTCACAGATGACGCAGATTCAAGACATGGGCATTTGCTGGGCATGGTTGCTTCAGTGCGGTCTTCTGTTGGACTTCAATCTGCGGAATCTGTGAAATCTGCGGACAAATGCTTTTGACCCTCTCTCAAATTCGTGAACGGCGTTGCATGGCACCCCTCACCAGTCATGTTACACCACCGCCTCCGTCCTCCGCTTGGTCAGCAGCGACACCACCATCAGCGTCAGGAAACCGAGCGGGATCGTCACCAATCCCGGCTGACTGAACGGCACCAGGGCCATCTTCGCGGCGTCATCGGCGGAGTAGCCGTAGACCTTTTGGATCGTTTCCGCGCTGACGAGAATCCAGCCCAATGACGCGATCATGCCGACGAGGATCGCCCACGTCACACCTTGTTTCGTGGTGCGTTTCCAGAACAAAATCATCACCAGCGCCGGGAGATTCGCCGAGGCCGCGACGCTGAACGCCCAGCCGACGAGGAAGCCGGCGTTCATTCCCTGGAAGCAGATGCCCAGCACGATCGCCACCACGCCCACCACCGCCGCGGTGATTTTGCCGACGCGGACCTTGTGGTGATCCTTGAGAGGCACACCCAGCACGCCGACGATCAGGTCGTGGACCACGGCCCCGCTGGCGGCGACGATCAGGCCGCTGACGGTGCCGAGCACGGTTGTGAACGCGATTGCCGAGATGATCGCGAACAGCAGTTCACCGAAGCTCTTTGCGAGCAGCGGGGCGGCCATGTTGCTGTCGGTGAGGTCCATCGTGCCGCTGGTCATCGCCCCGAGGCCGAGAAACAGCGTCAGCACGTAGAACGCGCCGATGGTGGCGATGCCCACCACCGTGCTGGCCCGCGCGGCGGCCTGATCCTTCACCGTGTAATAGCGGATCAGCACGTGCGGCAGCGACGCCGTCCCCGCAAAGAGCGCCAGCATCAGCGAGATGAAGTTCAGCTTCGACACCAGCGAATCGCCGCGGAGATCCTTGAACAATGGACTCAACCCCGGTCGCAGGATGTCGCTTCCGGCGGTCGGTTTCGGCGAGAATGTGACCGTCTTGACGCCATCTTCAATGTCCGTCTTCTCGGACCACAGCACGACTTCGCTGTTCTGCAACGTCCGCAGGTATCCGATTGGACTCAGCGGCCCCGTCGATTTCACGCCGCCGGGCAGTTTGCTGACGTGGCCGACCGGCCGCAGATCGGCCTGCCCCGTCCCCAAACCGTGCGGCAGGCCGTTGACGAATTTCTCGCCTTCCGCCTTGGTGACGATGGTTTGCGGCTGCATCGACTCCGGGCGGTCGTCGACGGTCAGCCCGCGGCTCAGGATCAGCATCGTCAGGATGCCGCTGAACAGCACCAGCAGCGAGCCTTTGATGAACTGCACGTACGTAGTGCTTACCATGCCCGCGGTGACGACGATCATGGTCACGACCACACCGACCGTCACCACCCCCAGCCAGTGCGGAAAGCCGAGCAGCGGATAGATCAGCGACCCCGCGCCGACCATCTGCGGGATCAGATAGAACACGCTGACGACGAGCGCGCTCGTCCCCGCGGCGAACGTGATGCCCCGCGACTGGAACTGGCTGTTGAGCGCATCGGCGAACGTGAACTTGCCCAAACGCTTGAGTGGTTCGGCGATGACGAACAACGCGACCACCCATCCCGCGAGAAAGCCGATGGAGTACAGGAAGCCGTCATACCCGAACCGCGACAACATGCCGCAGATGCCGAGAAACGACGCGGCGGACAGGTAATCCCCCGCGAACGCCACGCCGTTGACGAACCAGTGAATCTGCCCGCCGGCGGCGAAGTACCCGGCGGCCGATTTGGCTTTGGACCCGAAGTAGAAGCTGAGCGCCAGCGTCGCGCCGACGAAGATCACGAACACCCCAATCGCGATCGGAGACGGTTGCGGAATCACTCGGCCGCCCCCTTCCCAGCGGTCGGCGTCCCGACGGGGCCGCGGCAGAGCGCCATGTAGACGAGGGCCAAGCCGAACGCGGCGACGATCAACCCCAGCCCATACCACACGGCGAGATTGATCCCGGCGATGTCGGTCGTCATGGCGTCGGGCCAGAAGGCGTTCAGCCCGACGAACCCGCAATAGAAGGTGAAGTAAATCGCGAACAGCTTCAGCCCATTGCGGGCATTCCGTCGCGACGCCACCGGGTCTTCGACCTCAGCGGGCGACGCCGACCCATGTCCAAAACTCGCCATCCCGGTTCCCGTCTGCGGAGGTGCTGCAACAGTGAGTGGCGGGACAAGATACCCGAACCTGCGACGAATTCCGACCGTCCCAGCCCCGAGCGCAAGCGAGGGATGTACTGCGGGTCAAGAGACGCCCTCGCTTGCGCTCGGGGCTGGGACGGCGTGAAACGATGCCGTCGCTCAACTCAGAATCTCCGTCACGACCTTCCCTGCGACGTCGGTCAGGCGGTGGTCGCGGCCTTGGTGGAAGTACGTCAGCCGTTCGTGATCGAAGCCCAGGATGTGCAGCAGCGTGGCGTGCAGGTCGTGGACGTGGACCGGCTTCTCGGCGGCCCGCAGGCCGACTTCGTCCGTCGCGCCGTACGCCATGCCGCCGCGGACGCAGCCGCCGGCGAGCCAGACGGAGTAGCCCCACGGGTTGTGGTCGCGGCCCTTGCCCTGCTCGCTCATCGGCATCCGGCCGAACTCGCCTCCCCAGATCACCAGCGTGTCGTCCCACAGCCCGCGGCGTTTCAGGTCGGTCAGCAACCCCGCAACCGGTCCGTCGGTCCGTTCGCACATCTCGGTGTGATTCTTGAGCACGTCGCTGTGCGCGTCCCAGCCGTTGGTGTCGCCGGAGTAGAGTTGCACGAACCGCACGCCGCGCTCGATCAAGCGTCGGGCCAGCAGACACCGTGTCCCGAAGTCGGCGGTTTCCTTGCGATCCATGCCATACAGCGATTGCGTCTCGGCGGTCTCTTCGGCGAGGTCGACGGCCTCCGGCGCGGCGGACTGCATGCGGTACGCCAACTCATACGCGGCGATGCGGGCCGAGAACTCGTCCGGTCGGGCGTGGTCCTCCCAGTGTCGTTCGTTGAGCCGCTGCACGAGTTGCAGCAACTCGCGCTGCCGGGATTCGGAGATGCCCTCCGGCCGGTTGAGGTTGAGAATCGGTGCAGCGCCGGTGCGGACCGTCGTTCCCTGATACGTCGCCGGCAGAAAGCCGCTGCCCCACGCGGGGGGGCCGCCCTTGATGCCGCCGCCGGGGTCGGGGAGCACGACGAACGCGGGCAGGTTCTGGTTCTCGGTCCCCAGGCCGTAGGCGACCCAACTGCCGAGGCTCGGTCGGCCCATCAGGATGCTGCCGGTGTTCATCTGGTACACCGACTGCGGATGATTCACGCTGTCGCCGTGACAACTCCGCAGCACGCACAATTCATCGGCGTGCGCGGCGATCTCCGGCAGGAAGTCGCTGATCTCCAGCCCCGATTCGCCATGCTTGCGGAACGGCTTGATCGGCCCGAGCAGCGGATTCGTCGCCACCTTGCGGCGGGTCATGACCTCGCCGAAATGGGCCGGCAACGGCTGCCCGGCATACCGCGCGAGCTCGGGCTTGGGATCGAACAGATCCACCTGACTCGGCCCGCCGTGCATGAACAGATAGATGACCCGCGACGCCCGCGGCTGGAAGTGCGGCGCCAACGGCGCCAGCGGCGATGCCGTCGCGGACGATGCCGCCAGCGCATCGCTCGCCAGCAACGACGCCGCAGCGACAGCGCCGAACCCGCCGCCGGCTTCGCGCAGAAAGCGGCGGCGTGATGTGTGCAACGATTCAAGAAACGACATGGCCCGCATCTCCGGTGCGCGATGAGAACGGGAAAACAGTCAATCAATCATACCCCGAAGTTCCCACCACAAACCATCCCGCCACATCGGTTAGCCGCGCCCCGGGCGTGGTCGTTGATTGGTGCATAGACGTCGTGGCCAACGATCTTGGCAGCCCCGGTAGGGGCGACCGGATTGTAGCCACGGGTGAAGCGAAGTCTGCCGAGAGGCAGGCGGAGCGTAACCCGTGGCTATGTTCATCCAGAAGGCGCTCGCCCCGGAGGGGCGAAGGAATCGTCCGCGGAACGAGAGCGCATCGAACACTTCCTCTGCCCCTCCGGGGCAGGATCGCACGATGAACTCCCTTTCCACGGGTTCCGCTCCGCCCGAAGCGGGCTACGCTTCACCCGTGGCTACAGTCCGCGGCCCCTGCCGGGGCCAAGAAGAAGCGAGCCGACAACAAATGTTCCCCAGGAATTGACGACCACACCGGATTCATCAAACCCTCATTGATCGGGCTTGACCCGCTTCGCCCCACGGGGGTAAGGTGCAGCCGCGCTGACTACGGATGGTCCTGCTGTTCGCCATGAAACCACGGAGGGCTCGATGACACTGGCGCGGAGTGACGTCAAACTGTTCGTGCTCGACACGAATGTCATTCTTCACGACGCCGGTTGTCTCCGAAACTTCGCCGAACACGACGTCGCCATTCCCCTCACGGTCCTCGAAGAGCTGGACCGCTTCAAGAAGGGGAACGAGGACATCCACTTCCAGGCCCGCGCGTTCCTGCGGCAGTTCGACGAGCTGACCGGCGACGTGCTGTCTCCGCAAGGGTCCGCCCTCGGCGAAGGGCTTGGATGCGTGCGGGTGGTGACGGGCCGCGATTTTGCCGGCCGGTTGCAGGCCGCGTTCCTGCACGACACGCCCGATCACCGCATTCTCGACGCCGCGCTCACGCTCGAGCAGCGCGAGCCGGATCGTGCGGTGGTCCTCGTCTCCAAAGACACCAACCTGCGGATGAAGGCCAAGTCGCTGGGCCTCACCGCGCAGGATTACAAGAACGACAAGGTCGAAACCTTCGAGAAGCTCTACACCGGCAAGCGGTTCGTCTCCGACATGCCGAGCGAACTGGTCGACCGCTTCTACCGCGAAGGCCGGGTCGCCGCGGCCGACGTCGGACAAGTCGATCATCCGCGGCCGAACGAAAATTTCGTGCTCCGCAACGGCTCGAAGTCGGTGCTGGCGACGTACCGCGCCGGCGATCAGACATTTTCGCGCGTCGAGAAAGTCTCGGCCTACGGCATCGTCCCCCGCAATGCCGAGCAGTCGTTCGCCTTGCGGGCGTTGCTCGATGACGACATCAAACTGGTGACGCTGGTCGGCAAAGCCGGGTCGGGCAAGACGCTGCTGGCGCTCGCCGCCGCGCTGGAGACCAAGCCGCGGTATCGCCAGATTCTGCTTGCGCGGCCGGTGGTCCCTTTGAGCAACCGCGACCTCGGCTTCCTGCCAGGGGACATCTCGGCGAAGCTCGACCCGTACATGCAGCCGCTGTACGACAACCTGGGGGTCATCAAGCATCAGCACGGCGACGGCGATTCCGGCACCAAGATGCACGAATGGATCGAACAGCACAAGCTGGAGATCGCCCCGCTGCCGTACATCCGCGGCCGCAGTCTGCAGCGGACGTTCTTCATTGTCGATGAAGCCCAGAACCTCACGCCGCACGAGGTGAAGACGATCATCACCCGCGCCGGCGAGGGGACGAAAGTGGTCTTCACGGGGGACATTCACCAGATCGACCACCCGTATCTCGACTCGCTGTCGAACGGCCTGAGCTACCTCATCCACCGCATGGTTGGCCAGCCGATCTATGCGCACGTGACGTTGGAGAAGGGGGAGCGGAGCGCGCTGGCGGAGTTGGCGAGCGATTTGCTGTGAAACCCGTTTCGCCACCACCGCGCGGGTTTTCCCTTGCACGCGGGCGATCAGCAGCACGCCGGGTTGATTGCCAGGCAACGGCAGCTTGCGACGCATCGCGTCGGCGTCCACCGCGACGTGGCGGCATTTGATCTCCAAGCGGCCGATGTCGCTGCCGCGCAAAGCCGCCCGGATTTCGCGGTCGTTGTGCGGCAGCTCGGCCGTCACTGCGAACGCCTGCACGAACGGCGAGGCGACCAGGTGATCGCCGGTCAGATATTCCTCCGCGGGATCGAGCCGACAGAGTCCCAGCTTGTCTGCCAGCACGTCCACCAGCCCCGCGCGGACGATGGCCGGATCGGGATCGTAAATCCAGCCGCGGAGGTCCGACTGCTCGGCGACGACATCGAGCGGATGTCCCGCCAGTGTCTCGCCGCTGGGCAGCACCGTCGCGCGATACGCCGCGGTCCCGGCGAGTTCGCCGTACCACAGCGTGGCTTCTTTGCATTCGCCGTGGAGGCTGATGAGCTCGGTTTCGACGCCGTCGAACTTGCCGCCGAAGTTGCTGGCCGGGCCGACTTTGATCGCCCCGCCGCGAGTCCGCGCGATCAGTTGCTGCAACCACGCCAGATCGGGAACGTAATCTTCGATCCGCGACACGCGCCCGCCCGAGAACGGCCGGCGGTCGGGGTCGATGTGGACCAGATCGTCGCCAAAATCGAGAGACAACACGTCGGCACAGCGAGTAACGACGCGCTCGGCGACATCGTAAGCGACCGCATTTTGGATCGTCCGCCAGCAAGAGGCCGGTTTGAGATCGACGGCGGTCACGTCGCATGCCGTTGCCAATGCGAGCGCATCGCCGCCGAGGCCGCAGCACAAATCCCACACGCGGCCGGCGAACCGTTTCGCCTTGTGCCGGGCGACCGGTTCCGACGTCGCCTGCTCCAGCCCCTGCCGGTCGAACCACATCCGGTCGGCCCGCGTGAATTTGACGGCCGCTTTGCGACGGAGTTCGACGAGCGACAACGCGGCCCGGACGACGTCGTCGGGATACCGCCGCCGCAACAGCAACTGGACGTGCAACTCGCTGCCGGTGATCGCGGCCAGATCGGCGAAGATCGCGGGCGTAGCCTGCACGGCCTGCATCACCCGGCATTCCGGATCGGCGGCGCAATCGGCAGGCAGACAGTGATCGGACAAGAGTTCAGTCATTCGATCCGCATCGTCCCGGAACAGGCCCCGGTTTGCAAACGGGTCGCCGGCGCGGGTATTGTCGTGAAGTGTGTTGATACGGTCACGATTCGTCCAACGTCGAGGAGTGTTTGTCCACAGATTTCGCAGATGACGCAGATTTGAGGCAAAGCGATTCCATTTGAACCACTGCTGAATGAAGAATCTCTGTCTGATTCTTAATCTGCGTCATCTGCGAAATCTGTGGACCACAACCTCTTTCCTTGAGCGATTGTGTTGCCGCTCCAAGCATGACACCCACTGGAACACAGAGAGACAATGCACATCCGCGACGGCATTTTGAGTCCCGAAGTCTGCCTGGCCGCCGGGGTCTTGGCGACGGCTGCGGTCGGCTACAGCCTGCGGCGGATGCGGCTCGCGCTGGATGACCGGGCGGTGCCGTTGACGGGGATGATGGCCGCCGTGGTGTTCGCCGGGCAGATGGTGAATTTCCCGCTGTTCGGGCTGCCGGTGTCGGGACATCTGCTGGGGGGCGTGCTGGCCGCGGCGGTCGTCGGGCCGTGGGCCGGATGTGTCGCCTTGTCGGTCGTGCTGATCGTGCAGGCGGTGCTGTTCGCCGACGGCGGGCTATTGTCGCTCGGTCCGAACATTCTGAACATGGCCGTCGTCGGTTGTTGGGGCGGGTATGCGGTGTTCGCGACGGTGCGACGCTGGAGCGGCTCTCTTTTCCCCTCTCCCGGCGCTTCGCTGGGAGAGGGGCAGGGTGAGGGTGCCTTTCTGCCTTTGCAACCAAGGGACAAAACCACCCTCACCCCCCACCCCTCTCCCACCGAAGCGGCGGGCGAGGGGAGCCGGAGTCGTCGACCGGCGGTGTTTGCGGCGGTCGTTGCAGCTTATGTCAGCGTCCTCGCTGCGGCGGCGTTGTTCTGTGCGGAGTTCGCGTTGTCCAGCCGCCAAGCGCCGTTCGATCTGTCGCAACTGACGCTGTGGATGGTGCTGTATCACGCGCTGATCGGCGTCGGCGAAGCGGCGATCACGGGGGCCGTGCTGTCGTTCGTCTGGTCGCGACGGCCGGAGTTGTTGACGGCCGCAGAACCTGGCACGACGTTGTCGCGCGGGGGACGCTTCGTGACGGCCGGGGCCACGGTCGCCTGTGCGGTCGCCGCGATTCTGTCGCCGTGGGCGTCGTCGTGGCCGGACGGATTGGAGGCCGTCGGCGAGCGGGTCGGCTTCAACGAGTTGGGCGTCGATCGGATGCTGATGCTGTCCGACTATGCCGTGCCGTTGCCGGCCGGTTGGGAGGTGTGGTCGGTTTCGGCGGCGGGGGTGTTGGGGACCGTCGTCGTGCTGGGCGTGGGCTGGTTGTTGTGCCTGCGTCCGTCGGCGGCGACGACGTTGTCGGACGGCCAACATGCCGGCTGAGCGGGCTGCGACGGCGTCCAATCTGTGCCGGCGTTGGCCCAGCGGGCTGAAGCTCGGCATCGCGTTGTTGGCGGCGGTCGCAGCGGGGCTGTTGCCCGGCGAATTGTGGCCGGCGACGGCGTGCCTGGGTGTGTTCGCGCTGCTGTTGCACGCCTTCGCCGGGACGCCGCTGCGGAGGCTCGTGCGCCGGGTCGGTCAGTTCCTGCCATTCGTGGTCGTGCTGTCCTTTGGGGCATTGGTCTCCCGTCCGGAAGCCGCGACGGCCGTGTGGAGCGCGGCGCTGTTGCTGCGGTGTCTCGTCGCGTTCCTCGTCGGCCTGTGGCTGATGCAGGTGCTGACGGCGTCGGAGTTCCTCGACGTGCTGACCCGATGGCATGTCCCCGCGGCGCTCACCATCGTGCTCAGCTTCATGCTCCGTTATGTGGCGCTGCTGTGGGAAGAACACGAACGATTGCTGCGGGCGCAGCGGTCGCGGGCCGGCGGCCCGTCGGGACGCTGGGCCGAGTGGCGGGCGGCGATCGAGCGGCTGGGACTGCTCGTGTTGCGCGCGTTGGACCGGGCCGAGCGCGTCCACCGCGCGATGCTCGCCCGCGGCTGGTCGGGGATGTCGTCACCGGGAGGCGATGCTCCGTGACGGATGTCGCACCTGCGATCGAACTCCGCGATCTCGCTTTCGCCTATCCGGGCGGGCGGATCGTGCTGTCGCAGATGTCGTTCGCCGTTCCCGTCCGCACGCGGTTGGCGGTGATCGGACCGAGCGGCGCGGGCAAGTCGACGCTGCTGATGCACCTCAACGGGCTGTTGCCGCAGTCGGCCGTCAAAGACCCGCGCGACTGCACGGTCTGGATCAACGGCGAGCCGGTCATTGCCCCGCGGTTGCGAGCCGTGCGGCAGACCGTGGGGTTCGTGTTTCAAGACCCCGACGACCAACTCTTCGCCGCGACTGTGGAGGAGGACATCGCCTTCGGCCCCCGGCAACTCGGCGTGTCCAAAGAGGACATTCCGCGGCGCGTGACGGCGGCGTTGGACGCCGTCGGCCTGCCCGAGGCCGGGCCGTGTCATCCCGCGCAGTTGAGTTACGGCGAACGGAAACGGATTGCGCTCGCCGGCGTGCTCGCCTGCCGGCCGGAGATCCTGGTGCTCGATGAGCCGTCCAGCAATCTCGACCCGAGGGCGCGGAAGCAGTTGGTGAAGATTCTCCGCGAACTCCCGGCGACGCTGGTGGTCGCCACGCACGATCTGGACCTGGTGCTCGACCTCTGCGACCGCGTGCTGCTGCTCGACCACGGCCGCATCCAGGCGGATGAGACGCCCGAACGCGTGCTCTCCGATCCGCTGCTGATGGACCGGCACGGGTTGGAGGTGCCGTGGCGGCTGCGGGGGAGGGAGTGAGAAGTTAGAGGGAGAGGATTAGCAGCCCGTTGAAGTATTCCACAGGGCGGCTGGGGTTGGCGGTCGAGCGGGCTTGACTCGTCGGCTATGATCGGTCGGTGTTCGGGAGCGTGTCGG
>JAWXBB010000692.1:0-6750 GCA_034439795.1 Planctomycetaceae bacterium | reverse complement strand
CGATGTAATCCGCCGCGGCGTACATCCGCAATTCCAGCCATTCGAGGAACCGCATCGCCCATGAGCGACGCATCGCTCCGACGGCGATGATCGACTCCGGCCAGATGTCGCGGATCTCCAGCACGAACGGCCACCGCCGGAGCCAGTGACACAGCACGCCCGCCCACCCGCAGAAGAACTGCGGCGACGTCGCCACGACGACATCGACCTTCCGCAGCCGGATCGCGCACCACACCGCGGTCAGCATGTAGCTCACGAAGTTGACGATGCGGCTGAAGAACCCCTTGTTGGCGGCGAGGTACGACCACACCCGGATCACGCGGATGCCGGCCTGCTCCTCTTCCGAGCGCCACGCGTTGCGATAGCCGTCGAACACCACGCCGGTGGGACAATTCGGCGCGCAGGTGACGACCGTCACCTGGTGTCCGGCCTTCACCCAGCGGGCGCAATGCTCGAACGTCCGCGACGCGGGGGCGTTGACTTCCGGCGGGAAGTAGTGCGTGAGAAATAGAATGTGCATGACGGGAATCCGCGGGCGAGGACGGGAACTCCCCTCGCCCGACGCTTCGTTGGGAGAGGGGTCGGGGGTGAGGGTGCCTTTTGTCTTTTCTTCTGCGTCGGCTCGCTATGCAAATCAAACCGAAGCACCCTCACCCTAACCCTCTCCCACCGAAGCGGCGGGAGAGGGGACAAAGCGGGGGTGCCGACCTATGCGGGTGTTGCGACCAGAACGGTCGTGACTTCGACGGGAATGCTCGACTCGCTCCGCCAAACGAGGCGGTTGGTTTCAATCTCGACGCCGTACTCGGGATGCCACGGCCGGCGTTCGATGCTGAGTGCGACGGGCTGTGTGGACTCGACAACGACATCCACCGTCACGCTGCCGTTGGTCAGTTGCCAGCCCGCGGACGTGGGTGTCGCCGTCCATTCGGGAGCGAGCAGGTATCCCCCGCTGACGCGGTGCGTCCCCGCTCCGGTGATGCGGTCGATAATCTTCAGCGGTCCGTGATCGTCCACCAGGAGTTGCCGCGCGTGCCGCGGTCCGCCGGGGAGGGCGTCGTAGCCGTTGTGCTCGGCCCAGCCGGAGAAGCCGTGGCGGCGCGGGATGACATCGACGCCCAGCGGATGCGCCCGCGCGCCGACGCGGAAGATGTGCCAGACTTCGCTGGAGTCGGTGTCGTCAATGCAGACGGTGTTGTGGGCCGCGGTCGAGCGGTCGTAGCGCCGCTCCTCGTTGTGGTCGTAACAGTGCGTGCCGGGATCGACGATCAGCCGCCGGCCCTGCACGGAACATTCCAGCGTCAGAGTATCAGCATGCGCGTGACCCGGCTGGTAATCGGGGCCGATGTCCCCGATGTCCCAGAACACCGTCCACGGCGATCCGTGCCAGGCGACGAGACCCGTGTCCGCGAAGTGCTTCAATCCCTGTGGTGCCGGCGGGATCGGGATGCCGAGAAACTCGTGGAGCAGATGCAGCATCCGCGTCGGTTCGCAGACGGCGTGATGCGCGGCGTCATTGAACAGCGGCAACGAGCCGTCGGGATGCCGCAGCCACGACACGAATTCGGCCATCCGTCCGCACGTCTCGCGCAAGCGCCCCGCCAGCTTGTGGTTGTCGACCAGCAGCGCGAGCACCATCAGATCTTCGAGCACGTGGATGTGATACATCGGACTGCGCTCGAAGTGCCCGCCGTCGGGAAGAATCTGCTCTTCCGATTGCGAATCGGCGATCCGCTTCGCAAGACGCATCC
This sequence comes from Planctomycetaceae bacterium, assembly GCA_034439795.1. Classification (GTDB taxonomy): domain Bacteria; phylum Planctomycetota; class Planctomycetia; order Planctomycetales; family Planctomycetaceae; genus DSVQ01. The sequence goes on along the minus strand of JAWXBB010000692.1, from coordinate 4,999 downwards.
ACCGTCGGGCTTCACCGTGCCGAATCTGCCGGGCAGCGACCGCCAGGCCCGAAGCGTCGCGCAGCAGATGATTGCCGCGGAGATCCCATTCGATGTGCCGCGACAACGACCGGGCCTGGGCGGCGAAGCTGTCCACGGCGCGGGTGGCGAGCGCGGCGTCGTGCCATTGATCGGGCGGGTACGCGGCCCACAGTTTGTGCCACGTCTGCAACCGCGTGGCGATGTTGAAGCTGTTCCACGAAAACTGCGACATGCCCGACGCCCGCGGCCGGCAGACGTTCAACCAGTCCCGAATCCAGCGTTCAATCTCACGGCCGAACACCGGGTCCGCCGTCTGCGCCGCACCGCCGGCCAACTGCGCCAGCCAGTGGTGATAGTGCAGGCTAAAGTTCCACAGCCGATGTTCGACCTGGCTGCCGGGTCGACACCAGTCGTCATTGCCGGCGAACGGCCGCGCTTCATTGAGCAGCGTCAATTGGCCGCCGTGCAGTTCGCTCAACACCCGTTGCGCATCATCCGTCGAAACCGGCTTCCAATCGGGCAGCCGGGGCATCGGCAACAGATCGCCCAGCGTGACGTCCGGTCGCTGCGTGAGCTGGAAATGAAATCCCTGCAACGGCGACCAAGGCAACGCTTCGATCTTCCGCTGGACCATATAGCGCAGCCGCCACGTGACCTGCGACGGCCGCAGGTGGCTGAGCGTTCGACCATAGCGGACCAGATCGTACATCGGACTTGGAGTGTTCCTGGACGACTCAGCGAGTGGATTTCTGCCTTACCCCCTCGCCCGGCGCTTCGCTGGGAGAGGGTCGGGGTGAGGGTGCTTACTGCTTTGATTTCGTTCCGACCAAGAACCAAACCCGAAAGGCACCCTCACCCTAACCCTCTCCCATCGAAGCGGCGGGAGAGGGGACCGGAGTGAAAACGTTGACGATTCCTTACGCCGCCCGACGCAGCGGTTCGGCGACGGCGTCGCGGCCCGTCAGGATGTCGGCGATCCGCTCGCTCGCCCGGCCTTCCCACAGCGGCGGACGTTTGCCCTGCTTGCCGCGGCCGTTGAGCACGTTCGCGAATTCGTGCCGCAACAGTTCCATATCGGTGCCGATGAGCTGATTCGACCCGTGCGTGATCGTCACCGGGCGTTCGGTGTTTTCGCGGAGCGTGAGACAGGGGACGCCGAGGTACGTCGATTCCTCCTGAATGCCGCCGGAATCAGTGACGACAGCCGCAGCTTGCTTTTGCAGGGCCAGGCATTCGAGATATCCCAATGGCTCCAGCAGCAGGAACCGATCGCCGGCGGGAAATTGCAGACCGAGGTCCGCAATCCGCTTGCGGGTCCGCGGATGCACCGGGAACACCATCTGGCAATCGACGCTCAGGTCGATGAGCGTCGTCAGAATCTGTCGCAGCGTCTCCGGCTCATCGACGTTGGACGGCCGATGCAGCGTCACCAGCGCGAACGGGGACGACAGCGCGACCTCCGGCAACCGCGCCTGCGGCAACAGCCGGACCAGCGTGTCGATCATCACGTTCCCGACGCAGCGAATGCGCGTGCCGGGAATCCCTTCACGTTTCAGGTTCTCGTCGCCATCGACGGACGGCGTCAGCAGCAGGTCGGCCAACTGATCGGTGACCAGCCGGTTGATCTCTTCGGGCATGTCGCGGTCGAACGACCGCAGCCCGGCTTCGACGTGGGCGACGGGAATCCGCAGCTTCGCACAGACCATCGCCGCCGCGACCGTCGAGTTGACATCGCCGTAGACCAGCACCCAATCGGGCGATTTCTCAACGACCGCTTCCTCGAACTTGACCATGATCTGCGCAGTCTGCTGGGCATGCGTGCCCGACCCGACGCCGAGGGCGATGTCCGGCCGCGGGATGCCCAACTGCTCGAAGAAGATGTCGGACATGTTGGCGTCGTAATGCTGCCCGGTGTGCAGCAGCGTCTGCTCCACACCCGGCCGCGTGGCCAGCGCCCGCAAGACCGGCGCAACCTTCATAAAATTCGGCCGCGCACCGACGACGTGCAGGATGTGCATGGAAGGTCGTCCTTGACCACAGGGATTCAATTCTGACAACGACCGACGGGGCGACACGTCCTTGCATCGACGCCGCGGCTACCATGCAGCACCGCTCACAGATGTGATTATGAGGCTAAGATTTCATCCACAGATTTCACCGATTGCGCAGATTGAAGAGAGGGACATTGGCCGGGATATCGTTTCTTCAGCACTATTCTTTGCCAGGCTTTCAATCTGTGAAATCTGTGAAATCTGCGGACAAACGCCTTTGCCTTCGATCAAATTCATGAACGGTGATTATGCCGATTTCTTCATGGGCGGCGGATCGCGGTGTTCGGTGTTGTGGTCGATGCGGCCCGATTCGTCTGGGGTGTAGCGAATGGTTTGACTGGTTTCGGCGGCGGTAACGACGTCGCACGTCACGCACGTCGCCTCGGCGAGTTCGTCCCATGCGATCGGCGACGGTTGGCCTGCGCGGATCGCCGTCAGAAACGCCTGCACCTCGGCGTCGTGCCCTTTGTCTTGTTTCCAGAGGTTCTGCGCGCGGAACTTCGCCCATCCGTAACCGGTCAGCCGGCGGAAGTTGTCGAGCTGCAACACGCGGCCCGCGGCGAAGATTTCCAGCCGCTCCTTCGAGACGCTGCGGTGCCCGTTGGCGAGGTAATGCACCGTGCCGAAGGAACCGTCGGCGAACTGCAGCGTGCAGGTCAGCTTGTCGTCGCGGACCACGCCCGGCACCCGGCCGCCGAGCCGCGTCGCCTGAATCTGCACGATGGGATGACCGCACAGGTAACGGAGCAGGTCGATGAAATGGCACCCTTCGCCGATGATGCGACCACCCCCCTGTTCGGGATGATGCACCCAATGATCGGCGGGGATGTCGCCCGCGTTGACGGTCATCACGAACGTCTTCGGCTCGACGACGGTCTTCAGCAGCGGCGCGATGGTCTGGATGTGCGGCGCGAACCGGCGGTTGAAGCCGACCATCACGAGCGGGGCAAACGAACCGCGCGACGCCGTCGCCAGCGCTTCCCGGATGGCGTCCAGTTCCGAACGATTGAGGGCCAACGGCTTCTCGACGAAGACGTGCTTGCCGGCGGCGAGCGCGCGGCAGACGAAGTCGGCGTGTGAATCGTGCCGGGTCGCGATGACCACCGTGTTGACCGACGGATCGTCGAAGACCTCGTCGAGATCGGTCGTCGCATGCGCGATGCCGAACTTCCGCGCGGCATGCACCCCGCTGACGCCGCTGCGGGTCGCCACCCAGCGGAGTTCCGCCCCGTGTTTCTTGAACGCCGGGAGCAACATGCGGTTGGCGAAGCCTCCCGCCCCGATGAAGGCCACGACCGGCTTGACCCGCTCTCCCCCTGACAGTTTCGTGGCCGCCCGCGGGAAGGGAATCGTGGACCGCCGCAGCGCGGCCGCGTCGCTGTCGCCGTAGTTGAGCACGACCCCCAGCGACGGCTGCGGGCTGCCGATCAGTTCGTACGCCGCGAGCGCCTGGTCGAAGCCGAACCGGTGCGAGATGAGCGATTCCGTCTCGATCCGGCCGTCGGCGAGCATGTCGAGCACGGCCTCAAAGTTCCGCTGCTCGGTCCAGCGGACAAACGCCGCCGGGTAGTCCTCACCGCGGTCCTCGTACGCCGGATCGTAACGGCCCGGTCCGTACGAGCACGAGACCTGGAACGAGAGTTCTTTCTTGTAGAAATCGTCGCGCGACAGATGCAGACCGACCGCACCGGTCAGCACGATGCGGCCGCGCTTGCGGCAAACGGTCGCGGCCTGATGGACCGGTTCGTCGCTCTTGGTCGCCGCGGTGATCAGGACGGCGTCGATGCCGCGGCCGCGCGAAAAGGCGGCGCAGCGGGCTTCAAGGTCATCGCGGCCGAGTTGAATCGTTTCCGCACCATAGCGGCGGGCTTGTTCCAACCGGGCGGCATTGAAGTCGGCTCCGATCACCCGCGCGCCGTGCGCTTTCAGCAATTGAACGGCGAGCAGTCCAATCAGGCCCAATCCCGACACGAGAACGCATTCGCCGAGCGTCGGTTGCAGCAGTCGAATACCCTGCAACGCGATGGAGCCGAGGACACCGAAGGCCGCGGCGTCATCGCTCACGCCGTCGGGAATGTGAGCACACAGATTCTGGGGAACGCAGACAATTTCCGCATGCGGCCCATTCGAGAGGACGCGGTCGCCCGGCTCAAACCCCGTCACGCCGCGGCCGACTTCGAGGACTTCACCGACGTGGCAATAGCCGAGCGGCAGCGGTTCGTCGAGCTTGTCGAAGACGGCGTCGAGGGTGGCGAACAGGCCGTCGGTTTTGATCTTGTCGAGGACCTGGCGGACTTTGTCGGGCTGTTGCCGGGCCTTGCCGATCCAGCCCGCCTTGCCGAATTCCTGCAACATCCGCTCGGTGCCGGCGGAGATCAGAGTCCGTTGCGTGCGGATCAGGAGCGCCCCCGGGCGGAGCTGGGGACAGGGAATGTCCACCAGTTGGGTCTCTCCATCTCGCAGCGATTGCAGGATTTGCAGCATGCGCCTTCCCTGTCCGCGGCGGCGACCAGTCCGGCCGCTGCGGAGGCGGGTTGTAATCGCAGGGGGCAAGACGCGCCAAGATGGGAATGGGGGAGGGCTAAGGGCTGAGTGCTAAGGGCTAAGGGCCAGAATGAAGCGCTGTCGCTTGCCGGCCCTTAGAAGTGGTTTCAAAGCCCTCTTCAGGTTGTTGCCGTTAGTGGCGGATCATTGATCGGAGGTCAAGTACGCCAAAGGCGTTCGATCACACAGCCCAGGGTCGCGAGTCTGCGAGCGCACCCTGGGGAATTGGCGCGCGAGGCGCATCGACCCTGAAAGGGTCGCATCACCGGCGGCGTCTAACCCCGATGAAACCCTTTCAGGGTATGGGGTTCGTCGTTGATCGTCACCCAGGGTGCGCTCGCAGACTCGCGACCCTGGGCTTTGAGATGCAACGCCTTCGGCGT
>JAWXBB010000691.1:0-8673 GCA_034439795.1 Planctomycetaceae bacterium | reverse complement strand
CCGGCGGAACCGCTGCTGCCACGGCAGTTCGAGGCTCTCCGCGACCAGCGTGGTCGCCGCGTCCTCGTTGGTGGCATCACCGGCCACTGCGAGCAGATCGAGCGACACGAACCGCGACAGCGCCGACGGCTCCTCGGTGGTCGTCGCCACCGTCTGATCCCCCAGCGTCACCACCACCGCGCCGCCATTAGCGAGATACTCGTTCAGAACCTTGACCTGTTCATCGGTCAATTCGGCGACATTGGCCAGCACCACGGCGGAGGACGCCGCGATCGACTTCGGCTCCCAATCGGCGAGTTTCACGACCGTCGGCGTGATCCAGCCGCTGGTCCCGGTCGGATCGAGGGCCGCGGCGAGGAAGAACGTCTCGCTCTTCGTCGGGTCGTCGTTCGTCGCGCCATCGACCAGCAGCACGGGCCAGCCCTTGCCGACTTCGACGACGGCCGAGGACCGGTTGTCCGCAGGCAACGAATCGCTGTCCGTCAGCACCAGGCTGAGGACGTGGCAGCCCGGTTTGTCGAACGGCAACTCGAACGACACCGGCGTCTCACCGTTCGGCGGGATGCGGACGCGGGCGATGTGCTCCGCCGCAGGACGGCCGTCGATCTCCAGTTGCACGTCGCGCTCCAGCGACTCCGCGTTGCCCCACGCCCGGACTTTCGCATCGAGCCGCACGCGGCTGCCGGGGGGCAACAGTTCCCGCGACAACGAAATGGGCGACACCGCCGCGTTGACGATTGGCGTCGGATCGTCCGGCGACACCGTCAGCACCCACACGCGCGGCTTGATGGCCGATTGCTCGCGGACCGCCTGCAGCGTGTCCCACATCGACCCGTCGCCGAGCCGCCACGAGCGCGCCTGGCCGTCGGTCAGCACGACGATCTCGCGGTCGAGCGTCGTCCCCTGGACCAGATCCTGCGATGCCAGCGTGAGCGCCGTCACCAGATCGGCCGATCCCGACACCGGCGGCAAGTCCAGCACCGACTCCCACGCCGCCGACTTGTCGCTTTGATAACCGGCTAGCACAGGCAGCGGCGTTTCGCGCGAGTCGTAGATTTGCAGCGCGTCGCCGGCGTCGAGTTCCGCCAGCACCTCTTTCGCCGTCCGCCGCAACCGGTCGGCGAGCGTCCGCGGCCCGTCGCTGCGGTCGAGGCTGTACGAGCCGTCGAGAATCACCGCCACGTCCTGCGGCCGGCTGGAAATCCAGCGGGCCAGCCACGGCCACTCGAACCAGGGTCGCGCGAGGGCGACCGCCACAATCGCCACCAATCCCATCCGCACGAGCAGCAGCACCACGTTCTCGATGAACAACGACCGCCGGGCTTTGGGCGACGGTTCGAGAAACTGCATCGCCCCCCAATCGACCACATCCTGCCGCCGTCGCGACAACAAATGGATGAGGATCGGCACCGCCAGTGCCGTGAGTCCAAACAACATCCAGGGATTGAGGACGTCCAAGGGTGGGCATTCCGGTCCCCTCTCCCGCGCTTCGTGGGAGAGGGTTAGGGTGAGGGTGCCTTTGGTTTTATCAACCGGCGTAGGGATGTCCGTCCGCAGCAGACCGCGGGATGCTATCCCGCGGCTTCTGGCGCTTGACTCTCGACTCGCCGCTCTCGACGATCATCGCTGCAGACACAACTTCTACCGGGAGTTCCCCCCCATGTCACTGCGCTGGATTGCCGTCGCCGTTATTTCCTGCCCGCTGGTCGCGTTCGCCGCCGAGGAATCGACCCACGACGTCGTCGTCTACGGCGGCACGTCGGGGGGCGTCACCGCCGCCATTCAGGCCAAGCTGATGGGCAAGTCGGTCGTGCTGATCGAGCCCGGCCGGCACATCGGCGGCCTCACCTCCGGCGGGCTGGGGGCGACGGACATCGGCAACAAGGCGGCCATTGGCGGGTTGTCGCGGCAGTTCTATCGCCGCATCGGTCAGCACTATGACAACGACGCCGCGTGGAAGCAGGAGAAGCCCGACCAGTCCAAGAGCCGCCGCAAGGCTTCGGGCGAGCCGGAAATGTGGACGTTCGAGCCGCACGTCGCCGAGGCCGTCTACCTCGCGTGGCTCAAGGAACACAGCATCACGCCGATCCTCAGCGAACGGCTGGACCTGCAAGCCGGTCTCAGGATGGTCAAGATCGTTGAACTTGCGACCGGCAAGGAAAAACGTCGAATTGGGTCGATCGTCATGGAATCCGGCCGGGTCTTTCACGGCAAGATGTTCATCGACGCCACCTACGAGGGGGATCTGATGGCGAAAGCCGGCGTGCCGTATCACGTCGGCCGCGAGGCGAACAAGACCTACGGCGAGACGCTCAACGGCATCGAGGTCGCCCATTCGACGAAGCACCAGTTCACGAAGGACGTTGATCCCTACATCAAGCCGGGCGACCCGAAGAGCGGGCTGCTGCCTCTCGTGCAGGCCGGCGGACCGGGCGTGGACGGCGATGGCGACGCCCGCGTGCAGACCTACAACTTCCGCATGTGTACGACCGACGTCGCCGAGAACCGCCGCGCGTGGCCGAAGCCGCCGAACTACGATGAGAAGACTTACGAGCTGCTGCTGCGGAACTTCGAGGCGGGCGATCACCGCTCGCCGTGGAACCCCGTCTGGATGCCGAACCGCAAGACGGACACGAACAACAATTTCGCGATCAGCACCGACTATATCGGCGCGAACTACGCCTTCCCCGACGCCGATTACGCGACGCGGGACAAGATCATCGCCGATCACCGCTACTATCAGTTGGGGCTGATGTACACGCTGGCCAACCATCCCCGCGTGCCGGAGAAGATCCGCGAAGAGTTCACCCGCCTCGGCCTCGCCAGGGACGAATTCGTCGACAACGACAACTGGCCGCACCAGCTCTACGTCCGCGAAGCCCGGCGGATGATCTCCGAGTACGTGATGACGCAGCATCACTGCCAGCAGAAGGTCATCGCCGAAGACCCCGTCGGCCTCGGCGCGTACAACATGGACTCGCACAACTGCCAGCGCTACGTCAACAAGGACGGCTTCGTCCGCAACGAGGGGGACATCCAGGTCGGCGTGTCGCCGTACCGCATCAGCTACCGCAGCCTGCGGCCCGAGCAGAGGCACTGTGAAAACCTGCTGGTGCCGGTCTGCCACGCCGCATCGCACATCGCCTACGGCTCGATCCGCATGGAGCCGGTGTTCATGGTCCTCGGTCAGTCCACCGCCACCGCGGCCTGCTTCGCGATCGACGACAACTCATCCGTGCAACAGGTGCCGTATGCGAAACTCCGCGAGCGTCTGCTCGCCGACGGCCAGGTGCTGGAATGGACCGGCCCCGTGCGGAAAACGGCGGACGGCATTGACCCGAAAACGATGACCGGCATCGTCGTCGACAACACCGACGCCAAGCTGCAGGGGGACTGGTCGTCCAGCGCCTCGATCGGCGGCTACGTCGGCGCCGACTACCTGCACGACGGCGACGCGGGCAAGGGAACCAAGTCCGCGACGTTCATCCCCACGCTCCCCCGCCCGGCGTTGTACGAAATCCGCGTCTACTACACACCCAACCCCAACCGGTCCGACAAAGTCCCCGTCACGATCACCACCGCTTCCGAAAAGAAAACCGTCTCATTCAACCAGAAGATCACCCCGAAGGTGGGCAAATATGCCCCGCTCGGCACGTTCAACTTGCCGGCTGGACAGAGGACGATGGTGACGATCTCCAACAAAGACACGACGGGCTACGTGGTGATCGACGCGGTGGAGTTCGTGGCAGTGACCGCAGATGAGGGGACGCCGGCGCTGCGGAAGTGAATTGCGGCTCTGTCCCCTCGCCCGCTGCTTCGGTGGGAGAGGGTTAGGGTGAGGGTGTCTTTCGGCTTTTGCCCTTCTCCGCCGCAATGAGACACGAACGAGAGGAGCGCCATGAGCGATCTTGAGAAACTCTCTAGTGAACTGCGCAGCATTAATCCGTATTTGCACATCGATCCAGGCTTTATCAATCGCCGGAAGTGCTATTCCATCTTCGGAAATGATTTCGTGAAGGAGTTTGAAGCAAAGAAGCGACCATCTGAGGCTTGGCCGCACTCTGTTTTCAATGATCACCTCATCATCGATCTGGCTTTGCGCTATTGTCGCAGTTTTGGCGTAAAAACGCTTGGTGAGTCACTAGCAACACCGAGACGCGGGCAACTGTTCTGCAGCACCGAGTCCTTGGCCGGAAATGACGAGGTGTACGATAAGGCGCGGATTGCAAACCAAGTGTTGGTCAAATACGAAGTTGATCGAGAGGTCTGGCTCGAATTCGGGACAAGCCATTTCGTGAGTGACACTGGGAAGCTCGAACAAAGCATCCCGTCGCAGGTGGCAGTTATCGGTGAATTCCGTGAGATCACCAATGAAAAACTGACCATTCATCCGTTGATCATGGGTGCCCCCACGTTCGATCACCCTTGGAATAAAGAGTTCGAATCCAATGAGCGACTTGATCTCTTCTGGCACGGCGGTGACTGGTTTCAGACTTTTCCCGAAGATATCGGCGAATTCAGCGCGATGCGAGGACAGGTAGACCCGAAGCCGAAGGAGTGGATGGACTATATGCAAGTGCTTTCAGAGCTTGATGTGAAGAGCCGCTTCTGCGAAATCCTTGGTGACGTATCGAAAAAGGATTGGGGCGGTGAATTGGACGACCATTTCTCAACTTCTGTGCATCTAGTTGGAAGGCGCGTTCCAACTGCGTTTGCATTCAAGGGCCCCGCTAGTTTTCGAGAAATGACCCCTGATCACTTGGGGAAGCGCGCGGATCAAATCTTTAGGCTGGCGAGTACGCCCGCAGAACTGCTTGTAGTTCAGCATTGCCACACGATCGGTGAAGCTGTGCGAGCAACCTTACGAGCTTTTGCGGTTGCTCCACACAACCCACGTCGGTATTGCTTGATCGATGGTAAAGATACGTACAAACTCTTTGTCGCTTATGGCAAGTTATGAATCGTAGGGTATCGGGTGCCATGCTTGCAGCTTTGGGCAAGCATGTTTTCGATCCGAAAGGCACATGCTCCCCCCAAGCTGGGAGCATGACACCGCTCAGAGTTGTCGCTCCCTTCTCACTGTGCGACATCTGGCGAATCGACATTCTTCGCCCCGGCGGGGGCGGCGGAATGTAGCCACGGGTGGAGCGAAGTCTGCCGCAAGGCGGACGGAGCGCAACCCGTGGAAACCGTCCCCATCGCGCGATCCTGCCCCGGCCGGGGCAGAGGAAGCGCTCGATGTCGTCTCGCTCAACGAACGCTTCCTTCGCCCCGGCCGGGGCGAGTGCCGCACCACGAACGCGGTCCACGGGTTCCGCGGCGGCGGGCTGTCGCCCTCGCGCCGCTTCACCCGTGGCTACAACCGACGCCCCTGCCGGGGCTGAAGACAAGGCGATGGTGTGCCACGGCCGTGTCTTCGGTCGCTTCGCGCGGCACGCGATCAATCGGACCGCTGCCTGGAGCAATCTCTACTCACTGCGGCAACCGCACCGTGTGGTGGTTCGACACGTAGCTCCCCTTGCGGCTTTGGAAGCTGTTGGAGATCGGAAACTTGACGACTTCGTGGTCATCCAGCAGGACCGTCGCTTCTGCGGAGGTGAGCCGCACCAGGCCGTAGGTCCAGCGTTTGCCGTCGCTTTCGAACAGCAGGCCGACTTCGGGGTTGGTGCCGTTCGCGAAGGCGAACATCGCCCCGTCGGCGATCTGCCGGTCGGCGGCCTGATAGCGATCGATGGGCTGCGTGAGCAGTCGGCACTCGACGAGATCGCCGTTCAACAGTTTCTCCCGCACGGCGAACCGCTTGGCGAACTGACGGATCTGCAACAGCCGGGCCGGGGCCGTCGCCGCCGGTTCGGGAGCGCCCGGCATGGGGGCCATTGCGAGCGCCGACTCGGTCGCCTCCCAGAGGATGTGCGGCTCGGTCCGATGCTGCATCGTGAACTGGTCCGGGGACAACGACAGGAACTCGAACGACAGAATCCCCTCGCTCGCACTGGAGCGATAGATCTCCAGCATGACGATCGCCCGCGGCCGGCCCTGTTCGCCCAGCCGCCAGACCGTGGCGTCCATGAGCACATTGGCCTCGGTGAGCCCGCGCGTGGGATCGCTGTACCGCAAGACCGGTTTCGCCGCGAACCGAGTCGACGCGGGCGCCGCGCCGGCCGGGGCGTGGACCGTGAACTGCGCGACTTCCTGCTCCATCAGCTTGAGCCGCCCCTGGCTCTGTCGATCATCGTCGGCGACAGCGCTCCCGGCGGGCAACAACGCGGAAACGATCACGGCAACCGTTCGCAGGCAGCGATTCATGAGTGCTCTCCCTGGAGAGACTCCAGAATAGACGCAATGTCTGACTTCGGCAAGTGCTCGTCGCCTCTGGAAAAGTTGTCCGGTTTGGTGGCTTTGTCCCCTCGCCCGCCGCCTTGGGCGGGAGAGGGTTAGGGTGAGGGTGCCTTTCGTTTTGGCTCTCTGCCGTGACGAATTCCAAAGCCGAAGCACCCTCACCCCGGCCCTCTCCCAGCGAAGCGCCGGGCGAGGGAGCCGGGACATCGCCGCCGCGGTTTTCCTTGACTTCCCCACCGTTTGTCGTAGGTTCAATGGCCCGGTCGATGCCGTCGCACCGGGTCGCGGGCCATTCCTGTTTCTTTTCGGCAACACTTCAGCAAGGAGCCGGAATGCGCGGCATGACTCGCCTCATCGTGTGCGGATTGGGTCTGGCAATGTCTGCGTCGGTCCAGGCGCAGGGACCGACGATCGGCGGCTGTCCGGTGTTGCCCGCCGACAACGTGTGGAACACCCGCATCGACCACCTGCCGGTCGATCCCCAATCCAACAACTACATCAGCCGCATCGGGGCCGGCGATCCGCTGCACCCGGACTTCGGCTCGGGGACCATTCAGGGGCGTCCGTTCGGCATCCCGTTCGTCACCGTCGGGGACTCGCAGCCGCTCGTGCCGATTCGGTTCTACTACGCCGATGAGAGCGATCCCGGCCCGTATCCCTTCCCGCCGAACGCTCCTATTGAAGGGGGCAAGTTCAGCACCGGCGACCGGCACGTGCTGGTCGTCGACATCGACAACTGCGTGCTGTACGAGGCCTACAGATGCCTGCCGCTCGGCGGCGGCAATCGATGGCTGGCCGGCAGCGGGGCGGTGTACGACTTGACGTCGAACGCGCTCCGGCCGGCCGGTTGGACCTCCGCCGACGCCGCCGGACTGCCGATGGTTCCGGGGCTGTGCCGGCAGGACGAAGTCGCGGCTGGCGAGATTCGTCATGCCCTGCGGTTCACCGTTTCGCAGACCCGCGATGAATTCATCTGGCCGGCCCGGCACAGCGCCTCATCGAGCAACGACCCGGACCTCCCGCCGATGGGGCAACGGTTCCGGCTCAAGGCGAGCTACGACATTTCGTCGCACCCGCCCGAGGCCCAGGTGATCCTGACGGCGCTCAAACGCTACGGCATGATCCTCGCCGATAACGGCTCCGACTGGTACATCAGCGGCACGCAGGACAACCTGTGGGACAACGACGTCCTCAACACGCTCAAAAACGTCCACGGCTCCGACTTCGAGGCCATCGACGAATCGTCGCTGATGATCCATCCGGATTCGGGCCAGGCCGTCCAGCCGGCGAGTCTCAGCAAGCCATCAGCGAATCGGGGTCGGCGGTAGCGTTGGTGACGGTGGGTGGCCGGGGCTGGAGTCGCTTCGGCGAAGCCCCGGTCTTCGTTCGTCGAACAACCGGGGCTTCCCTCCCGTTGGTCGGTCCAGCCCCGGCCACCCGACGGCGAACCGCCACTCTTTCCCACTCGCCCGCGTCTCACCCGAACAGCTTCTTCGTAATCGTCGCCACGTGGCGGCCCTGGAACTTGGCCTGGGCGAGTTCCTTTGCCGACGGTTGCCGCGAGCCGTCGGCGCCGGCGATGGTCGCCGCGCCCCACGGCGAACCGCCCTTGAGTTCGCTGATGTCGGCGAGTTCGGGGCAGGCGTACGGCAGGCCGACGTAGATCATGCCGTGGTGCATGAGGTTGGACATGAAGCTGATGATGGTGCTTTCATTGCCGCCGCCGGTGCCGGTGCTGGTGAACACGCTGCTGACCTTGCCGACGAGGGCCCCCGTCACCCACAGCCCGCCGGTTTGATCGAGGAAGTTGCGCATCTGGGCCGTCATGTTGCCGAACCGCGTGGGCGTGCCGAAAATAATGGCGTCGTAGTTCGGGAGCTCCTTCGGGTCGGCGACCGGAGCGGACTGGTTCAGCTTGACGCCGACCTTCGCGGCGACGTCGGGCGGCAGGGTCTCCGGCACGCGCTTCACGGTGACGGTCACGCCATCGACAGACTTCGCGCCTTCGGCGATGGCTCCGGCCATCGTCTCGATGTGGCCGTACATGGAGTAATAGAGCACGAGGACGTTTGCCATCGGAGATCCTTTGCGGAAAGAGGCGGAGTGCAGATCGTCCCTATCTTGTCAAAAATGAGTGCGTCTGCGAAGGCATCACGAACGCGCTTCAGGATGGGGGGCTTGATTCTGGTTGGCATTGATGCCCGGTCCCCTCGCCCCCGTCTTCGGGGGAGAGGGCTAGCAGCCCGTTGAAGTATTCCACAGGGCGGCTGGGGTTGGCGGTCGAGCGGGCTTGACTCGTCGGCTATGATCGGTCGGTGTTCGGGAGCGTGTCGG
>JAWXBB010000690.1:0-6951 GCA_034439795.1 Planctomycetaceae bacterium | reverse complement strand
GTGTGGTCGATGGTGGTCGCTGCTGTTGCCGTCGTCGCAGGCAGCAGTGGAATCTCTTGCCGTCCGGCAGCCGATTGCACGCCGATCGCGCGGACGGCGGCGTCGGCCTGAAACGTGCGGAAGCCGATCTGGCCGCCGAGCAACGGCTCGGGATCGGTGAAGTCGATCAACGGTTCTTTGCTGCCGTTCAGATAGATCTGCAGCCGCGGCCCAGTGGCGACAATGCGGACCTGCTGCCACGCGCCGCGCTTCCAGCCGGCGCGGACTTCGGCGAGCGACCTCCAGTCGTTGAGGTGCTTCCCCAGCCGCAATCGCCCCGCACCGGTGGCGAAGTTGATGTTGTACGCGCGGACGGAATCCACGCCGTCGGTCGCATCGCTCGCGCGAATCAACAGCCCGGCGTCCTGCCCTTCGCCGATCCACACTTCGGCGTTGATCTCGCCGTCGGTGAACACCAGCTCGTTCCACAACGCCTTCGCACCGGGATGCGGCGCGACGCGATAACCGCCGTCCTCGCGTAGAGACCAGTCCCCGTGGTAGGTCGTCCAGCCGTTCAGTGATTGATTCGTCGGCGACTTTGCCACCTCGACCGGCGCGACGGGCAACTCGCGGAAGTGCGCCCGTTGTCGGTCGATGTAGGACAGCGCCGTCTGTGATTCTTTCGGCGTCGGCTGTCGCCCCAACGCGAGGCGGAACGCACGCTCCACCCACGTCTGGGGATCGCTGCCGGTTTCGTGAATCAATCGGTCGGCGAACGCCTGCGATTGCTCGTCGGTGAACTGGCTGTTGAGCAGAATCAGCGCCTGCGGGGCGATCGTGGTCGTGTTCCGCGCGGCTTGCGACGAATCCGTGCTGGCCTGATCGAACGATTCCAGAATCGGCACGCCGAGCGTTCGCTTCGAGAAAATGTAGACGCTGCGACGCGCCCGCTCGGCCGGGCTGGATTGATCCCACCCGCGGCCCGGTTGCGACTGCGTCGCCAGCACCTCCGGCGGCAACTGCGGGAAGATGCCGCGGCCGGTCATCTGCCGATTGAGCGATCCCGTCGTGGCCAAAATTGCATCGCGGATGGCTTCGGCCTCCAGGCGGCGCAGATTCTGTCGCCAGAGGAAATTGTTGCCGGGATCGACGGCGAGCGCCATTGCGTTGTCCGTCGCGGACGATTGCCGGTACGTTGCCGACAGCACGATCAGCCGATGCAGCGGTTTGAGTCGCCAGCCCTGCGTCACCAGTTCGCCGGCGAGGTAATCGAGCAGCGCGGGATGCGTCGGCGGCAAGCCGGTGTGACCGAAATCATTCGGCGTCGGCACCAGACCGCGGCCGAAGTGGTAATGCCACAGCCGATTCACGATCACCCGCGCCGTCAGCGGATGCCGATCCGACGCGATCCACTCGGCGAGTGCCCGGCGGCGTCCCGACGACTTCACGTGTTCCAGTCCCGCGACCGACACCGTTGGTACATCACCTGCGGGGTTGGTGCTCAGCACTTTGAGAAACCGCGGTTCGACTTCCTTGCCGGGTGACGCGGCGCTGCCGCGGGCCAGCACGTGCGTTTTCAGCGCGTCCGGGCTGTCGAACACGGTCAGCGCTTTGCCCCCCGCGGCGAGGTCGCCGAAGATCACGCCCTCGGGCTTGTTTTCCGGCTTCGTATACGGTTTGACGTTCCGCAGAAACGCCAGTAGGCTGTAATAGTCGTCCTGGGCGATCGGATCGAATTTGTGATCGTGACAGCGGGCGCACCCGATGGTCAGGCCGAGAAACACGCTGCCGGTGGTCGAGAGCATGTCGTCCAGCTCGTCGAAATCGGCCTGCCGTTCGTCATCCGGTTCGTCGTCCCACACGCCCAGTCGATAGAACCCCAGCGCGATGCGGCCGGCGTCGGTCAACTGGTCCAGCTCGTCGCCGGCGAGTTGCTCGCGCAGGAACTGATCGTACGGTTTATCTTCGTTGAGCGACTGGATGACGTAGTCGCGGTACCGCCAGGCGTTCGGTTTTTCATCGTCCCGCTCGTAACCGTTCGACTGCGCAAAGCGGACCAGATCGAGCCAGTGCCGACCCCAGCGCTCGCCGTATTCGGGCCGCGAGAGATAGTCATCGACCAATCGCTCGACGGCGTCGGGCGCGTTGTCGGCGACGAAGCGGTCCACCTCTTCCGGCGACGGCGGCAAGCCGAGCAAGTCGAACGACAGCCGCCGAATCAATTCCCGCCGGCCTGCGGACGGCGACGGTGCCAGACCCTGCTCTTCCAGCTTCTGGATGACGAACGCATCGATCGGATCGCGAACGCGGTCGGCGTGCTTCACCGTCGGGACGGCGGGCCGACGCACCGGTTGGAACGACCAGAACTTGCGGTCTTCGTCGGTGATCTCCAACCCGCGCTTACGGACGGCGACCGCACCGGAGGGCGCTCCCGGCCACGGCGCACCTTGCTTGAACCAATCGGTGAGGATCTCGATCTCGGCGTCCGACAACTTGCGGTCGGGAGGCATCTGCAGCGATTCGTAACGAATCGCGTCGATCAGCAGACTGTTCGCCGGTTGTTCGGCATCGAACGCAGAGCCGGATTCGCCGCCGGCGAGAATCGCGTCGCGCGAATCGAGCCGTAGTCCCGACTTCTGCTTCTCCGGCCCGTGGCAACTGAAGCAACGGGCGACGAGCAACGGGCGGACTTTGGACTCAAACTGCCTGGTCTGCTCGGGTGTGGGCTGGGCCACGTCTTCGGCGAACAGGGCGTTCGCCATCGCGACGATGAGCAGCGGCCCGAGGAGGGAGGGAAGTCGCATGGCCGGCTTGTCTGAGGAGGGAAGGCGGGATCAAACATCAACGTCGGCACATTGAGAATTGTAACCGCGCCTCAGTCGCTGTGCAGCCCGCTTGTCTGAGAATCCGCTCGTAATTCTTGAGATTGGTTGTCAGGCGGTTCAAGACATCTCAGAAGAAAGTCAACGGCAACTAAACTATTTATCAATAACGCTTTAGAGACTGTTGTCAGGCTCATGAAATCGGCGATGTGTGGTTTCACCAGTCAGTCCGACCGGTAATCCATTCCGCCTCACATGCCGCTGTATTCAGCCAAACCGAGACGGGACAAGGCCCGATCAACCGTTCGGGCTCAGCGGTCGTCGGCTATGATCGCGGCATTCGAGGCCCGTCAGGGAAAAGCATGTCCGATCCAACGGAAAAACCGAGCGATCCCGCCGAAGGCTCCATCACATGGTTCTTCGGTCAGCTTCGCCACGGAGACGATCTGGCGTTGGTGGAGCTTTGGCAGCGGTTCTTTCCGCGGTTGATGGGGCTCGCCGCGCGCGTGCTCGCTGACCGTCCCCAACGCGCAGCGAGCGCGGAAGACGCCGTGCAGGAGGCGCTGGTGAGTTTCTGGCGGCGCGCACGAGCGGGGGAGTTCGAATCGGTGGCGGACCGGGATCATTTGTGGCAGTTGCTCGCACAGATCACCGTGTTCAAAGCCCGTCGTCAGGTGCGCTCGGAAGCGGCCGAGAAGCGGGGCGGCGGTCGGATTCTGGGCGAAGGGGATCTCGCCGATCGCAGCCCGCCCCAGGCTTTGGATGCGCTCGCCTGGCATCAGCCCACCGCTGAGGTCGACGTGCGGGCCGAGGAACTGCTGGACCAGCTTCCGCCGGAGTTGCGGGAGTTCGCCGTGTTGCACCTCCTGGGTCACACCTCCGCCGAGGTGGCGGACCTGATGGGCTGCACGCAGCGCAAGGTCCAGCGGAAGCTGGAGTTGGTGCGGTTGCGGTGGGAGCGGCTGATCGCTGCGGAATGAGATTCGACGCGACCGGTCTCTCGAAAAATCTCCGTCGTCTCGCCAGAATTCCTGTCGTCACCGGAGCGCCGTTCGGCAGTTCCCTCATGGCATTTCTGGTCGTGAGCCACATTCCCCTTCTGGAGTCGCTGCGATGCGCGTCTTGACTCTGAGCTGCCTGCTGCTGACGTGGACGAACAACGTCCTGGCACAGTTCGACAACCAGCCCACCCAGCAGGTGCTGCGGGCCGCTCCCAACGGCGACTGGTGGCTCTACAACCTGATGAGCACCTATGAGTGCAAGCCCGAAACCTACGCAGTCACCGTGAAGGTGCCGGTGCAGGTGACCAAGGAGTTCCAGGAGAACGGCCAGACGGTGCAGAAGACCGTCACCGAAGTTCGTGAAGAGTCCAAGACGGAAACGAGGATGCTCACGCAGATGGTGTGCCGGCAGTTCAACAACGCGGTCCATCTGGAGTCGGTCAAGGCCTTCGAGACCGATGGCCGAAAGATCACGCTGGCCGACCTCAAGCAGCGCGTCACGGGCGATACGCTGGTGCTGACGTCCACCAGCGAGGAGATGATTCCCGACTACTACGCGTCCCTCTTCAAACCGGGAACGATCATTCTCTGCGGTGTGGTGCCGGGATGCGCGCCTGGGTCGGGAGCCATCCTGCCGGCGCCGCAGCGGGCGCAACCAGTTCCGACCGGGCTCCAGTCATTCGACTCGTCCCCGTCGCCGTTCCGATTTGTGACCTATGCGCCGGCAGACCTCCTTGTGGGACCGCCGCAATTGCCATCCACGCCTGCGCCGCAGATGGTGTTCGCCGCGCGCGACGGTGCCGATGCCGTCAAAATCCGCCGCTTCAGCGAAACCAAGGTCGATTCCGAAGTGACCGTGAAGGTCAATGACTCGTCGGTCTCGCCGGAGAAGATGGTGAAGGTGCAGTCCACCGAGCGGCACAGCACGACGGCAACGGTTCCGTGGAACGCGCTGCGGTTCTCCACCGGCGACAGCAAGGACCTCCCGGCGGACCGCGTCAAAGAGCGGCTCGGGGCCGGCGAAGCCACCGTGCTGATGTCGGCCAACGGCAAGCTGGTCGACGAATTCTGGCTGCAGAACATCAAGCCAAACGTGCTGGTCCTGCGGGGCATCCAGTTTTCCCCCGCGATGTCGTCCGGCTATGGCGGCTACCCAGCGCCTGCACCGGCGATGGCGCCCGCGCCACCGGCCGAATCGCAACCAGTTTCCCCCAAAAACTCAACGGCTCCTCAACCGCCACGGGAGGGGCCATAATCTCTGATCGCAAGTTACGGAATCCCACGGGCGGCAACCCGTGGGATTCTGCCGCCGCCTCGTGGCTCGTTGAATCTTCCGAAGTCCGGCCTCTCCGCACGGAAAGCTCTCATGGCCCCTGCACCTGCCGATGAGCTGTCGATCGCCGAACGGATCGATCTGCAATGCGATCGCTTCGAGGCGGAGTTTGCGTCCGACAAGCGTCCGCGGCTGGAAGAGTTTCTCGGCGATGTCGCGGAGTCGGTCCGCCTGCCGCTCTTTCGCGGGCTGCTGGAGTTGGAGCTGGAGTTACGGCGTCGGGCCGGAGAGTTGCCGCAGCGCGACGACTACGCCAAACGGTTCGAGCCGTATGCGTCGATCGTGGACCTCGTCTTTGCCGAGTTGAATGCCGGCCCCAGCCGCCGGTTCTCCGCCCGGTCTGCGGCCCGCGATTCGTCCGTGAAGGGGACTGCGGCCGACACGTCGCAAGGGCCTTCGCGGCCCGCTCCCGCTGAGCCAAGCCCACCGTTGACGCAGGTCGCGCGATTTCTGATCGAGAAGCGGCTCGGCGAAGGGGCATTCGGCGCCGTCTACAAGGCCCGCGACCCGCAACTCGACCGCGACGTGGCGCTCAAAGTGCCGCACGCCGGAGCGCTCTCCTCGAAGGACGACCGCGAGCGCTTTCTCCGGGAAGCCCGCGCCGCCGCGGGGCTGCATCACGCCAACATCTGCCCGGTACACGAAGTTGGCACCACGTCCGACGGCCGCGACTACATCGTGATGGCATTCATCGACGGCAAGCCGCTGTCGAAGGTGCTCCAAAGCGGCGCGAAGCTCACCGAACGGCAAATCGCCTCGGTGGTCCGCAAACTGGCGCAAGCGCTCGACGAAGCGCACCAGAAAGGGGTCATTCATCGCGACCTGAAGCCCGCCAACATCATGATCAACCGCAAGGGCGAGCCGGTCATCATGGATTTCGGCCTGGCCCGCCGCGCCAGTCCCAGCGATCCGCAACTCAGCCACAGCGGCCAGATCATGGGGACGCCCGCCTACATGTCCCCCGAGCAGGCCCGCGGCGACACCAAGACCGTCGGTCCGGCGACGGACGTCTACAGCCTGGGCATCGTGCTGTACGAAATGCTCTGCGGCCAGCGGCCGTTCAGCGGCACGGTCACGGAAGTCATCGGCTCGATTCTGCACGTCGAAGCGCCGCCGCCGTCGCAGTTCCGCGAGGGCATTGACCCGAAGTTGCAGGCGATCTGCATGAAGGCCATCGCCAAGAAGCCGGCGGACCGGTATGCCTCGATGAAGGACTTCGCCGCCGCGCTGACGGACTTTATCAAAGCCGGGGCAACGGCATCGGCGGCACCGGCTTCCGCAGCGTCGAGCGAGCCGTTGGTGACGAACGAATTCGCCCGGCTGATGGAAGCGGTCTCCGCGGACGTGGAGTCGAAAGTGAACCGGGCGGTTCGCAGCGTGGCCAGGCAGCACCGCACGCCGACGTGGTGGACGTATCTGGCCGGTTCGGGAGTCGTCGGCGTCATTGTGCTGCTGGGGATTTTGTTTTTCATTCGCAAGGACACCGTCACGGTCATCGTGAATATTCCGATCGATGTGAACGACCCGTCACTGTCATTCTTCCTGGACAAGACTTCGATTGGGGCCGACGCGCTGAGCGCGCCCATCGAGCTCAAACCGGGCGAGCACGAGCTCGTCGTGAACAGGGATCAGCAGCTTTTCAAGCGATTTGTGTTCAGCGTCGGCAAAGGCGAAAGCGGCGAAGTCAAAGTCCAGGACGTGACGCCGACGTCAGCACCAGAATCTCCCATGCCCACCCGCGACGAAGATTGGGTGGATCTCTTCAATGGCAGGGATCTCGCCGGCTGGCAGGGGAACCCGGCGCACTGGTCGGTGG